>NZ_JAWPOX010000030.1:41608-65697 GCF_033344475.1 Vibrio sp. 1288
CTATTCAGAATGACGAGCTTTGGGATTGGCCACTGCTCTTTCTAAAAACGAATGAATCCGTCATTCCGACGAGCCTAAGCAAGATCAGGAATTTAATATCAACGAGCTGTGAAGCCAGAGAAAATCCCCTCTGCCACAGCACTTTTTGTTGGTAGATTCTGAATCACGCTCGTCCCTCACTATTCAGAATGACGAGCTTTGGGATTGGCCACTGCTCTTTCTAAAAACGAATGAATCCGTCATTCCGACGAGCCTAGGCGAGATCAGGAATCTACTATCAACGTGCTGTGAAGCCAGAGAAAACACCTCTGCTACAGCACTTTTTGTTGGTAGATTCTGAATCACGTTCGTCCCTCGCTGTTCAGAATGACGAGCGTTGGGATTGGCCTCAGTTCTTTCTAAAAAACGAATGAATCCGTCATTCCGACGAGCCTAGGCGAGATCAGGAATCTAATATCAAGGTGCTGTGAATCCAGAGAAAACACCTCTGCCGAAACACTTTTGTGTTGGTAGATTCTGAATCACACTCGTCTCTTGCTGCTCAGAATGACGATATCTAGCATTCAGTAAATTACATCAAGCGGTCTTCATCACTACGACGGCAGCAATCACCACAAAGATACCAAACCAGCCGATTGGCTTGAGTTTCTGCTTAAACAGCAAGGCTCCACCCACTGCGGTACCCAAGATACCGATCGCACCCCAAGAGGCATAAGCAATGGCTAAGTCGATCTCTTTCACCGCTTGTGCCAAAAGCGTGAATGCTGTCAGTACCAACACAATCGCCGCAATGCCCCAGCCTTTATATTTAAAACCTTTTGAGCGTGTCAGCGCCATATTGGCCATGATATCGACCAAGGCAGCCATCACGACAAATCCAAATGACATCGTAAAAAATTGACTCATGATTCGCACCTTGTACTAGTAGAAAATGAACGTTCTTTTGCCGGTTTATCGGCATTTTTCTTGGCGTTAGGTTGACCATGTGATTCCCCTAAGGTCACACACACAATGCCAACAACGGCTAACATCAAACCAAACAATTCTTGATGGTTTAAGTTGGCATCAAAGGCGATGATCGACACCACGGTGATCAACGAGATACCTAACCCTTCCCAGACAGCGTATGCCACACCGATAGATATTTTCTTCGCGGCAAACGCAAGAAAGTAGTAAGAGATTGCGATCAGCACATACATTACGATGTAGCCCCACCACCCGTGCCCTTGTCCGATAAGAGACATAGTGCTGGTGCCAGCTACTTCGGCAACGATGGCGAGCAATAAAAATAGACGTGCAACTAGCATGATTAATCCTCCATCAGAAATTAAAAAAATGCATAACGGAGAATGGTGAATGTCGCGTACCTGTATCGACATTCAAAAAGTTAAAAAGATAAAAATGAGCCACTTCTCCTGACTATTTGAGATAAGGTTAGCGCTGGGTAGGAAAAAGAGACAGGTAATTGAGATATTCATTTTTGAATATCTTAAGAAATAAGTTGTCTATGTAATCACACAACATTGATAAGGTTAAAGCATCTGCTCTCTCATTCAGCTGATGCCATCAGGTGACGTCACTGCGTAAAAATCAGCGGCGTATTGAGGGTTTGTCGCACCACTTTATGTAGGTGTCTGTGCAAAGGATGGTTGCGGTTGGTTTGAAGGAAACCGCCAGAGACAACAAACTGACTGAACTCACGATTAACGGGTGGCATTGCGTAAGAGGCGAGTTCTGGCATCAACAATGCCGAGCTTTGACTGGCATACATAATCGCGTCGGTTTCTTGCAACATTTGGCAAGCCAAACGCAAATTATAGGACTTCAGTAACACTACTGGCTCATAACCCATGCGTCGATACTCGGACTCCACGGTACAAAGCGGTTTATATGACGCGGGCGCAGGCAAAGAGACAAGTGGTAGTTTGGACACCGTGTCCCAATCATTGCTGACTTTCGACAACGTTGGGTGATTTTTGCGCGCCAAAATCACCCGTTTTTCAACGAATAACGGGCGCATGTAAATGTCTTTCGACAGCTCGGTCTCTTGGTCAAGAATGCAGTAATCGTGCTCGCCTTCTAACATTTCATCGTGCGAGTAAGTATTCCAGCTGGAAAAAGCAAAGTGCGCTTTGGGAAAGGCTCGATGACAACCAGTGAGCAGTCGCTGCCCTTGTTCATCCATCAAATAAGGATCAGTTACAATCGCAATCTGCCCTTGGTATTGCAGTGGGTCGAACACTTCAAATTCTTGCACCACTTTTTCCAGTGGCGCAACCATATTGTCGAACTCGGCGGCGAGACGAATCGCCATGGGTGATGGCTCTACCCCATGTGCTTTACGCACAAAAAGCGGGTCATCAAATACTTGCTTCAACTTCATCACGCCGCGGCTGGCGCTCGGTTGAGAAATGCCAAGCTGCATTGCGGCCAGCTTGATGCTGCGGTTTTCCACCACGGCTTTTAATAAACGCATTAAGTTGAGATCCAATGCATCCAGCTGATGTGCCATACCCTAACCTACCAATACCATTGATGAGCGAATACAAAGAGCAGTTAACAATTAGTTAAACACTCTCTCCCGACGTGATCTGATACCCCATATCGAAGACTTTTTCTTCTTGCGTTTCGCCTTTCAGGCGCGCAATTAATAGTTCTGCGCTCTTTACACCAATTTGGAAACGCGGCGTATCAACGCTGGTCAGTTTCGGACTGATGGTTTGACCGATATCCAGCGCGTTATAGCCCGCCACTGCCAATTGCTGTGGAACTTGAATGCCACGTTGCTGCGCACTCAGCATGGTGCCAATTGCGATGTCATCGTTGGTACAGAACACCCCATCGAGCGTTGGGTGCGTTTCCAGTGCGCGTTCGAGCAAATCATGTGCTAAAGAAAAACTAGAATGATCACCAGTTAATACATGTTTGGGTTCTAGCCCTGCTTCTGTCATCGCGCGATCGTAACCTTGCATCCGCAATTTGGTTCGCGTATCCAGACGCGCGCCAAAATAGACGATTGTACGCTTCCCCGTATCTAGCATCTGCTTAACCACGGTGTACGACGCATCTTCATGATCGAGTCCAACCGCCATATCAATCGGCTCCGATGGCAGTTCCATGGTTTCGACCACCGGAATGCCCGCATTTTTGATCATCTGTAATGTACGCGGCGTGTGATGGCTTTCAGTTAGAATAAGCCCATCGACTTGATAAGAGAGTAATGACGCGATCTTGCGCTCTTCTTCAAGCTCATCGTAGCTAAAATGCGCTAAAAGCGTCTCATAGCCATTGGCTTTGGTCACCATCTCTATACCCTGAACAAAGGAAGCAAAAATTTGGTTGGACAAAGACGGCAGTAAAATACCAATGGCTTTACTGGAGGACTTTGACAACATCGCCGGTGCACGGTTTTCGATGTAACCCATCTCTTCAATCGCAGTCGCAATCTTGGCCCGAGTCTTTTCTGCCACCGATTCAGGGTTACGCATATAGCGTGAAACGGTCATCTTCGTGACGCCAACCTGGTCTGCGACATCCTGCAATGTCGTACGAGTTTTCTTCTTCTGTTGAGCCATAAATATGTGATTTATCATTAATGTTACAAGTAACATTATGACGAATAGACTCTCTGCCGACAAGCTCAGTGAAAATAATTCGCAAAATGAGATGAATATCAGTGGTAGAGCGTATTAGCAAACGCATCACAAAGAAACGCCACTTAAATAGCGATAATATTTGAGACCGCAAAAAAGCCCCGAACTCGGGGCTTTCTTCTATATTTTGACCACAATATCTGAGTCGTTATTTCACGCACACCACGTTCAATAATGAGGTCCCGGTGAGCTGATTGGGCTCACGATCGGCGAACAAACCTTTCTTATCTTTGCCCCAATACGGCAGTTGCAGTGGCCATTGATTTTTTTCCATCACCCCAGACGCCCTCAGCGCTTTAAACTCTGCAGGGTTAGCTAAGTTCATACCCAGTTGCTGACATACTTTGTGCGAGTTTTCGTAGTTGAGGCGGTTCCACGGCTTACCATGTTCCATGTAAAACTGATTATGGTGATCGAGTAAATATGGGACCACGTACGTTTTGCCCTGCACTGAAGTTCTCAACCGAACTTCAATGTCATCATTTCCGGTGACAATTGGCTTCGCTTTGGTCTTAGCAACAGGCTTAGACGAAGAGCTATCACGTGAACTTTTTGCCTTGGTATCTGGCTTCTCTGCCCGCGCTTTAAAGGCGTCGGTATCAGCTCGCACAGCAGGAACTGGCGCGGGTTTCGGGGTCACCGTCGGTGTTGGCTTAACCGAAGATGCGGCTGATTTCGACGATACAGTAGATTTAGGTGTAGGTGGTGTTACTGGTTGTTTCGTCCCTTTCCCAACCACTCGGATGAACGCCTCTTTGTAATTCGACAAGGTTTTGACTCCTCGTAAGTCATCCCTCGCATCAGACAATGCCTTGTAAGGTCCAATCAAACAGCGATAGCCTTTGGAATCAGGCTTCATCCATACGTCAGTCGTGATTTTACTATAGAGAGGCTTAGCTTTCGCGAGAGACATAGGCTTGGGTAGCAATCCGCATTGAATCCAGTAAAGGTAGTTGCCCCCCTGCGGCACTTTCTTTCCCCATACTCCGTTACCAATTGGGCACGTTTTCTCAAGCATCGGTAATTCTTTCTCGCTGGCTTGAGTGGCTTGGCAAAGGAACTCCTCCGCCGATACTGGGCTAGAAAACTGGGCGCATACCAGCGACAAGCCGAAAGCTAGGCTTGCTTGGAAGATACGAGATGGGTGTTGTGCCTTCTTCATTTCCATACACTTCACTCTAAATTAGTGGGTAAGGTCATTATGGCGGCAAAGCGCCAAAAAAATGTGAACAAAGAATAACTAGCAAAAAAAGAGCCGGAATTTGCATCCGGCTCTCAGTTTAGGAAGGAATTAAGCGAATTTACAACGCTTGGTGGGAAAATTCTTATCCTTTGTACAGTTTCGGGTTGAATACATCACGTAGCCAGTCGCCCAACAGGTTGATAACCAAAACCAATGTTACGAGCACGATGCCTGGGAAGGCAGTAATCCACCACGCACCTGAGAAGATGTAGTTAAAGCCGATGCTGATCAGCGCACCTAGTGACGGCTGATCAACAGGAAGACCCAAACCTAGGAATGACAGTGCCGCTTCCGACATGATCGCGTTCGCTACCTGTACCGTCGAGATAACCAAGATTGGCGATAGACAGTTCGGCAGAATGTGACGGAACATGATTCGCGGAGCTTTAAAGCCCATCACACGCGCCGCTTCGACGTATTCTTTCTTCTTCTCTGCCAATACCGAGGCGCGAATGGTACGTGCGTATTGCGGCCATTCTGCCACACCGATGATCACCACCAGCATGACCACCGCATATTGGCTGTAAAAATCACTGCCAAAGCTGGCTTTGAAGATGGCCGATACGATGATCGCCACCATCATGGTTGAGAACGATAGTTGAACATCCGCAAAGCGCATCAAGAAGCTATCGATACGACCACCGAAGTAACCCGCCGACAAACCAATGATGATACCCAGTACCAACTGAAGACCGACGGCTAAAAAGCCGATCGTCAAAGACAAACGAGAGCCGTAAAGAATGGTCGATAAAATATCGCGGCCTTGCTCGTCAGTACCCAACACAAAGCGCTCATCGCCATCTTCCATCCACGAAGGTGGCAACTCAGAGTCCATGATGTCGATAGACGTCAGATCGTACGGGTCTGTTGGCGCAAGAATCGGTGCAGCCAATGCCAATACTAAGAACATCATAAAGACGGTAAAACTCGCCATCGCCACTTTGTCGCGTTTGAAGTAATACAGAAAATCTGACTCTTTGAAACGCTGCCACGCTGATGGAGCAGGAGCTGGTGTTAAATTTGATTGGCTCATGATTAAGCTCCTTTTCCAGTTAGGTTCACAGTTGGGTTGATGATGCCGTACAGCAAGTCAACGATGGTATTGGTTACCACGAAGATCAGACCAACAAAGATAACGTAGGCAGTGATCAGCGGTGTATCTACACGGTTGATTGCCTCTAGGAAAAGGAAGCCAGTGCCCGGCCATTGGAACACGGTTTCAGTAAGAATGGTGTAGGCCACCATGGTACCAATCTGCACGCCACCTACCGTCAATACTGGTAGCATGGTGTTCTTAAGTGCATGTTGGTAATAAATCTTTTGCAAGTTCAAACCTTTTGCTTTGGCGAACTTAATGTATTCCGAACTCAGTACTTCCAGCATTTCTGAACGTACCAAACGGATGAACAACGGCAGCATGATAGACGCTAGCGCAATACAAGGTAGGATGAGGTGCTTGATACCATCAATGGTAAAGAAGCCAGATTCCCAACCGAGTACGTTAGCGGTTTCACCTCGCCCATAGGAAGGCAGCCAGCCGAGTTCGATGGAGAAGACGTACATCAGCATGATTGCGGTTAGGAACACCGGAATCGAGATGCCGACACTACTCATCGCCATAACAAATTTGGTAAAGACACTCTTCGGGTGAATCGCGGAATACACCCCGAGTGGTATAGAGAAAACGATAATGATGAGCGTCGCGCCAAACACGAGCTCTAATGTTGCCACCAGCTTATCGAGGATCACCTCAACCGCAGGTCGCTTGAAAAAATATGAGGTACCCAAATCACCTTGCAGTGCATTACCCACAAAGCGCGTGTACTTTGTGATAAAGGGATCGTTCAGGCCCAAGTCGTCGCGTAGCGCTTGACGCTCCGATTCCGAAACCGACTGACCTACAAGCTCACGCAGCGGATCACCCAGGTTGTCCTGAATGGCAAACGCCACCAAACTGATCACAAACATCACTATCAGTGCCTGAAACAGGCGCTTGACCAGAAACGAAAACATTCCTTGCCCCTTAACTATCCATAGATCTCTAAATTAGAGAGAAAATTCAGTCTAAATAACCCACTCAATCCGACTGAAACAAAACTGAGTCGAGTGCTTTAAGTTGAGGAGGGAAATCCATCCCTCCTCAAAGTCGACTAACCGTGATTATTCAACCACTAGGTCACCGAAGTAAGGCATTACCATTGGGTTAACGATGTCTGCCGCTTTCACGTTAGACTTCGCACCCCACGCTTCACTTTGCCAGTGTAGCGGTACGAATGCTGCGTCGTTGTATAGTGTTGCTTCTACACCTTTCAGCATTTCTGCACGTTTCGCAGGATCCGTTTCTACGTTCGCAGCTTCAACCACTTTGTCCATTTCTGGGTTTGAGTAGTAACCACAGTTGTACTGACCACGACCGGTTTCTTCGTTACGAGTCATCGTTAGGAACTCGTTGAAGTTCGCTGAGTCTTCTGTATCTGAGTGCCAACCGATCATCAGCATGTCTGCCGCACACTTGTCGAACTCTGGCCAGTATTGCGCTTTTGGCATGGTCTTCAGATCAACCTTGATACCGATCTTAGACAACATTGCCGCTGCCGCTTGTGCTACTTTCGCATCATTCACGTAACGGTTGTTTGGTGCGATCATCGTTAGCGTCAGGCCGTTTTCGTAACCCGCTTCTTTCATCAGTTCTTTCGCTTTCTTCAAATCGTAGCGAGGAACCAGTTTGTCATCGTGACCTACGTAACCTGCCGGGCTTTGCTGACCAGCGGCCGTTGCGAAGCCTTTCATGATTTTCTTCACGATACCTTCGTTATTGATTGCGTGAACAATCGCTTGGCGAACGCGAACGTCTTTCAATGCTTCGTTGCTGTTTTGGTTTAGTTGGAACGTGATGATACGAGTACCAGGTAGCGTAACTAGGTCGATGCCGTCAGCATCTTCAACGCGTTTGTGGTCGTTTGGCGCTACAGGGTGAATCATGTCAACACCGCCAGAAAGCAGCGCTGCTACACGAGTTGCGTCTTCTTTGATTGGCACAAGCGTTAGCTTATCAACGTTACCTTTCGACTCTTTGTCCCAGTAATCTTTAAAGCGTTCAAATTCCACTTTTACGCCCTGTTCACGTGAAGTCACAATGAATGGACCCGTGCCAGATACGTTAGTCGATGCAAATGAGTTACCGTGCTTCACTAGCTCAGACTTGTCTTTGCCGTCCGCAGTTTTGCCAGTGTAGAACTTGCTGTCCATTGGGAAAATGTACGTTGCGGTTTGCAGCACTAGTGGGTAAGGACCTTTAGTTACAAGATCGAACGTGTTGTCGTCCACTTTGACGATTTTCTCGTACGGGTCGAAGATGTTTTTAAAGTCAGGAGAGCTTTTTAAACGCTGGAACGTCCACACGACGTCGTCAGCAGTTAGAGTATTGCCAGAATGGAATTTCACACCTTCACGCAGTTTGAAACGAACAGTCGTATCGTTAATACGTTCCCAACTTTCCGCTAGGCGAGGCTCGAAATCCATTTTTTGAGTAAAGCGAACCAACGGATCAAATACCATGTGTGACATTTGCAGTGTGCCACCTGATAGCTGCTCATGTGGGTCAAGCGATACTGGGTCAGCTGCATAGCCAACTTTGATATCTGCTGCCATTGCGTTAAAGCTTAGGCCCGCAGCCATTAGCGCCACTGCTAATTTGCTTTTCATGGTTTTCATTTGCATAACTCCTTCATGCGGGGATACGGATCCCTTGTTGTTGTGTTTGCGTCTTTGTTATGACTAAAGGTTAGCCAAGCGAATTGCTTGGTTTATGCCGTTTCGATCTCTTCTCGCAAGCCAGTAAACTCCGGCATCAGAGAAATCAATTTTTTGCTGTATTCGTGTTGAGGTGCCGTGAATAACTGTTCTGTTGGTGCCACTTCTAAAAGTGTACCCATTTGCATCACACCTACTCGGTCACACATCTGACGAATAACAGGTAAATCGTGGCTGATAAACAACATAGTCAAGTTCAGCTCACTTTGCAGATCTTTCAGCAAGTTTAGAATTTGTGCCTGTACCGATACGTCCAGTGCTGAGGTCGGTTCATCACAAATCAAAAGTCGAGGACGAGTCGCCAACGCACGCGCAATAGAAATACGCTGACGCTGACCACCGGAGAATTCATGAGGGTACTTAAGCCCAGCCATTCGACCCAAACCAACATGATCCAATAGGTCATTCACGATTTGGCGAGTTTCCGACTCGTTTTTCGTCAATTTATGGAAACGGATTGGCTCAGCAATAATATCGAATACCTTCATACGAGGGTTCATTGAAGTATATGGGTTTTGGAACACCATCTGCATTTGACGACGCATCGGGCGGCGCTCTTTCTCAGAGGTTAAAGCGGTCAGGTCAATGCCCTCGAATTTCACCTGACCAGAGTTAGGTTGGTATAAACCAGCAATCACACGTGCAATGGTCGATTTACCTGAACCAGACTCGCCCACCAAACCAAAGGTTTCGCCTTCGTGCACTTCAAAGCTCACATTATTAGATGCTTGCACGTATTCTCGGCGGCTCTCGAACAAAGAGTCTTTGGTAACAAAGCGAAGATTGACGTTCTTCACGTCCAAAAGCGGGCCAGTGTACTCACGCTCATCTTGGCTTTGTCCTAACCAGTGGTTCTTGATATCGAGTGGCTCCATTTCCGCCGCTTCTTCGATATAGCTTACTAACGGGAAACGATCTAGCTTTCTGTCTGAACGTGGTACCGCTGAAATTAGACTGCGAGTATAAGAGTGATCAGGATCGCCCAATACTTTGGCTGTTGGTCCAAACTCCACCAAGTCACCACGATACATTACCGCCACGCGATCGGTGACGTTGGAGACGACACCCATATCGTGAGTAACCAACATACAGCCGACATTGTTCTTGATACACAGCTCGCGGATCAAGTTGAGGATTTGGTCTTGGATAGAAACGTCTAACGCCGTAGTTGGTTCGTCCGCAATGATGAGATCAGGCTCACCAGCCAAAGCAATGGCAATGACAACACGCTGACGCATACCACCAGAGAATTGGTGCGGGTACTGTTTTAAGCGGTTTTCTGGTTGCGGAATACCAACCTGCTGCATAAGAGAAAGCGCGCGCTGATACGCCTCTTCATCAGAGACCTTCATGTTGGCGTGGATCGTCTCTTTCAGCTGTTGCTCAACAGTAAAAAGTGGATTGAGCGAGGTCATCGGATCTTGGAAAATAAAACCTATTTTCGAGCCGCGAACCTTACGCATCGCTTCTGGTGATAGGCCAGAAATTTTTTCTCCATCCAGGAATACATCACCGCTAGCAACGCGACCTGGAGGGCTAAGCAAATCAATAACGGCGTTACCAACGGTGGATTTACCCGCACCTGATTCGCCAACAACACCCACGATTTCACCACGTTCAATATGAAAAGAAAGTGATTTCACGGCAGCGTGAACGCCGTGTCGGGATGGGTATTCAATACGAAGGTTTTTCACTTCTAATAGTGACATTTCAGACCTCTACTGCCTTGTCTGTGGTATCGAATCGCGCCAAAGGCACCATTCATCACCTGAATGAATCCGTTCAAATTCAGAATAATACTCTGAAATCTTAATGCGGAAATAATTTGGCAAAAATCACACAAAAAAGCAACAATTAAAGTATATTCCGCCGAAAAAACATTAAATAAACGCACAATTAGCGAATAAAAATGCATTAACAAGTATTTAACCATTTTCATATCACACTATTTTTGTGCGTCATGCACCAATAAAACTAGAAAAATGCTCTAAAAGTAAACATGAGTTAAACAAGATCATTAACCATATTATTCATGTGCATTTATTAACATTTAACAAACAATATCATATGCAAAAAGTGTTTTTTCAACATAAAAAACTATTAATAAAATAGTCGGCAAATACAAAAAGCCAAACTTAGGAAGATAAAGGATAGGTCAAAACGTGAACAAAACAGCAAAACCACACAAATCCTGCTCCAACGCAGATTATGCGCCACTTAAGCGGTTTATTGACTAAACCGCTATCCTCATTCGTACGTCATAAGAAAACTCGCCTGTTTTAACCCTTTACGACACAATTGAGAGTGGGATAATAGATAAACAGTGTCAAAGCCAAGCCGTAAATAAAAGGAGCCCCTGTGCTTAAAGCGATTTTTTTTGATATGGACGAGACTTTATGTGCAACGTCACAAGCCGATAAAGTTGCAGGACAAGCGTTTACAACTTGGATTCATAAGACCTACCCACAAGTTACCGAGCCAAAAGCGTTTTTGCAGCGCTACTTACAGGGTGTATACAAAAAGCTGAATGCTGAGTTCCCTCACCTTGTGGCTCTGCTACCCGATGAAAATGCCTTCCGTTGTGGCCTGATCCAAAACATCTTGGCGGAGCAAGGCGTCAGCATCACTGCAAAAGAGGCTCAACAAGCTCAAGACTACTTTGACTCTGCACGTATGGGCGCGTTCACCTTCTTCCCTGGTGTAAAAGAAATGCTCAGCGACCTTCGTCAACATTACAAACTCGTCGTGATCACTAACGGCCCGATTTTTTCTCAACACCCTAAATTAAACGCGACACAAATGAGCAACTGGGTGGACCATATTATTGTGGGAGGAGAAGAGCCAGAAGAGAAACCTGCTACAAGTATTTTCCAAAAAGCGCTCGACTTGGTCGAAGTAAAACCAGAAGAGGCTCTACACGTGGGCGACTCTTTACCTGCCGACATTGCTGGCGCTAACAATATGGGCATTTTGAGTGTGTGGGTGAATGCGACAGGCGCAAGTAACTCAACGGATATAACGCCAAGTTTTGAAATCCAAAAAACGGTAGAAGTAAAAGAAATCCTTAAAACACTCGCCCAATAAAAGCAGCGGATTAGAAAACTACAAACCCCAGACACTGCTCTGGGGTTTATTTTGTCAGCTCGAAAAGCATTTAGATCATAGGTGGTCAAAAGCCCCTAGAGCTGTACACTTTTGGGGAAAATTGAAATGGAATGCCGATTCTTTTCAGGAGAGATGCAAAAAAGCCCCAGTCTTTCGACTGAGGCTCTAAATAGCGGTCGGTGAAGAGCCGAATTCTAACTTCAGGCGAACCCCACTTGGGTTCAAATCCATTCATACATTACCGACTAATACAGTCCAAGCGAGATCATAAACTCTAAAACGACGAAAGCCTGCTAAAAAGCAAGCTTTCTAATAGTGGTCGGTAAAGAGGATTCGACGCGGCAGGGCTCCCTGCGGACTGACGTTACACCGGGCTGGTGCTCTAGCCCACGCCCCTCAGGTCCCTACACTCTAAATTTTAAATGTAAAAAAGCCCCAGTCTTTCGACTGAGGCTTTAAATAGTGGTCGGTGAAGAGGGATTCGAACCCCCGACCCTCTGGTCCCAAACCAGATGCGCTACCAAGCTGCGCTATTCACCGAACTGTATTTTCTGATTTTCTCAAATCAGACAGGACACTTCAACTAAGAAGTCACCTTAATTAATGGGGTGGCTAACGAGATTCGAACTCGCGACCACCGGAATCACAATCCAGGGCTCTACCAACTGAGCTATAGCCACCATCAATTTTTGCTGTTTACCGCTCTATTCGAGCCATAAACTAAATAGTGGTCGGTGAAGAGGGATTCGAACCCCCGACCCTCTGGTCCCAAACCAGATGCGCTACCAAGCTGCGCTATTCACCGACGATGTTTTATCTTGATTGAATCAAGATTGGGAGCAATGCTACCGCATTCAATCTAAAAAAGAAAGAATGGGGTGGCTAACGAGACTTGAACTCGCGACAACCGGAATCACAATCCGGGGCTCTACCAACTGAGCTATAGCCACCACTGATTTTTACCGATGTATCCTCCGAGGCAATGGTACGCCCGAAAGGATTCGAACCTTCGACCTTTGGCTCCGGAGGCCAACGCTCTATCCAACTGAGCTACGGGCGCATGCCCTATCGGCGGAGTGGAATAATACGGATATCACACTATGCCGTCTAGTACTTTTTTTACTTTTTTTATCGTTTGGTCTCTTTTTCGACAGTTATCTTCCGTTAAAGTGGATTTTTGATGTGATTCACGCCCTGTCATGGATAACTTGTTGTTTATTGCAACAAGTTATCGGGATATAATCACCCATTATTTACATTGATTTAACAGCTGCAACCAAGTTGTCTAATCATTCTATGCCATTCAGTGGAATTTAATGATTTCTCTGCTCGGCATTAATACTCTAACTATATAAATAGGTAAGTCACTTACCTCGGGAATGTGAAGTGGGTTTAATGGATATGTCTCGACAAATGATTAGCGTTTTGTTCGCTGCCTTAACGTTTTCTACGGCAGCTTTAGCTTCTGACATCAGCCAAACTGAATACGATGCGATCGCAGAACGCATCCAACCTGTCGGTGATGTTTATCTAGCAGGTTCTGAGCCAGTGAAAGAAGAACCAACCGGTCCACGTGATGGCGCCACAGTTTATGGTACTTTTTGTATTGCTTGTCACGCATCTGGTGTAAACGGCGCACCTAAAACAGGTAATGCCGATGATTGGGCACCGCGTATTGCACAAGGCAAAGATACGTTAGTGAAGCACGCATTAGAAGGCTTCAATGCGATGCCAGCCAAAGGAACCTGTATGGACTGTTCTGACGATGAAATCATCGCAGCAATTGACCACATGATTGAAGGTCTATAAGTAAAGACATCAACGAAAAAGGCTTGCCAGTTGGCAAGCCTTTTTGTTTTTAATCAGTGAGAACAAGGTTACTTTACTTCTTAAACATTGCTCGAATATTGGCAATGTGTGCTTGACCTTTCGCCATACGTTCTTCCGCTGATACTGGCTTTTTGTTTACTTCCCATTCAACGTCATCAAATGGTAACTCATCCAAAAAGCGGCTTTGAGTCGGTTTGATCAACTCGCCGAACTGTCGACGCTCTTTGCACATAGTGAAAGTCAGTTCACGTTGCGCGCGAGTAATACCAACGTACATCAGGCGACGCTCTTCTTCCACGTTATCTTCATCAATACTGGTTTGGTGCGGTAAAATACCTTCTTCGGACCCAATTAAGTATACATATGGGAACTCAAGGCCTTTTGATGCGTGCAAGGTCATCAGTTGTACTGCATCACTGTCTTCATCTTCTTCACCGCGCTCCATCATGTCACGCAAGGTCAAACGTTGAACGACTTCTTTTAACGTTTTCTCTTCTTGATCGTAGTTGTCACCCTCTAGGTCCGCCACTATCCATGAATAAAGATCAGAAACGTTCTTCATTCTCATTTCAGCGGCTTTCGGACTTGCTGAAGTTTCGTATAGCCAATCTTCATAATGGATATCACGAACTAGCGAACGAACCGCTTCGACGGTATCACCACGCTCAGCTTGATCAGCAATCGCCACTAGCCATTGGGTGAAACGACGCAGGTTTTCTAGGCCACGTCCCGTTAGGTGCTGTTCGAGCCCCATTTCAAAGCTCGACTCAAACAGGCTCTTCCCTCGCATATTGGCATAACTGCCTAACTTCTCTAACGTCACTGGGCCAATTTCACGTCGTGGAGTGTTCACAATGCGCAAAAATGCATTGTCGTCATCCGGATTAACCAAAACGCGCAAATACGCCATGATGTCTTTAATCTCTGCGCGCGCAAAAAACGAGGTGCCGCCAGAAATTTTATACGGTACACGGTTTTGCATCAGAGACTTTTCAATCAAACGTGATTGGTGGTTACCACGATATAGAATCGCATAATCTTTATATTCGGTACGGTTTAGGAACTTATGCGCAATTAGTTCACCCGTTACGCGCTCTGCTTCATGCTCTTCATTTTTAGCCAACAACACTTTGAGTTTTTCACCGTCAGGAATTTCAGAGAACAGGGACTTCTCATAGACGTGAGGGTTGTTAGCTATCAAAATGTTGGCCGCACGCAGGATTCGACTCGTTGAACGGTAGTTTTGCTCTAGCTTTATCAAACGCAAATTCGGATAATCTTCACCCAGCAACACGAGGTTCTGAGGTTTCGCACCACGCCATGAATAAATAGACTGATCGTCATCCCCTACGACCGTCAATCGCCCACGTTCACCGACAATTAATTTGACCAGCTCATACTGACTCGTGTTGGTATCTTGATACTCGTCAACCAGTAGGTAACGGATACGATTCTGCCAACGCTGACGAACGTCTTCATGATTACGTAAGAGTAAAACGGGCATCAAAATTAGGTCATCAAAATCGAGCGCGTTATAGGCTTTCATTTGCTTTTGGTACATATCAAAACAGAACGCAAACAATTGTTGCTGTTCACCTTGCGCACGCGCTTTGGCTTGCTCTGGCGTCAACATGTCGTTTTTCCAGTTGGAAATACAACTCAGAAGCTGACGTAGCAGATCTTTATCACCATCAAGCTGCTTTTCGGTAAGTTCTTTGAGCAGCGCTAGCTGGTCTTGGTCATCAAACAGTGAGAAGCCCGCTTTCAACCCTAAATGCTTGTACTCACGCTTGATGATGTTCAATCCTAAAGTGTGGAATGTTGATACCATCAAACCTTTAGACTCACCTTTCCCTAACGTTTGACCTACACGCTCCTTCATTTCACGTGCTGCTTTGTTGGTAAACGTCACCGCCGCAATGTTACGCGCTTTGTAACCACATTGCTGAACCAGATAAGCGATTTTATTGGTAATAACACGAGTTTTGCCCGAGCCAGCACCAGCTAGCACTAGGCATGGACCAGACACGTATTTCACGGCTTCATCTTGACTAGGGTTCAGCTTCATAGAAATTCTCTGCGGGTGATGAATGTGGCGCCTATGATAAAGGGGTGGCCTCGTGAAAGCTATGCTGATTTCTTGTAATTTTTACACCTATTAAGTGCAATATTCTGTTGCATAAATGGCGGGTATTTAAGCTATAATGAATGAACGTTCATTCACTAAAGGGTGACATTATGAAGGATAACCCTGCTGTAGATAAACGAGAACAAATCTTAGTCGCTGCTGAACAACTCATTGCTGAATCTGGCTTTCAAGGGCTTTCCATGCAAAAGCTCGCCAATGAGGCAGGTGTCGCAGCAGGGACGATTTACCGTTATTTCTCAGATAAAGAACATCTTTTAGAGGAACTACGCCTTAACGTTGCTAAGCGTGTTGCTACTGCGGTGCAACTAGGTGTTAGTGAAGAGATGCCTTTAAAACAGCGTTATCGAACCATGTGGCTCAATATTTGGAATCTAGCGAGCTCGAACTTAAGTGCGATCAGCAACCGAGTCCAATATGAATCTTTACCCTATTCAAATAGTAGCAAAGCTCGGGAACTTGAGAGACAAATGTTTGCCCAAGTAGATCTTCTTTTTAATCAGGGTAAAGACGAGGGAGTATTCAAGCTTCTCGATAACGAAGTACTTTCTGGATTAAGTTTTGAGGCAAGTGTTGCACTTGCTCGGAAACACGCTTTGGGATTTTATCAACTGGATAAGACGGCATTAGAGGCCGCTATTGAAGCCAGTTGGGATGCAATTATTAAACACTAACTTGGAGTTCTTAATAGAATGAAAAAGTGGATTTTGATGCTATCAATTGTTTTATTACTTTTTGGTAGCGTTGTTACATACAGACTAATTGATATCAAAGACAAAATGGAGCAGTTTGCCAATCGCCCTGAACCAGCATTCCCAGTAACCGTAACTGAAGTGCAAGCGGTGGATTGGGTACCAGTCATCGAGGCAATTGGTTTTATCGAGCCAAATCAAGGCGTGACGGTAGCGAACGAAACGAGCGGTGTTATCGATAAAATCGCATTTGATTCCGGTACTCAAGTCAAAGCAGGTCAGCCACTAGTACTGCTTGATTCTGACGTTGAGAAAGCGAATTTAAAGAGCTCGCAAGCCAAGTTGCCAGCAGCAGAAGCGAAATACAAACGCTACCAAGGGCTATTTAAAAAAGGCTCTATTTCTAAAGAAGCGTATGACGAAGCAGAAGCGAACTACTTCTCCTTAAAAGCGGACATTGAAAGCTTGAAAGCGACCATCGACCGACGCGAAATCAAAGCGCCATTTGATGGTGTAGTAGGTATTCGTAACGTGTACCTAGGTCAGTACCTACAAGCGGGTACCGATATTGTTCGCCTGGAAGACACCAGCGTGATGCGTTTACGCTTTACCGTGCCGCAAACCGATATTTCACGTATCAATATCGACCAAGAAGTGGATATCTTTGTTGACGCTTATCCAGACCAACCTTTCAAAGGGTCTATTTCTGCGATTGAACCAGCTGTAAACGTACAAAGTGGTTTGATTCAAGTTCAAGCGGATATCCCTAACAGTGACGGCAAACTGCGTAGTGGTATGTTCGCGCGTGCAAACATCATTCTGCCTAAGTTAGAAAATCAGGTCACTCTACCTCAAACCGCGATCACATTTACGCTATATGGCGACAATGTTTACATCGTAACAGAAGAAGATGGCGAAAAACGCGTTAAGCAGCATGTGGTAAAAGTTGGCGAACGCTCTAAAGATATCGCACACATTCTAGAAGGCGTGAAGCCAGGTGATGTGGTAGTGACATCGGGTCAAGTCCGTTTGAGTAACCATGCGAAAGTAAGCATTGTCGAAAGCGATGCAACTACCCCACCTGCTGAAACACCAATGCTTTAAGTTGGAGGCATCATGCGCTTTACAGATGTTTTTATAAAACGTCCAGTTTTAGCGGTATCGATCAGCTTTTTGATTGCATTGCTTGGTTTGCAAGCGGTGTTCAAAATGCAAGTTCGTGAGTACCCTGAAATGACGAATACGGTGGTCACCGTGACCACCAGTTACTACGGTGCAAGTGCCAACTTGATCCAAGGCTTTATTACTCAGCCATTGGAGCAAGCGGTGGCGCAAGCCGATAATATTGATTACATGACTTCGCAATCGGTACTAGGTAAATCAACCATTACTGTCAACATGAAGTTGAATACTGACCCGAATGCAGCATTGGCTGATATCTTAGCGAAAACGAACTCAGTACGTTCTCAGCTTCCAAAAGAAGCCGAAGATCCAACCGTAACCATGTCGACAGGTTCGACAACGGCGGTACTGTACATCGGCTTTACGAGTGACGAGTTATCTTCAAGCCAGATCACTGACTACCTTGAGCGTGTAATCAACCCGCAGTTGTTCACTGTAAACGGTGTATCCAAAGTTGACCTGTATGGTGGTATGAAGTACGCACTGCGCGTATGGCTAGATCCTGCCAAAATGGGCGCTTTGAAGTTGACCGCTACGGATGTGATGAGCGTTCTTAACGCCAACAACTACCAATCTGCAACCGGTCAAGCGACGGGTGAGTTCGTACTTTATAACGGTAGCGCAGATACTCAGGTATCAAACGTTGCTGAACTTGAAGCATTGGTCGTGAAAACTGGTGAAGGGGATGTCATCCGCCTAGGTGATATCGCTAAAGTAACGCTAGAGAAGAGTCACGACGTTTATCGCGCAAGTGCAAACGGTCAAGAGGCTGTGGTTGCAGCGATCAATGCAGCGCCAAGTGCTAACCCAATCAACATTGCAGCAGACGTACTTGAACTGTTGCCTCAGCTTGAGCGCAACCTACCAAGTAACATCAAAATGAACGTAATGTACGACTCAACTATCGCCATCAACGAATCGATTCACGAAGTAGTGAAAACGATTCTTGAAGCAGCAGTAATCGTACTTGTGGTTATCACACTGTTCCTGGGCTCATTCCGCGCGGTAATCATTCCTATCGTGACCATTCCACTTTCATTGATTGGTGTGGCAATGGTGATGCAGGCAATGGGTTTCTCTTGGAACTTGATGACGCTACTGGCGATGGTGCTTGCCATCGGTCTGGTGGTGGATGACGCGATCGTTGTACTAGAAAACGTTGACCGTCACATCAAAGAAGGGGAATCGCCATTCCGAGCTGCAATTATTGGTACGCGTGAAATTGCGGTTCCAGTTATCGCGATGACATTGACGCTAGGTGCAGTGTACGCGCCGATCGCGTTGATGGGTGGTATCACCGGCTCATTGTTCAAAGAGTTCGCTTTGACACTGGCAGGTTCAGTATTCGTATCCGGCATCATCGCTTTGACACTATCACCAATGATGTGTTCGAAGATGCTGAAGGCGAACGAGAAGCCAAGCAAGTTTGAGCAAAAAGTTCACCATGTACTTGATGGCATGACTAATCGCTACGCAAGCATGTTAAAAGCAATAATGGCTAGCCGACCAGTGGTGATCGTGTTTGCGATAATTGTATTCGCAAGTTTACCAGTCCTATTCAAGTTTATTCCTAGCGAGCTAGCTCCATCTGAAGATAAAGGTGTTGTAGTACTCATAGGGACCGCACCATCAAATTCGAATTTGGACTACATCCAAAACACCATGGATGATGTGAATAAGATTCTCTCTGATCAACCAGAAGTGGAATACGCTCAGGTATTTAACGGTGTACCGGATTCTAACCAAGCGTTTGGTTTAGCTACACTCAAACCATGGGGCGAACGAGAAGCGAGCCAAGCAGAAATCAAACAGCGTGTTGGCGGGCTTGTTTCGAGCATTCCGGGAATGTCTATTGCTGCCTACGAAATGCCGGAGCTACCAGGTGCTGGTTCAGGCCTTCCTGTACAGTTCGTAATTACAACGCCAAACAACTTTGAAAGTTTGTTTACCGTTGCAAATGACATTCTGTCGGAAGTAGCAAGCAGTCCAATGTTTGTCTATTCCGATCTGGATCTGAAATATGATTCTGCAACGATGAAGATCAAGATCGATAAAGACAAAGCAGGTGCCTACGGTGTGACTATGCAAGACATTGGTATCACCCTCAGCACCATGATGGCAGATGGTTATGTAAACCGTATCGACCTAAATGGCCGCTCTTATGAGGTAATTCCTCAGGTTGAGCGTAAATGGCGTCTAAACCCAGAATCGATGAAGAACTACTATGTACGCTCTGTGGATGGTAAAGCGGTTCCATTAGGTAGTCTGATTACCATTGATGTGGTGGCAGAGCCTCGCTCTTTGCCACACTTCAACCAGCTAAACTCAGCAACTGTGGGTGCTGTTACAGGCCCTGGTGTTTCGATGGGGGATGCAGTTAATTGGTTTGAAAATATTGCACAAACCAAACTGCCTGCAGGGTATAACCATGATTACATGGGCGAATCTCGTCAGTTTGTAACGGAAGGTAGTGCCTTGTATGCAACCTTTGGTCTTGCACTTGCGATCATCTTCCTCGTTCTGGCGATTCAATTTGAATCACTCCGCGATCCTATTGTCATCATGGTATCTGTACCTCTGGCAATCTGTGGTGCCTTGATCGCATTGGCCTGGGGTACAGCCTCGATGAACATCTACTCGCAGGTTGGTTTGATCACGCTGGTCGGCCTAATAACCAAGCACGGTATCTTGATCTGTGAAGTCGCCAAAGAAGAGCAGTTACATAATAAACGGTCTCGTATTGATGCGGTGATGGAAGCTGCGAAAGTGCGTCTTCGCCCTATCCTAATGACCACTGCAGCGATGATCGCAGGTCTGATCCCACTGATGTACGCAACAGGTGCAGGTGCCGCGCAACGTTTCAGTATCGGTATCGTCATCGTTGCTGGCCTTGCAATCGGTACACTGTTCACACTATTCGTGCTACCTGTGATTTACAGCTACCTAGCTGAAAAACACAAACCTCTGCCAGTATTTGTTGAAGACAAAGACTTGGAGAAGTTAGCGCGAGTTGACGAAGCGAAAGCAGCTCATCGTGAATTAGCGGATAACAGATAAGCTATTAAGGCATTCAAAAAGGTCACTTCGGTGGCCTTTTTTATTGCCGCTCTCTTTTTTGCCATCTAAGTGGCGACTTTCACGTATCATTTACTTAAAATGAGGACAAATCAAAAGGAGTTTTAGCCACTATGTTTGACCCAAAGAAATTAGAGCAAATTGCTAAACAGATTCACGACTCAATGCCTCAACCTGTAAAAGAATTGGGCTCTGATGTCGATCAGAAAGTTCGTCAAGTAATCCAAGGCCAGCTAAACAAGCTAGATGTTGTAAGTCGCGAAGAGTTTGATGTTCAAACTCAAGTTTTACTACGTACACGTCAAAAGCTAACAGAAATGGAACAGAAGTTGGCGCAACTTGAAGAAAAGCTTGCTGAAAAATAAGTATCAAAGCGCTCCTCACAAAGGAGCGTTTTTCTTATCGGCGCGCAGATAAATCGGCTAAAAACAAAAAGGCTTGGTCAACGGCGACCAAGCCTTTTGATTAGATGTTGTGTTTTATTTTGTATTTATCACTCCAGTCTGCCTGGAGTTTATCTACTGCGTTACTTGAGACTAAGTAAATTACGCTGTATTAAGGTTTCATTTCTAGGAGAAGGCGCGGACTTTACGATAGTAAACGAGCACCTTCGACACCGAAATGGAGTCATTTAGCCGCCCACCGCGATACGCTTCATATCAGTCATGTAACCACGTAGCTCTTCACCGATGTACTCTACAGGGTGGTTACGGATTGTTTCATTCACAGCGATAAGAGTCGCGTTATCCACTTGGTTAGACGTTTCACCTAAACCTTTACCAATTACGTCAGTATTTACGGCTGGCATAAACTTCTCACGTAGAAGCGGCGTTGCTACGTTAGCGAACAGGTAGTTACCGTATTCCGCAGTGTCTGAGATAACCACGTTCATCTCGTATAAACGCTTACGTGCGATAGTGTTTGCGATAAGTGGCAGCTCGTGTAGAGACTCGTAGTAAGCAGACTCATCGATGATGCCAGATGCCGTCATCGCTTCGAATGCTAGCTCAACACCCGCACGAACCATAGCAACCATCAAGATACCGTTATCGAAGTACTCTTGCTCAGAGATTTCTACGTCAGTTTCTGGGTAGTTTTCGAAAGCAGTTTCACCTGTTTCTGCACGCCAGCCTAGTAGATTTGCATCGTCGTTTGCCCAGTCAGCCATCATAGTGCTAGAGAAGTGACCGGTGATGATGTCATCCATGTGCTTGTTGTATAGCGGACGCATCAGTTCTTTTAGCTCTTCAGAAAGCTCAAATGCTTTCACTTTTGCAGGGTTAGTTAGGCGATCCATCATGTGAGTGATACCACCAAACTTCAGTGCTTCAGTGATGGTTTCCCAACCGTATTGAAGAAGCTTACCAGCGTAGCCAGGATCGATACCATCAGCAATCATCTTCTCGTAACATACGATAGAGCCAGCCTGTAGCATGCCACAAAGGATAGTTTGCTCACCCATTAGGTCAGATTTCACCTCAGCAACAAAAGAAGACTCTAGACAGCCTGCACGGTGACCACCTGTTGCTGCAGCCCAAGCTTTCGCGATATCCCAACCTTCACCTTTTGGGTCGTTCTCTGGGTGAACAGCGATAAGAGTCGGTACACCGAAACCGCGCTTGTATTCTTCACGAACTTCCGTACCTGGACATTTAGGTGCAACCATTACTACCGTTAGGTCTTTACGGATTTGCATGCCTTCTTCAACAACGTTGAAACCGTGAGAGTAACCTAGTGCTGCGCCTTCTTTCATTAACGGCATTACCGTCTCAACAACGTTTGTGTGCTGCTTATCTGGAGTAAGGTTTACTACTAGATCAGCTTGTGGAATTAGCGTTTCGTAGCTACCTACCTCAAAACCGTTGTCTTTTGCGTTTTTGAATGACTGGCGTTGCTCATCAATCGCGGCTTGGCGAAGCGCATAAGCAACGTCTAGACCAGAGTCGCGCATGTTCAGACCTTGGTTAAGACCTTGAGCACCACAACCTACAATGACTACTTTCTTACCTTTCAGATAATCCGCTTCTGAAGCGAACTCACTGCGGTCCATAAAACGACAACGACCTAATTGGTCCAACTGCTCGCGCAAGTTTAGGGTATTGAAATAATTAGCCATCTGGGTGCTCCTTTGAGATTCTTCCATTGAGGTCAGTAATTGCCTTACCGAATAACTTCATACTAAAACAGACATGAGATTGCTTAAAGTGATATATTCACAATTAGTTATTGCAATTTATGCAACATGGAAATGAAAATTTAATGAATATCAAAAGCCTGCAACTTTTCATTCATCTCTGTGAGAGTAAAAGTTTCGCCAAGACCGCAGCGGCAATGCATATTAGCCCTTCAGCCTTAAGCCGACAGATACAAAAATTAGAGGAGGAAACCAGCCAACAATTGTTTTTACGCGACAACCGTAGCGTTGATTTAACTATCCAAGGTAAAAAGCTAGTCCCAGTTGCCTTAAAGATTCTTGGCGAATGGCAGCAGTATCAGAGTCACCTGAAAGGAACCGAGGATGAATTGAAAGGAGAAATCCGTCTCTTTTGTTCTGTTACTGCAAGCTACAGCCATCTTCCGGAGCTAATCTCTGACTTTCGTATTCAGAACCCTTTCATTGAGTTCAAACTATCAACCGGCGATCCAGCTCAAGCGATCGACAAAATACTAGCAGATGAAGCCGATATTGCCATATCAGCCAAGTCAGAACAGATGCCAAATAAAATCGCATTTGAAACGATCAGTGAAATCCCACTTTCTGTCATCGTACCTGTTGGGGTTAGTGCGTTTGCTGAAGAGCTACAAAAAGAAAAACCAGACTGGTCGGTCATTCCATTCATACTCCCAGAAGCAGGAACGGCAAGGGACAGGGCCAATACTTGGCTCAAACAAATGAAAATAAAGCCAAAGATCTACGCACAAACCTCCGGACATGAAGCCATCGTAAGTATGGTTGCATTGGGGTGTGGAGTAGGTATCGCACCTGATGTTGTAATCAACAACAGTCCGGTAAGAGAAAAGATAAATCGTTTAAAAGTCTTACCAATTAAACCTTTTAAACTTGGTGTTTGCTGCAACAAAACTCAGCTGGAGAATCCGCTTGTTAAAGCCTTTTGGAAGGTTGCAGAGAGCAAGTATATCGCACCTTAGATGAACACTTTTTAGGTATAAAGTGAGCTAATTTTAAAACTCTATAGATGCAAAAAAGCCCGCTCTTTCGAGCGGGCTTCTTAAATTTAAAGCCTGGCGATGTCCTACTCTCACATGGGGAAGCCCCACACTACCATCGGCGCTATTTCGTTTCACTTCTGAGTTCGGCATGGAAATCAGGTGGGTCCAAAACGCTATGG
>NZ_JAWPOX010000308.1:0-835 GCF_033344475.1 Vibrio sp. 1288
AGATCCGCGTTGGTAGGCTAGTAATCCAGTTGGGGGTCGTCGTAACCAAAACCTAAAATCCACCCCGTTTTCTCAATGAATAGGCGTTGCGTATTATTGTTCTCGGCATTTTTCAGAGTTTCTATGATTTTCGCAACGGTATCGGCTTCGCCATCAGGAGATGGCAGCACGTTTGCGACCATGGCTTGCAGACCAACACCATACACATGACTGTGCGGATCAACAAAGCCAGGCAACATAGTTTTGCCTTTTAAGTCGACCAACTGTGTTTTACCGAACTTGTGTTCCATCGCTCCATCTTTGCTGCCGACATAAATGATTTTCTCGCCTAATGTCGCGACGGCTTCGGCGTACTCTGGCTTATCGCCTGCCATGGTTAGGATGTCGCCACCATAATAAATTTTGTCTGCGGCGGTTACTTTGAGTGGCTCGGCGACGGCTTCTACTTCTTTCGCTTCTTCAGAAAAACACCCCGTTAAAGCAAGCCCAGATAGGGCAATAGGGATCCAGTTTTTGTTCATCGGTCATCTCCATACAGAGTAAGTTTTTTGCCTATTGCTCCCATCTCAATGAGTTTGAGAACTCAATAGGTCACATTCACTTTAGTTCATATTGAAGGAGGATTATCAACAAGATTAAAGACTTTCAATCAAGCGCAAGTTATACCTACCGATGAATATCAAAAATGTTACATTTTTCCATTTCATAAACGATTCTGGACTTAGGCAATGTGACCCATAACGAGGTTCTATGGTTAAAAAGTCGGCATGATAAGTCCACGATTTATCTCGATGACGCTCAAGGAAGAACATGAAAGACGAAACGCTATCCATCC
>NZ_JAWPOX010000309.1:0-835 GCF_033344475.1 Vibrio sp. 1288
CAACTGCTCTTTGATTGAATCAATGCTTGCGAGATATAGAACAGCAACAATCGCAAATGATGCAATCATTTGAATGGTTGGGTTTGCCGCAGCCTGAGCCGTTACCAACTTCATGCTTTGTTGACGCATTTGGTTGCTGACTTTATCAAAACGTTGACGTTCAATGTCTTGACCACCGTAGCTCAATACGACTTTGTGCCCTTTTAACATTTGCTCAGCCGATGCGGTCACATTACCCATCATCGTTTGCATGTTCTTAGAGATTTTTCTGAATCGCTTAGAAACGACACCAATACCCCAAGCAACCACAGGCGCTACAGCAAACAGCACTAATGACAACTGCCAGCTGTTGTAAAACATCAGAACAAGCAAACCAATAATGCTTGCGCCTTCACGTACGATGCTCACTAACGCTTGGCTCGTCGCCGCAGAGACTTGCTCTGAATCGTAAGTGATTCGAGAAAGCAAGTTACCCGTTTTTTCTTTGTCAAAGTACGATACAGGCATGTGCATAAAGTGATTAAACACCATGCGTCGTACTAGCATCACCACATTGCCAGAAACCCAACTCAAACAATACGTGGAGACAAAACCACTCGTGCCACGAATGAACATCATGACAAATATAATTAAAGGAAGTGTACGTAGAAAATCAGAATCCGCATTACCAAAACCTTCATCGAGAAGCGGTTTTAGTAGGGAAATCATATAAGTATCAGAGATAGCATTAATCACTAATGCAATGACGGCAACGATAAGGCCAGACTTGTAAAGGCGGATAAATTGCCAAAGACGTTTAAACGTCTGCCAAGTCGTTTCATCAGTATTTATCGAC
>NZ_JAWPOX010000310.1:0-833 GCF_033344475.1 Vibrio sp. 1288
ATACCACCAGTGACGGAGTTATCTAGGTTATTCTCCAGATCTATTTCATAGCCTGCGCGAAGTTGTGCCCATCCCCACGCGTCGCCTTCGATACCGATGCGTACAAACTGAGTGTCATCATCAAGTTCTTTAAAGCGCTTTTGCGTGGTTAGATCGGCGTCTAAGCTCAGTGCTACGTAGTTACTCACGTAGCCAATCCCAACGGTTGCTTGAGGAGTGAGTTCGTAGGTATAACTACCGAGTTTGGTTTTAATGTCTTGCTTGAACACATCCTTAACGGACAAACCCGCACGAAAGGCTTCGTGATACCAAGCGATGCCAACATCCATATTGAAGGCGTTTTTTGAGACTTCGCTTTTGTCGTAATCTTCAATATCAAAGTCATCAAGCGTTGTACGTTGGGTGTAAGTTTTGAGTTGTTGATATTTAGGTGTGAGGCCAAAGGCGACGGTTTGTCCGCCAAGAGTATAGGTTCTTGATAGAGAGACGCCATATTCTGCGCTGCCAAATGCCGCCAAATTAACTGCCGAATTCAGGTATCGCTCTGCGGTGTTGGTGGCGTCAGAAATATCAGGTGCCGCGAGAATCTCCACATAACCAGCGCTAAAAAGGTTCATTGACATAAAACGTGTTGGTATCGCGATGGCAAAGGTTAATCCACCGTTGATAACGATAGGCACACTGCTATCTAACTGATCTAACAGTCGATTCATTGCAGCTTCGTCTGCGGGAGTGGGTAGTCCCTGAATGCTGTCATACAAATCTTGTACGTCATCGACGGTCGAAAGAGCGTCATCTTCATCGTGAATATTGACGCCAAAGGCGGGGATCAG
>NZ_JAWPOX010000311.1:0-833 GCF_033344475.1 Vibrio sp. 1288
GTAAACGGGCAAACGGCGATTTTGCCGAGCATTGAAGGTTGGGCACAAGTGTATGGCCACAACACCATTTGGGTCGATGACGAAGACCCGTACGCGTACGGATTTGAAGTGAAATAAGGACAGTAAGGAAGAACAATGAATTCGCAAAACTCACAGGTGTTTTACGCCACCAACGCCTTTACCGGTGAACGATTAACGACGCTGTTTCCCGTCCATGGAGAGATGGAAGTTAACCAAGCTGCAGAAGCAGCAGCCAAAGTTGCACGCAGTTTTCGCCGACTCAGCAACGAAAAGCGCGCCAACCTACTCTGCTCTATTGCGTCAGAGTTGGAAGCAAGACGTGAAGATATTGTCGCGTGTGCGCATTTAGAAACAGCGCTTCCACAGGCACGTTTAGAGGGAGAAGTCGGCAGAACGGCTAACCAGCTACGATTGTTCGCAGATGTTGTAAAATCTGGCAGTTATCATCAAGCCATCTTCGATACGCCAAATCCTGAACGCCAACCTCTACCAAAGCCTGACATTCGTCGCCAACAAATTGCCATTGGCCCTGTCGCCGTCTTTGGTGCTTCGAACTTTCCGCTGGCATTCTCAGCCGCGGGTGGCGATACCGCATCTGCACTAGCGGCTGGCTGTCCGGTTATTGTTAAAGGTCATACCGCGCATCCGCGAACGAGCCAAATCGTCGCCGAATGTATTGAAAATGCACTGAACAAAGAAGAACTGCCTTCAGCTATTTTTACTTTGCTTCAAGGTAACAAACGTGAACTTGGCCAAGCGTTAGTGACACATCCAAAGATTAAAGCCATTGGTTTCACAGGCTCAGTTGGCGG
>NZ_JAWPOX010000312.1:0-833 GCF_033344475.1 Vibrio sp. 1288
TGGTGATAGAAGAGCACAAAACGGGATTTGGTGTGAATCCGGAGCTATTAGGCTAACGCATTTGTCGTGGTACAGGACATAAAAAAGGAGCCAACGGGCTCCTTTTTCGATAGGTCTCTCGATGTTTAGTGAAGGATTATGCGCCGATAAAGGTGCTAATAACACCAATCAAACCACCGAATACGCCACCCCAAACTACTAGCCAGCCTAGGTGTTCTTTAATCATTTTTTGCACCATTTCTTTAACCAATGCCGGCGTTAACTCGCTAAGGCGTTGGTCGATGATGCCTTCGATGTTCTGCTTAATCTCATCCATCATGGCTGGTGATTCAAACTGCTCTTTCAAAGCTTCTTTAATACTGTCGCTCTTGCTCAGTTCGATGATGGACACTTGCATCTTTTCGACGAAAGGTTGTCGCATCGGCTGTAGAGCTTCCGCACCACCAAACATCGCTAGCATGCCGCCAAACTGGGAGCCCTCAATGACTTCTACTAGTGAGTCAAAGGCTGGGTTTAGATCCACTTTCTCAATCACAGGTTGAAGATCGATGTTCACACCGCCCGCCATTTCTTTATTCAAGAATCGGTCGATGTTCGCTTCGGTAAAGAACTGTTCCATCATCAAATTTTTGATCGCCAGTTTGAATTCTTCAAACCGTGCGGGAATCACACCAGAACCGTATAAACCCGGCACTTTTTCAAACAGCATGTGGATGGCAAGCCAGTTAGTGATGGCGCCAGAGAAGGCAAAGAGACCTGCATACCAAAGATAGTCGTTCTGAAATTGATGGCCCGCACCCATCAAAGCGATGGCGAGCAGATTCGTTAGCAAA
>NZ_JAWPOX010000313.1:0-832 GCF_033344475.1 Vibrio sp. 1288
GTGTAATTGTTGTGATGACCGGGTTGTTTCCTAAGCAAGATAACCAAACTTGGCGTATTGATGTGCTTGATGTCGGGCATGGGTTGGCGGTACTGGTCGAAAAAGAGGGGAGAGTTTTACTCTATGATACGGGCAAGGCTTGGCACAACGGCAGTATAGCTGAGCAAGTGATTACGCCAGTACTGCACCGCAGAGGCTACTCAAGTGTCGATACGATGATTTTAAGTCATGCCGATAATGACCATGCTGGCGGCCGAAAAGTGATAGAGCAGTACTTTTCACCTAAACACAAACTAAGCAGCCAGAGCTTTTTACATTATCAGCCTTGTATTGCTGCTGAGAAATGGAAGTGGCAAGGGTTGAACATTGAGGTACTTTGGCCTCCTAAACCTGTTGTACGTGCATACAACCCCCACTCTTGTGTCATCAGTCTGGAAGACCCTAGTACAGGTTTTAAAATGTTGTTTACTGGTGATATCGAAGCCATCAGCGAATGGATACTGCTTCGAGAGCCAGAAAAGCTGCGCAGTGATGTAATGCTAGTGCCGCATCATGGAAGCAAAACCTCTTCTAACCCTAAGTTTATCAATGTTGTTGAGCCTAGCTTGGCTGTTGCTTCAACGGCAAAACTAAACCAGTGGGGAATGCCCGCACCTGAAGTCGTTCAGACCTATACCGACAGTGGTGTTAGTTGGTTGGATACTGGAAGTGATGGCCAAATAACAATCTTACTTGATGGCAATAACTGGCGTTTTGAAAGTAAACGTCGTGAGACAATTGAGCCTTGGTATAGGCAGATGCTGCGTAACCGAGTAGAATAAGAGTCTTACTG
>NZ_JAWPOX010000314.1:0-831 GCF_033344475.1 Vibrio sp. 1288
CCACTTTGTGGTTCATGACTGGGGTGAAGTCGTAACAAGGTAGCGCTAGGGGAACCTGGCGCTGGATCACCTCCTTAAACGATGATTATTGCGATGAGTGTTCACACAGATTGATATGGTTTATAAAGTTTAAGAGATAGAACATCCCCCAAGATGTTCACTTAGTGTCCCGTTCGTCTAGAGGCCTAGGACACCGCCCTTTCACGGCGGTAACAGGGGTTCGACTCCCCTACGGGATACCATTGGGTCGTTAGCTCAGTTGGTAGAGCAGTTGACTTTTAATCAATTGGTCGCAGGTTCGAATCCTGCACGACCCACCATTTCTCGATGGGGCTATAGCTCAGCTGGGAGAGCGCCTGCCTTGCACGCAGGAGGTCTGCGGTTCGATCCCGCATAGCTCCACCATTCGAGGAACTTCTTCCACTAAGAAGTAAAACTAATGTGGGCGATTAGCTCAGTTGGGAGAGCACCTGCCTTACAAGCAGGGGGTCACTGGTTCGAGCCCGGTATCGCCCACCATCTTTAAACATTCTCTCTTGAGAGTTTTTAAAAATGGTTACTTCATTAGAAGTGATTAGCTCTTTAACAATTTGGAAAGCTGACAAAACAACAATTTATTGTTGTTTGTAAAGTTCTCAATGTTTATCGAAAGATAAACACCAAAAAACACATTCAAGTGTTCTTGGAATTTGAGTCCGGCAAAATCGAGTCTGCATCATGTATAAAAATTGCAGACAACTTTGGTGACTTGTTCATCAACTCGAAACTCCTTCGGGTTGTATGGTTAAGTGACTAAGCGTACACGGTGGATGCCTTGGCAGTCAGAGGCGA
>NZ_JAWPOX010000315.1:0-831 GCF_033344475.1 Vibrio sp. 1288
TCTTTTTGTCCCACAAAACTGGCACCGTAACACGCCCTGTGTAGTCGGGTTTCGCTTGAGTGTAGATTTGGTGCAGACGTGTATGACCAAACAGTGGCTCGGGTAAACCCATTTGCCAACCGTGACTGAGCATATCAGGGCAAACAACAGTCACATCAATGTGTGGCTCTAGACCTTTCAACATACGGAAGATAAGCGTTCGATGTGCCCAAGGGCACGCGAGAGAAACATACAAATGGTAACGGCCAGATTCTGGTTGGAATACCGCCTCTGAATCAGTTTTAATCCAGTCACGAAATCCAGCGTCTTCACGAACGAACTTCCCGCCATTCGCTTTTGTGTCATACCACACATCGTGCCATACGCCTTCGACCAACTTACCCATGATTGCTCTCCTATTTCTTATGTCTCCCTTTATATTAGAGATTCATAAGAAACAGAAAATCATCACGCTTAGGACATCTTGTTCAAGAAATTCGAATGAGCATTGAAATTCATGTTCAAAGAAAATGAGCATAAAAAAAGCGCGACCCTAGTAAAAGGAATCGCGCTTAAGCCCGTCACAGGCTGAATTTACTTAACCTAACATTTGGTTGGTTACACGCTCACGTGAATACAAGAAACCGCGTGAATGTCTGTACCTTCAATCGTAGGTTTGGTTTTTGCACACTCTTCTGTCGCTTGAGGGCAACGAGTACGGAACACACAACCTGAAGGAGGATTGATTGGTGATGGCAGATCCCCTTCCAACATTTGGATGGTTTTATTGCGTTCTAACTCTGGGTCTGGGATTGGAACCGCCGACATCAGCGCACGCGTATAAGGGTGCTT
>NZ_JAWPOX010000316.1:0-830 GCF_033344475.1 Vibrio sp. 1288
TAGAGAAAGCGCCGGATGTTCCAGGTTGGAATAATGCCGCCTCAGGCACATTGACGGATTCTTACGTTACGACCAAAGAAGCTAAGCAGCTCCTAGAACAAGAAAAAGCAGAAATCGAACAGAAAATTGCGGATGAAAAGCAAGAACTCGACGCAAAAGTCGAACGTGGTGAGCTTTCCGAAGAGCAAGCCAAGCAAATTCATCGTGCGAAACTCGATCCTCAAGAGCGTGAACGTCTAGAAAAAATCGACGAAGCAGAAGCCAAAATCGCAAAAGCGCAATCCTCATTCGAAGAATACCTTGGTATGACAGAGGTACAAGCAGGGCAAGATTCTGAAGTGCTGCTTGATGGCGTGGCAAAACTTTCAAGCCATAACAACGTAATTGAAGACGCCATTGAAGGCGTAGATTTGACACTTAAAGGCAAGTCAGAACCAAACAAGCCGCCTGCAGAAATCGGAGTCGAGTACGACCGTCAAAGTGTACGCAGCGACATCGAAAACTTTGTTTCGGCGTACAACTCGTTTTATCAAACTTCGCAAGCACTCTCGAGTGTGGACCCAACTACCGGCCAAAAAGGGCCGCTAGCTGGTGACAGCACGGTGCGAAGTGCCGATTCACGATTGAAAGCCGTCTTTTCAAGCCGAATCGATCAAGCACCAGAAAATCTGAAATCATTGACAGAATTTGGTATTACCACGACGCGTCAAGGCACGCTTGAAATCAACTATGACATGCTTGACCGTCAGTTGAACAATAACTTCAACGAGTTAGAAAAATTCTTCGGTGGTAACACTGGTTTTGCGAAGCGTATCGAAGATGCGATTCAC
>NZ_JAWPOX010000317.1:0-830 GCF_033344475.1 Vibrio sp. 1288
GGTGCAGAGTTAGCGTTAATGGTTAATAAACACCCACAACTCACGCTATCAGGTTTATACGTTTCCGCCAACAGTGTCGATGCAGGAAAAACCATTGCACAGTTACACGGTAAATTGGCGAACGTGGTCGATATGGTGGTGAATGCGTTGACCGATCCAAAGCAAGTCGCGCAAGACTCTGATGTGGTTTTTTTAGCTACGGCTCATGAGGTCAGCCATGATCTTGCTCCTATCTTTCTCGACGCTGGATGTCAGGTCTTTGATTTGTCCGGCGCGTTTCGTGTCAAAAGCGATGGCTTTTACGACACCTTTTACGGCTTTGAGCATCAATTCAACAACTGGCTAGATAAAGCGGCGTATGGCTTAGCGGAGTGGAACCAAGAAGAGATTAAAAACGCTCCTTTAGTTGCGGTAGCTGGCTGCTACCCAACGGCGTCGCAATTGGCAATTAAACCACTACTTGTCAGTGGCTTGCTGGATACTCAGCAATGGCCAGTCATTAACGCGACAAGCGGTGTCTCTGGTGCAGGGCGTAAAGCCTCAATGACCAACAGTTTTTGTGAGGTTAGCCTTCAGCCTTACGGTGTATTCAATCATCGTCACCAACCAGAAATTGCCCAGCATTTAGGATGTGATGTGATTTTTACTCCTCATCTTGGCAACTTTAAACGCGGCATTCTTGCTACTGTCACGATGAAGTTGGCGCAAGGTGTAACGGAGCAACAAGTTGCTCAAGATTTTGAACCAGCTTATCAAGGTAAGCCAGCCGTACGCCTCAAGGGTGATGGCATTCCACGTATTCAGGATGTTGAAAATCCCCCTTTCTGCGA
>NZ_JAWPOX010000031.1:0-56466 GCF_033344475.1 Vibrio sp. 1288
GGTAAGCAGAGTTTTTGAAATGTAAGGCCTTTGAATAAGACAAAAGGCTGCCTCATCGCTAACTTTGCAACAGTGCCTTTTCAACACAAGCGTGATCATCGGTGCATCCGCACCCTATACATTTAGCAGTGAGCATAAGCGCCTCCCCAAGTAAATTAACAACATCATAGTATCATTATGTGATGCTGTAAATATTAAAAAGAAAGCGGCCATAGCCGCCCTTCCGAAGTAATTTTCCTTTAGTGGTTGTCTTGGCCCTGTTTCCAAGCGACGAATGCCTGCACTAGCGGTACGCCATCATCACTCAAGGCATTCCCTTCTATCCATCCGCCTCGTATGACGACAGACTGCCCTGATTCCAAGCCAAAAGGTTCCCACTCAGAAGCCACCGGGGAACCGTCCACCAGCAGGTCGAGATCTTCAATCCATTTATCCCGGCCATCCAGAGTTTTCCAAACTGAGTCATCGACCCAAAAGGCCTTGATTTGTTCTGGTGTGGCATTGGTCCAATCGTTGTCTTTCCCGTCAGCAAGTGAAAGTACAGAGTCAACCGTTTGCTGCCAGTTCGGCCAATCTTCTTCGACAACAACGCAAGTAAGCGAGCTCTTGCCATTTGCTCTGCGGCCATCATCAACCTTCCGGATCAGCCTTTCCAGTGTCGCCAGCTCCTCATCGCAGAGCACGGCCTGTGCATCGCTTATCTTTGCCACGAAGTAACGTGCTTCAAGCATCGACATAATTATTTTCCTCCCCAGGGCACAAGTTTTGTCGAATATCCAAGCATTAGTGGGTGCTTCGGGTCCCCCGAACCAGTCACGCCAAATGCCAATACCGGCTTCCCAGATGCAACGAGCTGCTCTAAAAGCCTGTCCAAATGAACATGCAAAGACTTAGGCAGCTTAGTTCGGCTCCCCCAGCAGGGCACCAAGACATCAGCATCCCGAATAATCCTTTCCAAGTGGATTTCATTTTCAGGCCCGACAGGATCAACCGCCGTAGCCAGCTCTCGAACGTCGGTCGCCCGAAAAGCAAAAGCATTACCGACTATGAATCGCCTCCCTCCGTTGACCTTGGTAAACCCTATCCACTTTCTGACCGTGTGATCGTCCTCGGTGGCCGTGGCCGTAGAGCCGTTTACACCAAAATAACCGAACACAAGGCCTTCGGGTTGCACATCCCTTTCCAGACGGTATCTGTACATGCCGCACTTGCTGATAATTGCACTCAAAGTGTCACCTCTTTTTGAATGAAAAATGCCCTTTCACAGTTGCATTTTTTAATGCTGTGATAGGATAAAAGTGTAAGTTGAAAAGGAGAGATGACCATGAAACATGTACTGAATATCGCGCTGATGGCTGTTGTTATTCTTGGCCTGGCTATGCTTGAGGCCACCAACTGGGGTTACGCAGTGCTGGCTATCCCGGCAGTGATTTGGGCCAAGTCGGTGCTCAACCTTCTGCACAAACTGCCGGTTCTGGCTGCTGCTTTTTGGATTCTGGTTGCTGTTTTCGCGTGGCAAGCGGCACTTGTTGGTATCCTGTTCTATGGCGTACTTGCGACCCCTAAAGCGCCAGCAAACACCAATGGCAAGAAAAGCCGAAAAGCCAATCTGATGGGCACTTACAGCTACGACTTTAAAACCGGCGAATGCTTTAGCTAAGACTGGCTCCACGGTTATTTCTCCTCAGCCTTCCTGATGGGCGCTCTCAGCGCTCTCAGGACAGCTTCTTCAAGAGCTGCGGCCCCTGCCCTATCACGTCGCTTTGTTAATGCCCCATATTGCTTCCTGATGGGTAGCATCAGCTCTTCGAGTTCATTGCGCTTCCTATCGTCGGCTTCAAGTTTCTCGCTTCGCGCCAAGGCTTCGGCTTGCTCGCTTTTTGCTTGCCACTCTATCTTGTCGCCTTGCACTTCCCATGCTTTAACGTAATGAGCATCATCCAGACCTTTTGCTCCGTTGTCCGAAAACGAGGCCCCTGAGTAAATGCCACCGACAACCCAGCGCCTTTTGCTTTTTCCCTTTGAGAAATACATCTCACGGCCTAAAACACCATCGCGCAAAGTGGCTACCGAGATAAATAGCCCAGCGTCCCCTTTCCTAAAGCCGCAGAACACAAACTCAAGCGGTTCGTATAAATCACTCATGCTGATCACTCCGAAGAACAGACAAGACCTTCTCAGCTCGCTCCTGGAGGTCTATGAGTTCGGCAGCATCATTACCGCTCAATGACATGTCCCCGCCATAGAGGCGATACTCAACGCTGTCCATCGCCTGGCGAAGCAATCCTAGAAGAGCATTCACGTTTGCCGGTGTTGATAGGGCGACGGCTTCACCTTTCAGCTCACGTCCATTAAATTCCGACCACTCGGCTATGCCTGTCAGTTCGCAACAATTTGAGCAGGACATACTGGCAACATTCTGGGGATCGTCTGGACAGTGTTCATTGATGACAAAGTTCATCTCGTCACTGCCGCACTTTCCACAAATGATGTGTACTTTTTTGCCCATGCTGCTGCCCTTAGTGGAGAGTCTGCTCTTCCACAACAATCATCCCGTCAACCAAGCTGATTGTGGCGGGACCGCAGTTACCCAGCACCTCAGCTTTGACTCCGTTGTTCAACGCGACATAAAGCCGTCTCGCCCCGTTGGTGACGCGGATGCCTTTCTGGTCGAGTTGTTCAAGCATTTCTTCGTAGGTAATTTTTTCGTCCATCAGTTCTCCTCAGCAAGGATCTCGTCGATGAGGTTCTTTGCTATCAATCTGGCATCCAAAGGGACAGCCAGGCTGTCAATTCTGCCTCTTTCATGGGCAACAATGAGTTGCGCCTTCCAAGCTATCCCGGAAAGAGAAGCATCAGGTTCTTTACCTGAGCTTCTCATACATCTTGCGTTTCGGTACGCCGCCAGCCACTCAGGTCTGGTTGAGTTATAACGCCCAAGGCCAGCTTTTCGTTGGAAGCACATTCATCGCGCACCTTTACAGATTCATTTTATGATACTGTAAACAATAAAAAGACACCTTGCAAGACTTTCACATGTGAAAGTTTTCTGGTTTACATCTGCTCGCTTGGATCAAACCCCAAAGCCTTGCACACGTCATCCAGGTCATCGAGCGTGAAGAATCCCAGCGTCAGTTCCCCGGAGCGCTTCGCGGGGTTATAGCGAACTTTGATAGGCCTACCCGTAGCATCGCTCATCAGGGTCTCCAGGCGCTTAATGTCTGCATCCCTGTCCACTTCTTTGCCCTTCGCTATCGCCTCAAATTTATGAACCGGTGTCCTGGTATGCAGGAGATCCCTCAGGAGCTTTTCTCTCTTGCTGAAAGGTAACTTAGCCACGGCCCTCACATGCCCCAGGGTGATCTTGCGTGGATTTCTGAGCCAGAGTGTTAGCTCTTCCTCCGATAGCGTACCGGCGCGTTTCAGGTGTGTAACCGTATAGACCTTCTCAATACCCAGATCCTCTCTGATCTGACTGTTTGAACGCCCCTCTCCGCTTAGGAACGCGACCACATAGGCCTTTTCTGCATCAGTCATGCCTGGATGCTGGTGGTAGTAGTCAATGGCTTCTCTTGCATCGAGCAGTAGGGGTAGGTTGTTCATTCAGGACACCTTTTAGTCACATGACTATATCGAGGCTTATTCTACCCCCTATTTTAGTCACATGACTACTTACTGACATTTCGGCCCCCATCGCCGCCGATTTTTCTTGATTATAGGTTTGAATCTATATAGGATTGCACCTATATTAAGTAAGGAGAAATCATGTGGGTCATCGAGACAACCGACACCTTTGATGAGTGGTTCGATGCTCTGGATGATACCGATAGAGCAAACGTGCTGGCTTCGATGATGGTGCTGCGAGATAGAGGCCCCATGCTGTCGAGGCCATACGCGGATACTGTTAACGGTTCATCCTACAGCAACATGAAAGAGCTTCGGGTCCAAAGCAAAGGAGATCCTATCAGAGCGTTCTTTGCGTTCGATCCAAAGCGTAAGGGGATTCTTCTCTGCGCCGGTAACAAGACCGGGGACGAGAAAAGGTTTTATGAAGTAATGATCCCAATTGCAGACCGTGAGTTTGCGGCGCACTTGGATAAATTGAAGAAGGAGTGACGTTATGGCAAGAACTCTTGACCAAATGCTGGCAACAGAAAAGCCTGAGGTTGTTGCCAAAGCACAGAAAGCGGCCACTGAGATGTTACTGAACATCCACTTGGCAGAGCTTCGTGATCGCATGAACCTTACCCAGGGGGAAATTGCTGCATCTCTGGGTGTGAGACAGCCGACAGTCTCCGAGATGGAAAAACCTGGACGAGATCTCAAGCTGTCGTCCATTAAGCGGTACGTTGAGGCCTCCGGTGGCAAGCTACGCCTCGATGTTGAACTTCCGGACGGCACCCACTACGGCTTTGCCGTTTAACTCGATACGCCCCGTTATGGGGCGTATTACTTCTCTTGCTCTTCTTCCAGCCGTTTTCGGTATATCTCTCCTGCACGTTCCCTGCCATCGTCGGTCAGCCTAAAGGCCAGCTTTAGAGAAGCATTCCGGTACTTGTTCAACAGGCCGTTCTCCACCAGCGTGTGGCATGACGTTCGGAAGTTCGTTCCATGAATACCGCTCTGGCGAGCTGAATTGATCATCTCCAGTATTTTTACACCTGGTACAGGCTCGGCTTTTCCACCGGCCTCAATTGCGTATAGAATGAACAAAACGTCTTTTTGAGTTGACGACAATCTCATCCCTTCCCCTTATTCATGTCTGATATGAATAAGGCTCCCACGAAGGAGCCTTATGTAAACCTTATTCATGTGTCACATGATTAAGATCTAGTTCACGGAGTCTTTCAACCCCTTACCAGCTTTGAACCCAGGAATGTTGGCCGCCGCGATCTGGATGTTCTCTCCAGTCTGGGGATTCCGCCCGGTTCGCGCTGCGCGTTCCTTAACGTGGAAAGTACCAAACCCAGTGAGCGCTACTGTCCCACCCGCTTTAAGCTCCTCTGTCACTGAGTTGATCAGCGCATTTACCGCAGCTTCGGCCTTTGCTTTGCTAATGTCAGCGTCTTCGGCCACTTTCATAATCAGTTCACTTTTGTTCATCGTTATTCCTGTTTGTTTTCTTGGTTACTGTTTACACCTGCATACTCTGGGGTGTGGTTAGTGCTTTCTTCGCCACTCCCAAGGGGGAGTTCTCTCCGATTCCGGTAATGCCCAGAGACCTCGCTTATCGGCTTTGGCTTCGGCCTCCAGCTTGAACAGCTCCGGTGTTTTGGCGTACTGCCGGTACACCCACGCACTCCCAGAACGGACCATTTCGGCATTGACCCATTTGCCATCGACATAAAGGTTGGCGACCAGACGGCCATAACGGTCTTTGTCGATTTGCTCGACTTTAATCATTCGACCAAACACCAGATCGGACAACGCCTGTTTCGCCTTTGAGCCGTAGGGTTGTTTCTTCTCTGGGGTGTCGATTTCCGCCAGCCTTACCCGGTACTGGATTTTGCCGCTCCGGCAATCTTTCCCGGAGTCACAGCTTTGTTCAGTCAGGACCTTGACCGTATCACCGTCAGACACCCCCACAACCTTCGCAGTAAAGGTTTCTGCCCATACCTGAGGGGCCACCACCAGCATGGCTACCAGGAACGCTGAAACCCCCGTATTTTTCACAAAACCTAACCTCATAATCACTCCATCCAAATTACTTTTTTTTCCCAGCCGGTAGAGCCTTGGCCCAACAGAGCCTTGTTTCATCCACCTTGCTGTCTACGATTCGACAGGCATCCCAGTTAAGAGATGACCAGTGAGCAATGGCAGAGGCCAACCAGTACCACGGTGCCGTAAACACCGGCTGGCCCCCTTCCTTCGTTTTAAATACCTGGTATCGCATGTTGATCCTCCTGTTTGGGTGAGGCTTAGGCCTCGTAATAGAAATTTTTTGTGTCCGGATAGGGTTTAAAGCAATGAGCCGTGGCTCTCCCCAGGGAAAGCACTGAAGCCTCAGCTTCCGGCGCTTCCTCAGTGTCTTCACGAAATTCCCCGCCAAGTTGCTTCACCCATTCGGCAGCGAGCTGCACACCTTCATCAAAGGGAACTTTGTTCTTTTGAAGCACATCCAGATAGGAAAGCAGCAAGCAGTGAGGCGTAATGACGGCGGTGTTCCAATCGGTTGCGAGCCGTGTTTCGTCCATATCTGCATACCAGGCATCAACCTGATGTTTCAATCCGATCTCGGCCATCATGCCGTGCTTACCGGCGACCTTTCTGCCTTCCTCTACCACATCAACCGGGGCGTCCCAGTAGAGGACTCCCCCGTCCGCTTCTTGGGTCGCACAGGTTGCACCTTGCGGCCAATGCCTCCGTTCCATAACGAGCTCGCAGAGCGTTTGGTTGCCTACAGGAGCCTTGTAGTCCTCATCGAGATTCACCACGATGGTTTCCGGCTCCTGTTCAACCGGTGGCAGGTATCTGGCGACCAGAGGCATTGTCAAAATCACAGCCCCATCCATGTGAAAGGATGTTGGAGCCTTCACTATTCGGTCCATTACCCAGCACCAAGCATGAAGCAACCGATCCTCTACCTTGTCGTCAGCCTCAATCTCTTGAACGAACTGGTTGAAACGAACCTGACTATCCAGAAACAGGCCTGTGCTCTGACACTTATCGCTGATCGTATGAATGAGCTCCGCCTGCTCCAGAAGCATTTCTCGGGTGACTTCCTCCACATCACCAAATGCGTCAAACAACTTTGTCATGTAGTCACGAATTTGCATGTTCTTCCCCCTCGGCATCGAATTGCTTTGCAAGCTCAGGATCACCGGCCCAGCGAAGGGCGTCTCCCATATGCGTGAAAGCGCGTTTATTGTTATCCTGCTTATTCACCCTGACCGGCGTCTTTTGGTCACGAGGCTGTAGTAGCCAGTACCCGGCCTCTTCCCTGATTAGTTCTGCGGCCACCAGAAAGCCGTTCTTCGTTGCAATGATCATCATCAGCTCCCGTGGTTAAGCCAGTAGGCATAGATAGTGATGGCAAGGCCTCCCGCGAGCACAATGACTGCGGCGGTACGCTGGACCCACTTCGATGCACCAAACCGCGCCAGGTGTCTCCCCAGGAACTGGAAAGGTGCTGTCTTTCCGATAGCGCGAATCACCCAGGAGATTGCCAACAGAAGGATGGCTGTGGCCGGGTATATACCAACCCCTAAGAGATTCATCTCTCCGACCGCGAGCTGATAGATGAATGCCAACAGCATGGCTACCGCAGTCAATACAGCTACAACCTTGGTCCCGTTTCGCCAGTCCCACGCTCGACGTGCGTCACTGGTAAAACTCACCATCGAGACAAGGAACGGCATAAATGGCAGGTTCATGCTGGTGGGTTTATCCATGAATGCGTCAAGACCCACAAACATGGCCGTCATCACCACATAGAACAACAGGGCGGGGACAAGCATGTCGCGTAAAGACCGAACCTGGTTGGCGTTCGCGTTTTGAGTATTCGTCGTCATTGTGTTTGCCCCTTCAACATTCCCCATAGCTGACGGTGAAGATCAGCGATTACCTTGTACGTCCCCTTCACTGCTGGTTGCTCAAGGGTCTTGAGCATCCACAAAGCAATAAACAGGCTGGAAAGCAGTGCCACCACCAACTGGATGTTGTGGCTACTCAAATAGACGGCATAGCCGTTTAGGCAGGCACTCAATAGCAACCAGACCCTGGCCGTCATCAGCCCCCAGCGGTGATAGGTCACGAGCAGGTAGGCTGTTACGACAGAACAGAGTGTCATGGCACCAGAAGTGGCTAGGTAAACGACCCATGTACTGGCCTCGCCAGTGACGTAAGTGCCACCAACGGAGAAGGACAAGCCAAAGATCCAAATTGCTGCATTCCGGAGTAGGGCATCAACAATGATGTAACTAGCAGCGAGATTGATAATTCCGCGTTTTAGCATTACCCCCTCCCGTTATTCTGATACCTGCCCAGCTCAGCTCTGAGCCTATTAATTTCTTCCGTGGCTTCGGCCAACTGCTCCCGATACTTCTTGAACTGCTGATATGAATGCCAGGACTGTCCTTTCGATACTGACTTCGTGATGGCGGCGACCTCATCCGGCGTCAACCGGGTGAGCTGCTCTTCCGGATAGATCAGGATGGTGTTGCTGTCCCAGTCAAAGCCTGCGTGAATAGCTTTCACCCCCACTGTAGGGGTTCCACCAATCCCACCTGGCTGGTGGATGACAAGCCTCAAAGGCGCTGAGGCCTTGTGTGGATGAAGGCTATCGAGAGCCTCTTTTGCTTCTTGTAACTCCATAGATTCACCTCATAGTGAAATCAGGCCCCGGAGAGCCTGACTTTCACATGTGAAAGTTAATTTGCCTTCTGCTGTCTGGCAGAAACCCTCAAGGCCAGCGCCTTTTGCATGTCGGGCTGCTGGAAACGCACCTTGGTCCGATCAGGCCAACTGTCCATTTCATTGCACCGCAGGGTGTCTATGGCCGCATCACGGTAAACCTGATAGAAGTCGGTTCCACCTATGGAGTTAATTGCCATCATGGCGGCAAACATCGGGTTACTGTTCATGACGCTTGTAAGAGTCTCGGGGGTCATTGGGGTGTCGCATGACTTGTTGAGGGCAACCAGCAGGTCATTACCAACCAGGGCACAGGCAGCGCATACCTGTTTGGTATCATCCAAGGCCTTCGCGTATTCGTTGTTTGGCTGAGGGACGCTTGAGCAAGCCGACAGGACAAGCAGCCCCGCCAGAAGGCATCCCAATTTAGTTGTAATCTTGATCATCAGTTCTCACTCCACTTTCACATGTGAAAGTTTTTATTGGTTCGCGGAGTCGTCTTGTTGCGACTCAATCATCATTTTTCGCATCACGGCCATGATGGCTTGCGCCGGTTGAGCGCCGCCGAGAAGCTGGCTCTTGCCGGTATGGTTGTCCACTACAAAAGTGGCTGGTGTCCCGTTGACGCCATAGCTCTTGGCTTTCTGGATGTCAGCTTCAACCTTGTCTTCGTACTTTCCTGAGCCGAGGCACTCCCGGAACGCATCCAGATCAGCACCAACACCAGTGACAACAGAGGCCAGGTCAGCAACACCGCCACCATTCCCCTGGGTATGGTGGAAAATGTCGTTAACGAAGACCCAGAAGCCACGGTTGCCCTTCTGCTCAGCAATACATTCAGCGGCCAGAGCTTCCTTGTGAGCTGCCGGGTTATGGAAATCGAGAGGCATGTGCTTCCACTGCCAATTCACATTGCCTTTGCTGGCATCCACAATTTGTTTGGGTGTGTCGTGGAATCGCTTGCAGAATGGGCACTCCATATCGGAGAACTCCACCAGCGTGAACCGAGCACCAAGGTCCCCGTAGATGTGTTTGCCTTCTTCGACCTTCTCAGGTGCTGCCTCGAACTGGGCATACTTCTGATCGATGTCGGCTTGTTGTTTCTGCGCGACAAACTTGTTGATGCTTTCGGCCACAGCAGCTTCAAACTCTGCCTTGCTTTTGAAGGTGACGCCTTCGGCATCCTTCACCTGGTTGACCGTAGACTTCACGTTGGCGATCTCTTGCGCCAGATCCTTCTCTTTCACGAACTGGTAGATCCCGAACCCGGTTCCTACGAGCCCCAAAAGAATGGCGGCAACAACCCCGAGACGTAGTGATTTGGTACTTTGTTCTGTCATATCAAACTGCTCCTATCAGTAAACTTTCACAGCGCTGAGTTCTTGCACGAAGGAACTGGCTTCGAGCTTCGCTCGTTGGGTCAGTCGCCGGATGATGTCTTCGGTTGGTGTGTAGTCCACCAAGTTGCTCTGGTGGATGACGTCTCGCGCCACGGAGTTCAAACTACCCAGGCCATCAATCAGCCCAATGTCTTTGGCCTGCTCCCCGTTCCAGAGCAATCCAGAAAACACCTCTGGGTCGTCTTTCAGTCGATCACCCCGCCCAGCCTTCACTCGTTCGATGAACTGCTGGTGGGTTTTCGATAGAACGCCCTCCCAGAATTTCTTCATGTCAGAGGTAAGAGGGGAGAATGGGTCGAGAAGCGCTTTGTGCTCTCCGGAAGTGATAGCCCGGCGCTCGATGCCGAGCTTGTCCATCAAGCCGGTGAATCCAAACCCCGAGCTGATGACGCCGATAGAACCGACAAGGCTGGCGCGGTCAGCATAGATTTCATCCGCAGCAGAGGCGATGTAGTAACCGCCAGAGGCACCGATGTCATCAATGATGGCGTAGACCTTTTTCTCCGGATGAAGGGCTCGCTGCGCCTTCACTTCGTCATAAATCCGTCCTGCTTGAACCGGGCTACCGCCAGGGCTGTTTATGCGAAGCACGATAGCTTGTGAGTTCGGGTTGTCGAATGCAGCTTGGATGGACGGGATAAGGTGATCAGCATCGGCCAGAGTGCCAGCAGCAATTTCACCACGGATGTTGATATACGCGGTGTGAGGGGCTCCTGCCTTGGCGCTTTGCCACGGCATCCCACCCGGATTAGATGCCAAAATGATGAAGCCGATCATGAGAAGCACGAAACCAGATGCGCGAAGCACACGCAACATGGTCCGCCAGCGCCGGTCTTTCACCTGCTCTTTATGCAGGGTGAACATGTACTTCTCAATGAGTTCTTTCTCCCAGGGGATCTCTTTGTTTTCTGCCATTAGTTTTTCCTTTTGCATGTTTCGATTATCAGTCCCCAGAACTCTTCATCAGCGCTATCAGCCCGGTCTTTGACTTTCTGGTAAACAAGGTTGGTGTTGAGCTGATGCTCACGACAGAACTGAGCAATGTTGCTGTAGGTCCTGTCCAGATAGGTGAAGGGTTTCCCTTTACCTTTTTTCTTGGCGAGGATGAGCTTCCACTCATCATTGGAGAGTTTGTCTGCGGCCTTCCCGGTGTCCGCAATGCGCCTACGCACCGTTACCGGATCAAGTCCATGTGCTCTGGCTATGCTGGCAACGCAGTTGAACTTCCGACCGTCAATCATGACAGTAGGCAAATCACCAGCGGCAGCCTCCTTGAATCGGAAACCTCTGTAACCTGGTTTGAAGATCCCAGGAGCAAGTTGCTCACGGAACTCGATTGCTTGTTCTGACCTGACAAACTTGCTGTCGATTTTGCCGAGCATGTACTTAGCCCGAGCGATTACCTGGTAAAGCGTCTTCTCCAGGAGCATGGCGTCAGCAGCTCGACTCGGAAGACCTATGTCGTCTTCTTGCTCGATACCCAACATTTCTGCATGGCTGGAGCCTTCTGCATGTCGGAAACAGCCGTCGTACTCAAAAAGAAAGGAGGCCAAACCTCCTCTCAGCTTTGCTTTGAACCGGGTGTTGGCCGCGTTCTCTGGCGCTGGTGCCAGCTCGGACACTTCAAGCCCTAAATTTGCGGCCAACTTCCGCAGGTCTTCCTCTCCAATTCGGCATCCAGGCTGCATAACCTGCGCCAGAGCAGATTCATCAGCACATCCGCGTTCTTTCAGCTCAGCCAAGAGGTAGGGAACTCGTACTACCCCCATAAGCTCAAGCTCCCTGAATCGCGTGGACCACCAGCTCACAGAGTTTCCCGTACACAGGAGCAAGGCAGAGTGAAGCCATCACCATGCCAAAGGCTTTCGATGGAGCCTCTTTGGCGAACTTGGTCAACCACGGCATCATGCCGCACAGAGCAGCAACCATAGCGCCAGCCACCCCCAGGGAAGGGAATGCCATCACTTGGGCCAGAATGAAGAAACACTGGGCGTATGCCGCATGGGTCATCGCCTTCTTATCTGCTGCCGTGAACTCCACGGCATCTACGCTTTTGACTTTTTCCATCACATTGTCCTCATGCAACATCAGGTTTTCCGAAAAATTTCTCATACACTTCGAGGTCGAAGGCCAGCATGGTCTTTGCCGCCTTTTCACTAAGCTGGTGGAGGCTAAGCATCTGAACCTTGTCAGTGCCGGTCACTTGCAGATCCACCGCGAACCACGTCCCACCTTTGGTCACGGCCAGAACTTGCACCGCCCAGGGCTTATCCAGTCGTTCGGGCGGAGTGATCATGTTCGACACTTTGGCGACCGTCGCGGTTGAACCTACCCAGTGCTTGTCGAACGCAATGACGTTCAACGCTTCAAACGCATCCTTCGCAGCTTTAAACCGGCTCCGGACAGCATCTTGTTGCTTCCAAGCCATGAACTGGAGAAGGGTCATTCCACCAGCCATAAGGGTGAGAAAACTCAAGCCATTGGCGGCAGCTACGACCGTCGCTACCAAGGACCCCAACATGACGAAGCGGTTATGTTTAAGCTGGGCCACTATTCACCTCCTATACCAACCAGCGTACAGGACTTTTCAAAAATGCAACCCCGCCTAGCTGCCCAATTCGGGCAACCCTGATTCAATCCAGAACTTTCACATGTGAAACTTTCCGCCACAGGAACAGGAGGTTTTTACCTGACCAGAACGGATGGATTGATAGCGGTGCCACAGCTTGACCACTTCTTTTTCGCTGAGAAGGTTTGTCTTGATGTAACGGACTCTATCCCCGTCCGCTGTCTCAACAACGGTTCGGACATAGCCGTACTTGGCAACGGGTGCCTTGTACTTGTGTGACAGAATTACCCGGTAAACCGAGAGCTGGATAATGTCCGACTCATAGATGTGGTTTACCTGGCGCAGCTTGGTGTCCAAGGGAATGAGAACCCCATTCTTGGTTTGGTACACCTGATCAACCCTGCCGTGCATGGGCACCGGCTGTGTGGTTGATATGTCCTGTTCGGACAAAAACAGAGTGGCCGAGCGCAGCTCATAAGGCATGTTCTCTGATTTCCACCACGCCCAGGTGTCTCCAATGCCGCGTTTGCGCCATTGGTCCACTTTCGCAATGACGAAAGGGGCGATGATCAGGACGAATATCCAGAGAACTGGCTTCATGACTACCTCCGGCCCCTAAACCACTCTGGATGATTGGATACATCCATGCTCTTAACCTGTGATGAGAAGACCAGTAGCTCTTGGGTCGTCAGGACGGTCTCAGGAGCCCGAGCGATGAAAGGTCTCAGCAATTCAGAACCCGCATAGATATTGATGACCATATGCAATCGCTCTGTTGCTCCAGAAACTCTCCGCCAGCTCCGGTAGGTTTCTGTTGATTTGGCATAGCCAACCAAGGCAGGAGCCAGCGTGTCGGACTCCTTCGTATTCAACTTCCCTTTTGCTGCCTTCGATACGAACTCAGCGATCACCGAAGCCAGCATGTCGGAGGTAAGGTGAAGCGGCAGCTTTATCGTGTCGAAGTCAGCCTGCTTGATGGTGAACAGGCGGATGTGATCGTTGCGGTAGTCACGCACATAGATGACATGACTCTCAAATGGGTTGGAGTGGTTAAAGGCATCCATACCCCAGCCTGCGGCCTCAAGATGTGCGTTTGATACTGACTTGTCGTAATCAAATTCCACGCTATTACTCTCCGTCTTGTCGTTCAGGAACTTTCACATGTGAAAGTTTTCCGTCGGTCATGATGTCCAGGACGGCTTTGCCCAGTCTCATCCCTTTATGGTTTTGAACCGGGTCTCCCTTGTAGAAAAGTCCTGGCTCGTTATCGGGATGGAATACCCCGTGAGGAATGTTGTCGTGATCGCCCAGCCACATGCGTAGCCTCAGATCCACCAGCCACCCATCATCCAGGACAACCCAGAAATGCGGTGTCACGATGTCCTTGGTCTGTTCGTTTCGCACAAAGCCATACATGCAGTCATGAGGTACACCCGCTTCATTGAGTAGGTGGCTTACTGCCCATGTCATACCGTCACATTCCATCTGGCAGTCATCCAAGGTCATAAGGACGGCTTCCAGTTCCCGGTGCCACTCCGTCATTTGCTTGGCCGCAGGTTTTACCACCAGCTCGTTTTTGTTTTCTGCCAAGATGATGTCTTCCTCGTCAATATTGCATTCGTCTATCGCTTCCGAACGGATGGATACCGCTTCATCCCAGTCATCGCTCGATCCGAAAATGCTCCAACCCTCAAGACCGTAATTCACCCATACGATGAACCGCTTTATCGTTTTCATGTGCGGCCCCCTTTAACCGTGCAACGTTCCCACATACTCACCCCTTCAAACCGTAACCCCACCAAAAAGCCACTTCTTGATGATTTCCAATCAGCAGCGGCAGGTTGCCCCTGAACTAACCTCACCGAAAAACCACCTTTAGATTGCTTTCTGGTGCTTATCAAGTTCTCCTGAGTGATTAGTCGTTCTGAAAACTTTACTTTTCACAGTATCATTTTATAATACTGTAAATCATAAAAACAACCCAGTAAAGAAAAAAGAGCGACTTATGTTGAGACGAGAAAACCAAGGAGATTTGTTCGATGACCAGGTGGTGTTGCCATCACTGGAGTCGGTTCTTACCGGCATATCTTCCAGTCAGCGTTGTGACGATAGAACAACGTACTTCTCCGCTCCGGATGTGGACCTGAGTTTGTACGATCACATCATTGTTTGCCTGTCTGGAGGCAAAGACTCGATTGCTGCGTACTTGCGGCTGGTGGACATGGGTGTTGATAAGTCAAAGGTGGAGTTCTGGCACCATGATGTTGATGGTCAGGAAGGCAGTTCGTTGATGGATTGGGCCTTCATGCGTGATTACTGTCGTCAGCTCGGGGAAGAACTGGGTATCCCAATGTACTTCTCGTGGCTTGAGGGCGGCTTTGAGGGCGAAATGCTCAAAGACAATGCCTATAGCCACCCCCATCGTGTAGAGACGCCTGAGGGGCTTCTGGTGCTGCCTAGAGACCATAAGCGCTCTAAGCCTGGTACGCGCCTTCGTTTCCCTCAGCAATCGCCATCACTCCAAACAAGGTGGTGCTCATCAGCCTTGAAGATCGATGTTGGCCGCAGAGCTCTTAATAACCAGGAGCGCTTCAAGGGGAAGAAGATCCTTTTCATCACTGGTGAGCGCCGGGAGGAAAGTGCAAACAGATCCAAGTACAACCAGCTTGAGGCTCATGCCTGTGACAGAAGATATGGGAAGACTGCACGGTTAGTTGATGCCTGGAGGCCCGTTCTTCATTGGACTGAGGAGGAGGTATGGGAAGTAATCGAGCGTCACCGCATCCTGGCCCCAGTCCCTTATCGCCTTGGCTGGAGCCGGTCGTCGTGTATGACCTGCATCTACAACTCACAGCGTATCTGGTCCACGATCCGTCACTACTGGCCTGAACGAGCTGGGAAAATTGCTCAGTATGAACAAACCTTTGGTGTGACGGTATCAAGAAAAAAAATCGACGTAATAGATTTAGGTTCTGCTGTTGCGCCGATACAGATTAGTGATGTTGAGGCATTGGAGCAGGTATCCAGAGAAGATTACACGCTCCCGATTTTTGTGCCGGAGGGGCAGAAGTGGGTTCTCCCTGGTGGCGCATTTGGCCGAGAGGCCTGTGGTTCTGATTGATTTGTGCAGAGGTGGCAATGTTGGATTTTGTTTTTTTGGTGTTTTTGGGGTTGGGCATATCTACGGTGCTGGTGCGTCGGTCTTCCCGTAAGGGGATGGATCTTGAGCTGACATGGCTCCAGTCGTTGAAGGTCGTGCTGGTTCGTGGAGCTGTTGCATTGGGCCTGGGTTTTGGCATTGGCAGGCTTGTATTGATGGGGATGCAGTATGGTTTCCTGAGTGAGTCTGTCCTGAGGGAACATGCACTTGTCTCCGTAGCGGTGGTTCTGATCTGTGGGCTTGGTTCGTTCGTTGCGTTTCAGTGGATCATCGGGAGGATCTCTGGAAGATCGATCAGCGTCGTTTCTGTGATCAAAGCTGTGATGTACGAGTCTGGTTACTTTGTGCTGTCGATGCTTATCTTGTTGGTGATACTCGTCCTGTTCGGCCTTGCATACGAGACTTTTTTCTAAAAAAACAGTGTTGATTATTTTTTGTTCAGTGATCAAAAGGATAAATATAAAGATCTTTAGATCTTTGTATAAAGGATTAAAAACGGTTAAAGACAGGTTAGGCGTTCTAAATCACCACTCAACACATTGATATTACTGGTGTTTTCATATTTATTCCGTGCAACAAACCCATAGGTTGCCGTGCAGCGTTCCCATAGGTTGCCGTGCAACGTCCCCACATACCCTTGGATCTTATCCACTGTTATCCACACGGAACCCCTCTTTTTTCCACAAAATCCTTACAAAACAGAGCTTTCGTGCAGCGTTCCCACATATCAGATCTGGTGTTCGTGCAGTATTCCCACATGTCTAAGGTCATACGTGCAGTCGCCCCATATACAATTTTCTGAACGTGCAACGTACCCACATGTCAATTTTGGTCGTTTTTTGCACCGTGCAGCGTACCCACATATGATCGTGCAGCGTTCCCATATACCAAAACCCCGTTTATGCACAGGAAATGTGGATAACTTTTGGCCTCTTTTTGTGTGCGCGTGATCACTTTATGGACTATTAGAGTCATTTTGACTGCTTTTTTAGGTTTGTCCTGATCTGTCAATCTTTGTTCTGCTTCGTCAATCGTGCAGAGTTCCCATATATCGAGAGGTTCAGGACCTGCTTTCGTGCAACGTACCCACATATCAAATCTCATAACGTGCAGGTCCCCCACATCCTCACCCTTTAACTATCAATACCTTACGGGAACCACTCTACGGGAACCACTGGAGCAGCATGGCACTTATCCTTCGTCGTGGCTTACGCTTGCACGATACTGAGACTCAGCTTGCGACTACCGTGCAGCGATCCCATATATAGAGCCCCAGCCCACGCTGCATCTGGGGTCACGTTCGCTCTATCCGTGCAGCTCCCCCATATGCGGAGGCATTCCGTTTCCGGTCCTGCCTGGTGGGCGTACCTTGTGCGCTTTCTTCTGGCATAAAAAAAGGCGCTGACGCGCCTATCTTTCTTTTCCCTGGGGGGTGGGAGATTCTGGTGGCTATCTCCCCTTACGTTGGGGTTCATCAATGATGTCGTGGTCGATCATGCCGTGCTTGATGGCCCGTAGCTCTGTCTGCTGCTTACGCTTGTTGGACGCCATCACCTGCTTCACGAAGTTCTCATGAGGCCTTATGACGTACCGCACGTCGATGACTCTGCGGCCATCCTTGATCTGGTTCGCGTCGTAGTCGCTTATGACCTCTTGTTTGATGAGGGCCTCCAGAGCGAGCTTCATGGCTCTGACGTTCTCCGGCATCCGTGGGCTCAATTCACGAGGGCTCTGGGTCAGGAAGCTGATAAGCGATGGCGTGTACGGCGAATCTGGTGATGCTTGAGTCCAGTAGTGGCTCATTCGCTTGTAGATGTACCGTGCAAGAGGGGAGCGGATTTGCATTCCGATTTTGTAGTTGTACTGACGAAACGACAGATTCATGATCGATTCGTTTACCAGCGGGTTGAACTGCACATAGCACCTGGCGTTCCCGCCTTTCTTGCGAAACTCACCTCTGGTGGTCAGTCCCACCATCGGGAAGAAGCTGGAGCTGATGAAGGCTTCACCGTCATCACTGATACATTCGAGTGTTGCGCCACGACAAACCTGGATTGCTTCCTTGATTTCGTTCAGGTTGTACCCGTGACCCATCTTCGAGAGCTCTTTCTGGAGTTCGTACAGAGTGAACATGACTCCAGCCTTGCCCTCGATGATATGGCCTTTCCCGTTCACTGCGAGCTTGCGTAGAGCATCCTCAAGGATTTCCTCTCGCTGTCCCGCGTAGATCAGCACGGTTCTTCCGTCATCCTTCTCGATGATGGCTGGCTTCACCTTCACCGTGAAATGCTGGCCTCTGATGGTGCATTGTCGTGTCACTACAGCGTTGGATAAATCTTCATGCTCACGCTTTTGGTCCCAAATGTACTTCGGCAGCGCATCGTAGATCTCGATGGTGTTGGAGTAGTCGTCTTTCTTGGCCGGAGATTCAATGATCTCAAACAGGCTCATTTGCGGTGAGTCTTTGATTACGTCGAGTTTCTCCAGGTCTTTGTCTTTGGTTCTCTTGCTCATGATTGTTCCGTCGATACTTTCTAGCTGGTGGTCCATGCCGCCAGCATTGTCAATGCTCCCGCTGCTACCGTCGCTGAAAACACTAGCTGGTAGATGCGACGCTTAGCCCCCGCAGTGCCGCTCATAAAACGCAGGGCTGCCGCTTCATATCGGAAATGAGCGAACTCACCCCGAAGGGTGCTATCTGTCCCCTGTGGCGATTGTGGGCGCTTTGACAGGGCAGGGCGAGGATGGCTGGCGACTTTCTTGATCATCGCTTCACATTTCCCCAGTTTCGCCAATTCAGTGGCCGCTACAGATGCTGTCATGTTGTCACACCTCGTCGCTATGTGTCTTGTTTAGCTGGCGCTCGTACTCGTTTAGCGCCCGGCGAATTTTTGCTAAGGCAGTGGCGCGTTGTCTTAACACGGCATACCTGGTTTCAACTTGCTGGATCAACTCTTGTGCCCAGACAGGCTCTTTCTTGAAGTGCGACATGCTGTAGGCATGACCGCGACCCTTCTTGATATGTGTCGATAGAACCCTTTTCTTTTGTCCGGGAACTTGTTCGACAAATCTGTTGCGATACCACTCTGCAACGAGTGATACGCCTAGAATGCGAACCCGTGTACCGACACGCCCTTGTTCGTCCTCTGACGCTTCTTCACGCGCTGATTTGTGCGCGTTCCAGTACATGTCCGCTTCCTGCTGCGCCTCGACAGCAAGAACCGCTAAGGCGTGATCCAGTTTGCTCCGTACCTCTGCAACAAACTCTCGTCCCTCTGCCTCTAGCAGATCCTCTGTTATCTCGGATCGTTCTTCTTCGAGCTTCGGATCTAGCAGATCTAGCCATCGCTCTGTTGGTAGACTCACCTCAATACCCTCCCAATTCCTATCCAATTCCTATCCACATAACTATCTATCTGGAATTTAAAGCTGATTATTCCAATACTGGAATCTAGTTCTGTCACTAGGCTAACCCATCTTTGGAATTTGTCAAATTTCCCTCTATCTATCTGGAATCTTGATGCTCTTATTCTTTCACAGCCTCTTTACATATGAATCTATATTTAAAGATTCCAGATATATTGGATATGGCATCAAAGATTCCAAATGCCTCTTTACCACCGTCTCTCGATGCTGGAGGGCAAGCGGTTCTCGATGCGAGGGTAAGGTCTGTTTATCTGAGCCTATCCGTGCAGCGTTCCCATAGGTTCCCTTACTCAACGATCAAAAAGCCACCGAAAAGCAACCTATATGCCCCTTTTGGGCAATTACACAGGCCATCTGTCCCCGCTTTTAGCCTTATTCTCTATCCAACACGCGGCAAGCAATCGAAAAGCAATCTAAAAGCAATCTTTGGAGGATTTCATGAGTCAATTTGTTCTGGGTTTGGATATTGGTTACTCCAACCTGAAAATGGCAATGGGGTATAAAGGTGAGGAAGCTCGCACAGTCGTCATGCCGGTGGGGGCAGGTCCATTGGAACTGATGCCACAACAGTTAACTGGCGGTGCAGGGACCTGCATTCAGGTTGTGATTGATGGAGAGAAATGGGTTGCAGGCGTCGAGCCTGACCGATTGCAAGGATGGGAGCGTGAGCTTCACGGCGACTATCCTTCGACCAATCCATACAAGGCTCTTTTCTACGCTGCACTCCTGATGTCCGAGCAGAAGGAGATCGATGTGCTGGTGACTGGCCTGCCTGTTAGTCAGTACATGGACGTAGAGCGCAGAGAGGCGTTGAAATCTCGGCTTGAGGGTGAACACCAGATCACGCCAAAACGATCGGTAGCGGTTAAGTCTGTCGTGGTTGTACCTCAACCTGCCGGTGCTTACATGGATGTTGTAAGTTCAACCAAAGATGAAGACCTCCTGGAGATTATCCAGGGAGGAAAAACCGTTGTAATTGACCCTGGGTTCTTTTCTGTAGACTGGGTAGCTCTTGAAGAGGGAGAGGTCCGCTATCACTCATCTGGCACCAGCCTCAAGGCGATGTCGGTGTTGCTACAGGAAACGGACCGGCTAATTCAGGAAGACCACGGCGGTGCCCCTGGCATCGAAAAGATCGAGAAAGCTATTCGTGCCGGTAAGGCCGAAATCTTCCTCTACGGTGAAAAGGTATCGATCAAAGACTACTTCAAGAAAGCCTCAACCAAAGTCGCTCAAAACGCCTTGATCCCTATGCGGAAGTCAATGCGTGAGGACGGGATGGATGCTGACGTAGTTCTGCTGGCTGGCGGCGGTGCCGAGGCTTACCAAGATGCGGCCAAGGAGCTTTTCCCTAAGAGCAGGATCGTACTGCCCAACGAATCCGTGGCATCCAATGCCAGGGGCTTCTGGTTCTGCGGCTGATAGATAGGAGGTCGTTGTGGCTGGTAGCAAATGGGATGGAAAAATATCTAATCTGAACATATCGGAGCAAGCCTTTCCGGAGCTCTATCGTGAACTGTCCCAGATGCAGCATAAGGCGCGTAGTGATCGGCTCCGCGCCCTTGCTCTATTGGGTCTTTATTCTCTTCGATTTTCTGGCAACATTGGGTCTTTTGAGCAACAGAGTTCAGAGAGTCAACCTGCACAGCATCAAAATTCGCCAGTGCAGACTGACGCAAAACTGAACTCTCAACGTGATTCACTTAAAGGAAAACTGATGGGCTCCGTATGACATGAAAGACCACGAGGAGTTCTCTACGCTATCAGCGGCTGAACGTAGAGAGTTAATAATCGCAGAGTTAAAGCGTAAAAGCCGCATTCGCACCCTGTTGCGAGGACTCCCGTTAGATGAAGTTCGGGAGATCATTGACAGAATGAAGGGCGTTCTCAATGAACTGGAGGAAGAGTACAAAAAGCGAGAAGAAGAAGAAAAAGAAAAGCGAGCTCAGGCTGAGCGAATAATGAGCGACATGGAATCCTGCGGTGTGGACATCGGCTTGCTCAACGAAATGTTCACGAGCAGATCAGAACCTGATAATGCTAAATATTCAAAAGACGGAGTTTCGTGGAGTGGGCAAGGACGTCGCCCGGATGCTTTCAAGGGGTTGGGAGCTGTCGAGCTGGAGCGCTACCGTATCCCACAGAAGAAGTAAAAAAATGAGCGCCGCAAAGTTTGGGCGCTCATCTTCTGGTCCGAAATGTCATAGTCTACTCAAGCACACTCTTTCTCCCCACCACCATGCCTTCCTTGTTCTTTGCAGAACGGACATTCAACGCAGGTTCTTTGATTAACAGAGGTGAAGTACGTACACTTGCAGTTGTCGCACACCTCCAGCATTGCGTCCCCACTTCTCAGCTCCGAAGCAAGACACCAGGCATCAGTAATATCAAACGGAGCCCACCGAGCACCTTTCATTCCGGGCACTTCTTTGCGGATTGCGTGATACATTCTAAATGCCTTGTTCAAGGCTTTGATGTTCACAGACCGCAACACGGCTTCTCCACCAATGTTGAAGTAGAGCTGCATTAGAAGAGAGGCCTGTATCTTGGATGTGTGACTATGAATCAGTGTCGCACCACCCCGGAAAGTTCTGGATTTTCGTTCCAGAGTATATCCGTCCCTCTCCAGATCCTGGTAAAGCCGTCTGACCTGTTTGTAGGTCAGACCAGTCTCGATCATGATGATTTTTGTGATGTACCCAGCAAGGGCCATGTGTCGAGCTGTAACCCAGCGACCCAATGTACCAGAGTTGCCAATGTTCATCTCCACCTCCCACGTCCCTGTAGAGACTGTTGCAGTTTTTTCAATACCGGGTGTGTTAACTCTTCCCGGCTGTCATCGAGAATTTCTTCAATGATGCTCGGAGCAAAACGAAGCGTAAAATGCGTAACCGTTGTTCCAGACATGTGGCGCAACTGGCTGTCTGTTGCCTTAGCCACCAGCTCCGCAAGCTCTCTCGAAACCCCGAAAACTTCCTTTGCCATCTCCGGGTCTCTCGATGCGACGCGGTTAAATAGCAACCAGTAGGCAGCATCAAATTCATCAACACTATGGTTGATAAAAACTACAGGGTCGTAGTCGCCAGAGAGTCGCGTGATGATGTTCTGCTCTGCTGTTTCGAGTTTGAAAGAGATCAACACGCCAGAGGCCAGAGCTTCCAATTGGGAAGGTGTTGCCAGTGACAGCTTTTGAACGGTGTCCATGCCCAAAGAAAATTGTGAGGCCGCATCATCTGGACGTTCTTTTGCCAGAGTGGATAGCAGGTTCCACAATGTCAGATCGAACTCGTAGACGTTTCTATCAGCTTCTTCTTGATCGAGGTTGACGGCTCTTGCATCCCACGCACCAATAATATCCAGTTCCAACATTCCGCCCCCCTCACAAATCACGAAGGTTGCGATAGATAGCCAAGACTCGGCTACCATAGTTTCTGGCTCGGATTTCGTCTTCCCAGGCGTGATAGCGGCCAACGCCAAGCTCCAAGTCATTTGGAGATGACTGAATGGCTTCTGATAGCACCTCTGCCCCAACCATGACGTTGGTCTCTGGGTCGAGAAGATCTGCTGGAGAAGAAACTCTATGACCATTCCACCGGATGCTCACTTGCATAAACCCGACATCAATGGCACGACCGTACTGCTGCTGAAACTCAGCGAGCTTAGCCTTTGCCTGATCTTCCGACTTAGCATAGAAAGGAAGCCCAGGAACGCGAAGCGTCCAAGGCCAAGGACTTATAGAGCCATTACCTCTCCCTGATGCAGATTCGGCCAATGCGACCGAATACACTAGAAGAGGGTCGAGGTTATATGCTTTCGCTGCTTTGTCGAAGATGGTTCCGCTCAGGTCAATAGCATTCGCTGTTGATGAAAGGAGAGCCGCAGACAGAACTAGCGCCTTGGCTTTGTTCTTCATCAGCTTGCCTCCTTATGTCTGAGGGGTATTTCGTGTTCTTCGTCGTACCGCTCCGGCCAAATCTCAGACGGCTTCACACCCAAAGCTGTAGCTATCTCATGTTCCCAGCGTGGACTGGGCTTATAGAGTGCCGTAGACACCACCTGCCGAGATGTTTTGTGTTTTCTGCCCAATGCGGCCAGAGAAAGCCCCTGGATCTTGAGTTTGTACTTGATCCACTCACGTTTCTTCTCTGGGTCGCTTGGGATGTCTATCAATTGGCATTTATCCATTGTTTGCCACCCTTTAAACTGCGTTGTTAGCCATACAAAAAGTGCGTTATTCGATGAACGCTTTTAGAGTTCTTCTATTGTCACAAACTGACACATTTTGCGCCTTTACAAGCCCAAATAATGATGCTGTCAACAATAAAAAACCTTTAAAAACATACACTTAACTTTGTACCGACGGAACAAAGTTACAATACTTTTAGTAATCAATGGGATACGGATATTTTTGCGATAGTAATGGAAAGTGCGCCAAAAGAATGGCGGAAATAGCGCACGGGGAGTGCGGTATTTTGTGATATTAAATAGCGTTTAGGTATAAGTGATTTTAGGGATACAGCGAGGGCTGAAATTGCGAATACAGCAGGAGCTGAGGAGGGCAGGGAAGGCAAAGGCGCATCCCGACCACACAAGGATGATGGTGTTTACAGAAAGAGATATTTGAGAAAGAGAACTCTGCGGTGTTGCAGATGGGGACCAAAGCGTTAGCAATGGCCTATTCCATAGTGTATGCGATTTGTTTGACATGTTCAACTATGTAATGCTTTGTCAATAAACGCCTTGTTCCGTAAGGGCAAACTTTCACATGTGAAAGTTTGAGGGCAAATTCTAATCGAAGAAGTTGCCAATGGAATGGTTGTTTAGCAAAAAATAGTCAAACTTTCACAGTTGCATTTTTTGATGCCGTGGTAAACTGGAGGTAAAGAGTAAGGGGGTTGATATGAAACATGTGGTCAATATTCTTCTGCTGGGAATGGTGCTTCTGGGAATAGCCATGATGGCTGACACACCTTGGGGACTTGGTGTGGCGCTGGCTCCCTTCGGCGTTTGGGGTGCTCGTTTCCTATTTCTGGTTCACAAAAGCCTTTGGGCTGCTGTTATCTTTTGGGGAGGGATCGCTTACTTCCAGTGGCAAGTTGCTTTGGTTGTCGGGGCTCTGTTTGGACTAACGTGCTTTATCCGCGTTGCGCGGTCAGCATATAAAGAGGCACCACCTACCCGGCGCAGAAAAAAACAAACTGGTGGGTTTCAAGATTCCTATGATTTTGACCAGCGCTTCCATATTGGAGCTGGAGACGAATAAGGGGGCCTGCTGGCCCCCTTATTATTTGGTTGGTCTTTTAGAACCTTTGATTTGCTATGTTGTACCCCCTGACGGCAGTCAAATAGCTACCTGAACGGTCTCCAGCTTCCGTCGAGTTCTGCAATACGTTTACCAGCTTGTCCGTAAACTCTTCGTTTTGCTGAGAAAGAACAGGCTGACCTCCTTGCATCATCGGTGAGCCATCCGGGTTACGTTCTGCATACTCCATTTTCAGATTCTGAACAGCCTGGTTCATGCGACCTTCGTTTGTGTCAAACGATTCGGCATAAACAGCGGCTTGGGATTCAGTCAGCCCATAACGGCTTTGAGCGATAGACTGCATCGTTTCTTTGAACTCATCACCGTACTGGTTCATAAACTGCTGCGCGGCTCCACCACCAGCTTCTGCGGCAGAGGATAGCGCTGCTGCATAGAACGCGCCGCGTTCCTCAATGCTCATCCCTTTAGCGGCTTCCGATAGATCAGATTTACCAGTTAACCACTCCTTCGCTGCATCATAGCCGCTTGCAGCAGCTCCCATGACGTTGCGGCCAAGTTTAGCCATACCGACCATCGCATCACCGGCCCAGCCAAACTCCTCTTGCACGGCCTGGTCGCCGCGTTGAGTGGCCGCGATGAATTGGTCGCGTTGTTCAGGTGTCATCGTTCTCATTTGATCCATCGCTCTTGAGAACGCATCAGCGCCAGCTTGACCACCAGCAATGAGAGCTCCACCTGCTTGTTCAGCTCTGCGGCCCATCCAATCACTGGAGTTGTCCCACGCTCCCCACGCCGAAGCGCTCCAAGACATTTCCGGAAGCGAGTTCATAAGGTTATCTTGGGCTTTTTTCAGTTCAGGAGCAGATACATTTCGCTCTGTTTGCTGTGCTTGGTTATGAAGAGCTGACGTACCGGCTGCATGTTCATTTTGAACAAGGGGGCTATTCGTTGGTAACTGCCCAGCTTCTGATGCCGGATTAGTTCCAGCCATCCCAGCCACATTCTCCCGGAATCCGGTTGGGATGTTAGGTCCACTGCCTACAGCCCCTTGAACCTGACCTGGTAGGCCTTGAACATTCGGGCCTTCAATGCCGTTATTTCCGTAAGCATCACCACTAAATGCTCCGTTGCGACCGGACGCGGTATTGATCGCCTGTAGTGCGGCTTGATACCCGCCAAGCTCCTTACCCTGTTCGTAATTTTTGGAGTTGGTCATTGCTGTCATTCGCGCTGCTGCCTGGGCCACTTGAGGAGACATTCCGTAGGCTTGGTATCTTTGCTGTAGTGAAGCCGCCTCGTCTTTAACCGATTGCGGCGCGGCATTTCGGAAATAGTCATTCAGTTGGTTCATGGCCGCAGGGGTTTGTGCTACTGCACCACCGAGAGTTTTAAAGTCGGTATTAGTCATGGAGCCCATTTGGTTTTGGAGCTGACTCATTGTTGTGAAGGTGTCCGATGCAGACACCAGTTCAGAAGCGGACTTGGATAGGTTCTGGGATAAGCTATCGCCCCAGGTTTGCTTGAATGACTCGCTTCCAGAACGGCTGAAACCCTGCGCTAATTGATTTGTCAACGCCTGGCTATCGGTTTGCGAATAGCTCACACCCTTCATGAACTGGGACACATCACTCGCTGACCAGCTTGAAGAGTCTTGAGTTGATGACTCTGTTGCTCCCTTCGCTTGCGCTTTGATGTCCAGGACATCACTGCCGCCGCCTGATTCGCCATTACCACCAGCAGGAACTAGGGCTGTACTGTTTGATTTCACACCAGCAGCGGCCTTCATTGCTGCCCTGGCCTTGCCAACCATAGGCATAAGCATGGACGCAGCTTCGTCAACATCGAGTGTGCCCATAGCCTGCATGGCAAAAGCACCTTTGACAGCATCAGAGTGGCTATCATCCACCTGGAACTTATCCATGAAGTTCTTGGCTTGCTGGTTGATCAATTGGCTTTGAGCTGTGTTTTGCGACGAAACGTTGCGCCCGACATTGGAGAGTCTTGAATAGGCTTGATCCTGACTTACTCCATCAGAAAAACCTCGACCAAGAGTGCTTTGGAAAGCCTCCGATTTCTGACTTTGTAATGCCTGTGCGGAGCTCACGCCTGATGCCAAGGTGGAGCCAAGCGAGAAGGTACTGATCATGCTTTCTGCGCCGTTTGCAATCGCACCACTGAACTGGTTGTGATTGTACGCTGGCTGACTTTGCATAACCGGACCTTGCTTGAGTAGATCTGGCGTTTGCATCTTTTCGTCAACGTGGTCAGAACCACTTATTCTCGATGCCAAGCTGGTGAAGGCGTAGGTGCTACCTGTGACGATAAACAGGGAAATCACCGGAGTGGCCGCAGCCAACATGCCGCCGGTTGCAATCCAGTGTTGCAGAACATCTCCAGTTGAGGAAAGAGCGTACATGGAGTTGAGACCACCAGCACTGAGGCTAGACATCTCATTTGACGCGGCGGTATGAACAAACAGGTTTATAATTGAGAGGACTGGCATCCATAGCTGAATCCAGAGGATGGTTTGTACATATTTCCCGGCTAACTGGAGGCCGAAGCTGCCCATCACGATAATAAAAGCAATGATCGGGGTTATAGCATAAATAAAGCCTTCAAAGAACGTCAGCATTGGTCGGACGACGGTCATGAACATCGACTGCTCTGCGGCCCACTGTGTGTTCCGTTGCTGAATAGCCTGGTTGACCATCAATGCAGAGCCATAATCCTGGAGGTCCTGATAACGTCCTGCTGCGGCTTCATAATAGAGGGGCTCCAGAACGGCGGCTTTCAGATAGTCGATTGATGACGTAGTTGTGGCACCCATCGCTTGAAGCGAATCGGTCAGCTTCGTTAGAGCGTTGTCTCCAGTTGACGTGTCAATACCCAGTAGGCTGTTAAGAGCATCAACAACAACCGGGCTGCTTAGGTTGGCGGTTGCAGTGCTAATAGCCACCCATCCGTCAGTACATGTGTAGTCAGCGCCGTCAGGGTTTGCTGTAGACAAATACAACCTAGTTCCGTAGAGCTGTGAGTTGAATCGCAAAGCTGAGTCAGTTGAACGGTTCATCAACTCATCAAGGGACATTAGGTTGAGATCGACTTTGGTTAACGTGCATTCCCGAATGTAATTGTTCCAGGAACGCCTCACGTCAACATAGCCGCCTCCATTTGCTGAGTTAAGCGCAGTAAAAACTCCTGTGTCATAGGCTCGCCGTCTGACGTCATTCAACAGTTTCAGTGTTTCGGAAAAGTGGCTTTCCGTGACATTGGGTACGATTACCCCATATCCAGTTTCAAACAAATTGGTGATGGTGTATCCCACGTTGGATATGACACCTCCAGCAAAGCCTACCCCAATAGGGACATTGGCGACGACTCGAACCTGCCCTGTATAAGCGTCCTCGATAGTCACAGTTGTGGTTGGGCCGAAGAAACAGGCATATAGAATCCAACCTACCAGCACTTGCTGGAGGTTGATTTGCTTTGCGCCCTGAAAGACGGACTGAATACAGATCATCAAGACCCCAAGAAGCAGGCCAATACTGACCATCTTCTCGAAATCCCCGGTGCCGGTGATCATTGATACTGCAATCAGGATTTGCTCCAGAAAAGCAGAGTCACCGATAGAGTGGATTGAAAAAGATCCCATTCCAATAGCTCCTTAGTTCGTGCTAGGAGGATTGGACAAAGTTGCCAGCATGTATTTTTGCTTGCGGATGTTGTCCAGTAGGTTGTTGTATTTCTCAATTTGGCTTGCCAGATCGCCGTATTGAGAGGACAGGATTGTGTATTCAGCACGGATTTGCTGTTGCGATTGCGCGAGAAGCTCTAGTGCCTCTTTCTTGTAGGGTGATTTGCTGTTAGCCATCGCAATGCGAGCTGCGCGGAAGAACTCTTCCGAGAAGCTATACATCATGGTCAGGGCTATCGCTCCTGATGACTCTGTTGCGAACAGGTTAGCGCCGTCCTGTGAAAGGACAGACAAGTTACGAACAATGGTGCCAATCCCTCCGGGGAGGTTAGAAACAAAGGCCTTTTCTGGGTCGGTTAAGGTTCCAGAGTTCGTTGCGTATTTGTAGATCACACCAGGTGTAGAGCTTGTTCCTAACAGCATATCGGTGATCTGGTTCTTGATACCTTTGAGCACGACAGTTTTATTGCTGGAGCCAGCACTCAGGCAGTTGGTCGTATCAGAATCACAGGAATAGATCTCAACAGAACCGCCTGAAATCAGGTCTGACAAGGTGATCTTGTTACCTGGTAGGGTCGTCAGAGGGGTTGTTTTCGCACCAGTGCCGGTTGAGTTCGGGTCGTTTACCAGATCACCAATGATGACTGTGCCGGTTAAAGACATGATCGCTTCAAGAAGGGTGTTATCCCCGTACTGGAACCAGGTGTTGGCGTTGTTGCTCTTGAGTTGCTTCCAGACGATGTTGCCAATCATCTTGTTGTATTCGTCAGGTTTGTTGGCTTTCAGTTCTTCCAGAGGACTCTTGCCGCTGGTTTCCTGCTTGGACCCGAAGAAGTCTTCATACAGGCCGGAAGTTGTCGCGGTTATAGAAGCATCAGTTTTGTGTTTAAGGTCCATGCCGCTGGTTAGGTCGTTCACGAAACCTTGAGCGAGCTGGCAGGAGTTGCCCAGATGTTGGTTGAGCGCTTGCACTTTCTTCTGGAAGTTCTCTATCCACTTCGCTCCGTCCGGGAAAACGTTATCGAGCGCAAGCTGGAAGGCATAGCCCTTGGCGTTGGCTGCTACAGCCCGAAGGAGTTGGACAATTTGATCCGCGTTAATGAAGGAAAGCGAACCGCCGAACAGATCTACACCACCGCAACCAGCTTTCCATGATGGAGGGGCAAAGCTCACCAGGTTCTCGTCGAAGATTCGTGTCTTTGCAGTGAACCGGCCACCAGCTAAAACGCCACGTCGTTGGCTTTCATAAACCCCAGGTGGTGTTGTGTTGCTCATTTCATTGAAGAGTTTGTCCATCTGTGATTGGAGGCCGTTAGCGGCTATCGCCCCTGTCGGTGCCATGACGAGACTGGCCGCCACACTCAGGGCAAGCAGGCTCCTTTTTAATGTCTTGTGCGTGACCATCTTAGTTCTCCTGTAATTTGTCCCGGATGTACTTCATGAGTTGTTCCGGTGGCACAAAGTTGTCTTTATCACCGCTCGCTTGAGATAGCTGTTTGAGGTCAGAGCCCAGCTCTGGTGAGGCCAAGCGTTCGGCTATGTTGTTTTCCAGGTTGAGTACCGGACGTGTACGGTTAAACTCTTCGTCTGTGACCCAACCATTGCGTTTTGCTGCGACCAAAATCCTGTGATTCAGCTCAGGAAGAGACATTGGCCCTTGTCCTATAGGAGCGAACTGACCGTCTGGAGATGCGAGGTAAACAGCAGGGAAAGTTACGATACCAAGTTGTTTGGCATGGCCTTCATCGGTTTTGTAATGGGGGAAAAGCCCACTGGGGAGTGGTTTGCCGTCCATAGATACAGGAATGATCGAGAATCCTTCTCCTTGTTCCAACATCTTGATGAGCGGTGCTTGCAAGTCACTGTAGTCATCGTCGGACTTGTAGAAGAAGAATATCCCTACGCGTTCGGCTACGCTTTTGAGTAGCATGTTTTTGGCGTTACCAGCGTCACGATCAACTTGTTGTGAGGCAAACGTGGCAGCAGGACGTCGAGTAATTTCATCCAAGAAAGGATCACCTACGACCGCCAGCTCTGTAGCATCGGAAAATTGTTCAGAGCGATCTATCGCAAATCGTTGCAAGTAGAGAAACGTCCTGACGTTTTCAACGGTAGGATTGTTCCAAGCAAGGTCTTTGTACTTGGGTAAGTTTTCCCGGAACCATTCCGCTGAGAACATTTCTGGGCCGCTCGGAAGCGGAGCAGCAGGCTTAGGCTGTGTAGGCTTCGCTTCTGCCACAGGCTTTGGTTTGGGCTTTTCGGGTTTTTTCTCTGGTTCTTTGGGCTCTTCCTTGTACCAGAACCAACCCTCTTCCTTTCGCTCATAAAAACCAGGTCTTGTGCCATCTTGAGCCCAAGCCTGGTGTGATGCCCCCAGCGTGAGCGCTGCAAGGAGCAGTAAATTCAAAGGTGATTTTTTCATAGTCTCACGCACGTATTTTCCCATGCTCGATATGGTAGAGGTGGGAGGCGTGAAATTAGGCAGGTGTAAGCGCCCATTTAGGGCGCTTAGAGCGTTTTATTTGTCAACTTTCACATGTGAAAGAATTGACCAAACTATTTGGTCGTGTCCTCTTCAACTTCTGTCGCTTCTGCGGCCATCTTCATCTGCTTCTCGACCATGCGTTTTTGGGTGATGTAGCGGATAACCATCTCGACAGCGCTGTTCAACGCAAGGATTCGCATCGCTCTGGTGGATGCAACGTAGAGCAGGTTTATTTCATCGTCACGGGCCATTGGGTCGAGCTCTGGGTCCAGGACATCCGGAAAGTCGTCATAGAGCTGAACAAAGTCCCACTCCAACCCTTTGCACCGATGAGCTGTTGAGACCGTAATGTCAGCCCCAAACTCTTCTTTGACTGTATTGCGTCGTAGAGTGGTGAGTCGTTCAGGGATTTCATCGTAGCTGTTGATGATCTTGACAGCCCTCATCATCTCAGGGTCTTTGGTCGCCTTCGCTACTTCTTGATACTCGAAGTAGTCTTCATACTCATCAAGCAGTTTCTTATTCTTTACCCGGTCTGGCTCTGCCATCGAAAACCAGTACAAATCCTGGAGCTCATTGATCTGGTAAGCGTCGATTCCACCGACCCAGAATACCTGCGCTCCGGATTCGGTCGCAGAGAGCGCCGTCTCTATAACCCCCATGACGGTTCGGTGAAGTATTGCGCGGTGGCCCACGTCACCTGGTAAAAACATGAGTACCTGATCTGCTGGTCCCCGGCCAACAACAGGTCGTGTTTCACCTTTGAGTTCAAGAAGGGCGTTTGCCACCAGCGAAACGTTGGGGCCAAAGCGGAAGCTATGAGTGAGATAGAGTTGGTCGGCGTTCATGAGCTCTTTGCTATCAAGGGCGTTGTTTGCGCCTCTGAACCTATAGATCTGCTGGTGGCGATCTCCAACCAGGATTACCTTGCAGTTCTGCTGTAGGACGATGCTACTTGTTACGGGGTTAGCGTCTTGTGCTTCATCAAAAAGAATGGTGGTGTACCGGCGAGACAGATTCGGCATCCCGAGCTGATACTGTTTGAGGTAGCAATCGTGTACGGTCGGGAACGGATCTTGAACGTTTGTCATCCGTTTCCATATGAGCTCAGCACCTTCGACCACCTGGATTTGGTATCTCTCCTGTTTGGACGTAAGCACTTTACCCGTATCGGCGCGAGCAAAATGCGTATAAAGAATCCGCATGTCTGCACTACACATAAAGGCGTTGAGCGTATCGAGAATATCTTTGGCAAACGTCCAGTTCTTGGTATTCACCGCTTGGGCAATATCGGTGAGCCTTAGGTTGCCGGAGAGTTTGTGCTGGTAGCCCCTTCCTATAGTGGCGTAGGCAAGCTGGTGGGACGTTTTGCAGTCTACGTTTGCAGGAAACTTTTCTCTTGCCTCGTCGCGGATAGCCCTGTTGTATGCCAAGTAGAGGATACGTGAATCGAGGTTGTTGTGGGCGTACTTCACCAGTGTCGTGGTTTTACCCGTTCCAGCGTAGGCCTTAACGACAAGGCGAGGCCCTTTGTACTGAGTGATCAGTGATTGTTCTGGTGTGTCAGGAGGAAGTTGTTTCATGAGGCCCCCTACGACAAACACATCTGGAGAGTGATGCGCTTCTTTTGTGTCGAGAGGAACGTACTGATCCGCTTTTCTTCTCGGGGGAGGGATACTTCACAATCCAGATCTGTCCACCAGTCTGGGGCTTTACCTTGAGCCACCTCCGTAACCCAACTATGGAGACGGTGTAACCAGCGATAGTCGCCAATAGATGAGGTGGCTAGTGTCATAGCCTCCTCAATCTTGGTTTGAAGAGCCGCAGCTCTGTGTCGCCACTCTTCTGAATATTTAGCCTTTCGCGCCATCAGTTTTCCTCTTTCTTTTTCCCTCCCTTACCAGCTTTAGCGAGCTCTTGCTCCAACCCAGAAATTTTGGTCAGTGCATCATTGAGTCTTTGTTCGAGGCTCTTGGCCTGCTGGTCTTTTTCCTGCAACTGACCAGCCATCATGCCTTTGTCTTGAACAAGAGCGCGAGCTTCTGCTTCGGCGCTGGATAATTTGGCGTCCAGCTTTTCTACCTCTCCAGATAGGCGCTGGCACTCTCGTTCAGCGGATTCGCCATGAGCTTTGGCTGTGGCAAGGGAGTCCTGTGATTGGGCCAGTTTGGCCTGTACATTTTCGAGCTGCTCTTTCAACGATGTTTTTTGTTCCTGAGCGGCCCGGAGCTTTTCTGTCTGCTCTATACTCTTGCCTTTTTGCTCCTCCAACTCACCCTCTGTAGTTGCCAATTTTTGGCTCAAAGAGCGATTTTCGCTTTTAGCTTGCTCCAGGTGATCCTGTGCTCGGGTCAGATCTGCGGCTTTCGCCTCCAGCTTGCCCTCCAACTCAACGATCCGCTTTTCCAGCTTATCAATGTCAGCCAGTGAGCGTTCTAGCTCCGCAGACTTGAGGGATAGCGAGTTTTCTGCCTTACCAAGGGCCGCATCGAGCTCTGATTTTTTGTTGGTGAGAGCTTCAAGTTGTTCCTCCAGTAGCTCAGCCCGTTCGGTGGCATCATTTGCCATGTCCACGGCTTGCTGCATATCTTCCTGGTACTCAATTTCTTTCTGTCGTAGCAGTTCACGCTCGCGCTCAAGCTGTTCATCGGCGCTTGCTTTGGCTACCGTATAGATCTTCTGTAGGAAGAGCTCAGCATCGCTCATAACCGATTCTGGAAGGACTACCTCTACCAGCTCTTCATCGAGGGAGTGTTCCTCTGACCACTGTTTGAGATACGTTGAAATGGTGGTAAAGCTCCCCTTGCCAATGATGTCTCTGATAGCGATGACCGTTGGGCGTTTACCGGCGTCCTTGAGCTTTTGGGCCGCAGCCGCTACATCGTCAAACTCAACCAATTTTCTTGCCATGAGAACGTTCCTTTTAATTTGTAATGTTTACGATAATTACGATAATTACGATAATACGGTAATTATCATAATTATATATCATGCTGCTGTCGATTGGAATTGTTTGTGTGGGACAAAGCCCTTCCGGCTGCGGAAAAGCCTTGTTACGCGGTCACGCTGATTCATCCAGGGAAGGATTCGATAGTGACTCCACCGAAGGTGCCAAGGATTTCCGATGCCGCTTTATCAGATCGAGTTTTGCGTTGTTCTGAGGCGTCAAAGTTACGAAGCAATTTGAGCTGAACATCCTTATCCTGGAGCACGATCAGGGGCATTGGCGCGGTAACGGTTTTGAGTACCCCTGCGGCCATGACGTTTGCCACCGGTTGAACCTTTACTTCCCTTCGCTCCCGGAGATAAGGCTCCGGGGTGCTGGCGATCTTCTGGATAAGCTGCTCCAGGGGAAGTTGATAGTCTGGCCCAGATCGCTCCAGCTCCTCTCTGATGCGTTGCAAAAGCTCCTCTTTTACGGGCTTCTTCAAGGAGTCCTTCCGTTGCCAGGTGAAGCGGATAGAGTCGATGTCGCCATTGGTATAGCACCGAATTTGTCTGTAAAGGTGGAGAGTCATGACACCAGGGCAGTCCGCTCGAAGTGCTTCAAACCTCTCTTGCCTGGTGGGGTACGTCGAGATAATGAACTCCTCGATACCAGCTTTGGCCGCGTTGATGCGTTCAACCGTCGCCGCAATTTCGTCAGCTACACCAATCCTGGAAGGGGAGAACCAGAGTACCCCCACGGTGCGCCTGGCAGACTTCTGCGAATAGTCTGGGTTGATGTGAAGATCTCTGTAGCTGTGCGCTGCCAGCTCAAGAGCTTCGCGCCCAGTTTGTTCAGTTACGACAATCTTGTTGACGGGCTCGTTCTCCATTCCTTTTCCGGTAGGAGGGATGGCCGCAACTTTTGCGTACCGTGGCGGTAGTCGTTTGATAAGAGAGGACAGGTTCGTTAAGTCGCGGCACATGGCCGAGAATTGTTCTGATATGAAGTTTTTAGCCATGCTGCCGCCTATGTGTGGGTTTGTTCTAACAGTTCATTGGTTACATAGTAGACAGATTTAGACCATCATGCAACGAGGGGGAGGGGCAAGAATACGCCTCCGCTTCGCGTCGGCGGGTGCCCTGTTTGACCTTCGTGTGTGAGATTAGATTGAGAAAGAGAGAGAAAAAGAGAGAAAAAGAGAGAAAGAAGAAAAGCGCGGGGCAAGCCAGAAATGTGGCTGAGGGGGACTGCTGGGGTGGGGCTGGCACCCTCTATACCCCACTTTGCATGATGGTCTAACTTTGTGGTTATAGGACGACTTTTAGAGTGCCTAGATTTGCTCGATTAGGACAAATTTCGGTCCATCCACGCTGATTGGCGTAGCAGCGCGATGGCATCAGAAGGGGTAACTTTCCATGCGTTGGAAAGCTGGCGAACTGCGAAGACTGCGAGCTCCATTCGGTCGTCATCATTGATGAAATTCTGGAGCTGGTTTCCTCGCTCACTAAGGATGATCGCAACACCGGCCTTGCCGTTGTTGTAAACCGCAAAGCTCTTATTCTTCGCGTCGCCGTGATAGGAACCCTCAGCCTTGCTACGCAAACCAAAGAGAACGCTGCAAAACGCCGTCAGTTCGCCGCGAGTGAGCTGCACCGTGATCTTGCTTTTCCAGTCTGGGCTGGACCCCGATGCCCTGATCGGCGCAATCTCGATGCTGACCGTAGGATATTCACCTCTGGTTAGCGTGTGTTGCACATTCAGGCCGGTGCGTTTCGCGGGGTCCTTCTGCCAGTCTGAGAAAAATTTGAGACTTTCGCCGTAGGATTGTTCTGTCATTCCAAATTACCTTTGCTTTGAAGCTCCTGGAGCTGGACCACGAGGTCACGTTGGACTTTGGCTATCTCTGTCACCAAGTCGGCGGTGGCAATAGCGTCGGTCGCTGCTGAATGGGCTCGACCTTTCCAGCTCACACCTGCCTCGCAGGTGGCATCCGCAAGTGAGATTGTGCCGTGCCGGTTGGTTGAGCCAAAGGCATCAGCCGCCAGCTTCATCGCGCACAGACAGTTCTGCTCTTGCCACCAAGAGAGTTGGTCTCCAAATGCACTGGCTGTTTGCCTCAACATCCTACTGTCGAAACTGGAGTTAAATATCACCAGATGACGGCCCGACAAAAGCCGGGCGAGAGCTGGCGCAACTTGAGTCCACGTAGGCTCATTCGACAGCTCAGTCTCGGTGATGCCATGAACACCCATTGCCTGAGGGTCTATTTCCACGGTTGGCCGTAATCTGGTGCAGAGGAGAACCGCGCCTCTGATGTCAGTAACAGCCAGCTCGATCACCTGGTCTCTTTCACCAAGTCCGGTCGTCTCGGTATCGAGAACCAGAGGTTCCAGAGCGACCCACCTTTGTGCCATGACAGAGGCCTTTGCCAGGTTGCTACGCATTCTTGCCTTGACCGAAAGGATGGATTGCGCCCTTATTTGCTTTTGTGATGCCGGTGAACAACCCCTTCTCCGCATTGGTTGGCAATCTGCTATCCGGTACACTCCAAATTGGCCACCATACCCGTTTTTGTAGAACGAAACTGGCTCTACTCCTGGCTTAGGCTTCATCCTAAATTCGTCCCTGAGCCGTCCTTTTGAAAAGCACCTATCGGCTTTCATGGCTTCGGCTCTGGCAAGTTCGAGTTCTTCATCATTCATGCTGTTAATCCGCTATATCGAGGCGTTGGCTCGCTCTCTTCAAACGCTCATCGCCGCGTCTGTCATATTTCTGGGTAGTTGCAATGCTTGAGTGGCCCATTGCGTCCTTCACGGTCACAATATCCTCACCGTTATCCAGCATCGAGGAGGCAAAGGTGCGTCGCAGGTCATGGGGCGCAAACATCTCCAGACCGGCTTCAACTCTTCTGGTCTCCAAGATGTGGTAGATGGCCTGATCCGACATCCGCTCTCCAGTCACATCATCAAACCGCCTGATCCTCGGGAATAAAGGCCCTTCATGCGTTCCTCGAACCTCTTCAACCCACTTATCCAGTCTTTTCCATGCGCCACCAGGCACATACGCCATTCTCTCTTTGTTGCCCTTGCCAAGAACCTTGAGAGCGCGGTCCTTGTAGATCATGCTTCCCATGTCCAGCGCAACGATTTCCGAGCGGCGCAAGCCACACCCGAGGAGCACCCCGAGAATGGCCGCATCCCGAAGCCCTTTGGCGCTTGAATCACTTTCACATGTGAAAAAGAGGCTGCGAATCTCATGGCGTTCAAGTGCCCGCCCTTTAGGAAGTCGAGATCCACGTACTGAACGGACTTGCTTAATGTGCTGGAAGCTATCCGTATCAATTTGCTTCATCGTCCAGGCTTCAAGAGCCACCCCTTTGAGCGCTGACAGGTAGGTGTTGATCGTTGCCGGAGCCTTCCCTGCATCCCCCAGCATTTCCAGCACCGCCAATATGTGGTGCCGCCTCATTGAGCTCCATGCACAGTCACGAAGGTTCTGAAACCCGATCATCTTGGCGACAATGTTGAGGAATGAGCTCATGGTCTGCCTGCTTCGCTTTGACCCGAGGCTCACCAGATAGGCGACGGCGGGGTTGTCCTGGATGTTCCGGAGCGAGCTCGATGACGGCAACAGTTCACCGCGAATGCTTTGTTCTGCCGGAACATTTACTTTCGCATGTGAAACTAGCTCTTCCTTGTCATTGTTTGTGTCGTGCAAAGTTACCTCCTAAGCCCGACCGCAACGAGAAGAAAATCCCATATTTTGAGGTGAAGAGGTAGTTCCTCCTCCATATGTTGCGTTTCGTAGCTTTGCATCAGTGGTTCAAACTTGGTTGGATTGCACAGCAATTCGTAAACTGTTCGGTTGGGCTTGGTGATCGGCTTATTCGGAGTGAATCCATGTTTGTTCTGGAGGTACAGCGCTACCGCGCCACTTCTGGATTCTCCGTAATAGCAATGAACGAAGATCTGATCGATACCGCTACCAACCAATCCATCCAGGAAGGTGGACAGCTTTTCAGCCTGGGATGAGTCAATGTAAGAGGCGTAATTCATCCGGAACGCTGCCTTCATCGTGTGGATGGTGTTCTCAGAATAGCCGCCGTCATAGAAGCTATCGCGGTACAACTGCCCCCACTGTCCGAGAGCGGCAGGGGACTTGTCTGGGTCAGTTATGGAGATCATGGCCGCACCGGGAACCGGCTCCAGTCTTTCGGCCTCCGCTTGACTAATGAAAAAGACTTTTTTGCTAAGCATGTCCCATCATCCCCTTACAAGGATGTGTTGCGAGTAGCTCACGCGCCTGACTTTGCCCCTCTTGAGTATCTACAGGAGCGGTCGTATACACACCTCCATGCCGCAAGTCCACAATACTGGTCCGACAGCAAGAACCTACGTTCTGAACTTTATTGTCCGAATCCAAACCAGCAAAAGTATGGCACGGTCCAGGGAATGGTTTCCTGCAAATAGAGCAGCGCTCAAAGTTCTTATCGAGGATTCTCTTTAAAACTTTCTCAAATTTGTTTTTGTTTAACATCGAGTTCTCCACACAAAGTTACTGGCCGAGCATCCCAGCCAAGGTGGTCTGCTGGCCTTCGCTACAAGGTGCAAATCCGGCAAAAGCACCGGCATTAACCTTGAGCTCATCAAAGCGTCCATCGGTGTCCCGGTAGTACACCTTACGTTTTCCAATTCCACCTTCGAGGTTTGCGGCCAACCAGGCGATCACTGCATCAGCATCGTTCGTAACTGATGCTCCCTGATCCAGATCGATAAGTACCAGGTGGGTGTCCGTCTGGAGTGCCACTTCAAAGGTCGCTCTTACATCAAAAATCACTGGTCGCGCTCCTTGTAAAAAGTGGGCATTCAGCACCACCTATCCTATTCCAAAAACTCTACTTTTTCAAAGATACATTTTAATAAGTAGAACAACAGCAAGAAGAACTTAAATTTATTTACCGTAATTATCATAATTACGGTAATACGGTAATACGGTAATTTTACAGATTTAGATGGAATGGTATAAGATGTCTCGCTGGAACATACTTGCTGAAAAAACGCTTAACAACGATAGTGAAAACATCATGTACAGGTGCGAGAGATAATATGTATAAGAGCCTTGAAGATCTGATGGCGGGTATTTACGAGATGGCAGCGCCAGATGGCATCATCTGTAACGAGGTTTCCAAATTCCTTGCGGCCAACCAGGTCAAGCCGGAAGACATAAGCTCTGGGATCTGGTTTTTCCTGTGGCTGAAATCAGCTCCCAAGGATGCGAAGCCAATCCAAAAAGAAATCCCCGGATTTGGAGTTGTTCTCAACATGCCGACTTATGGCGGAACGCTCAACGAAGCAATCACAGGGTTGATCGAGAACGAGTGCCGTCAAATAGAGCTCGCTGAGGGACATCCGAGCCTTGAGGCTTGGGTTGAATCAGTATTAGCCGGTCGAGATGACGGAGAGGAAAATGAAGCTGCGGCCAATATCGTGGATCTGCTTAATGGGTGTCACGACCTACTGGATACAGCAATAATCAATTACCTTTTTAAGGTGGGAAAAATCAACGAGCAAGAGATTTTGTCGCTCATCTATTATGGAGAGCTATGTGACCACTCTCTTGTCGGTACGCCTTTTTCAACGTTACATATCCCGAGTGAAAATAACGTCCACGAACGTAACATCATCCCCATTAAAAAAGGAGCCAGTTAGGCTCCTTTTTGTTACTCAGGGTTTGCTTTGAGAAACAACTTCATTCCAAGTATGCAGCACCTTCGATAGGTGCTGATGCTTTCTGGTGAAGTCCTTATCATCCAAGAGTGCTTTAAATGGCGCGTTCAGGTCACTGCATGTGACGTTCTTGCCGATCACAGACAGGGTATCCTGGAGTGATCCACCAGCAGCATCAAGCCCCATTCTATCGACGGTCTCACTACTCACCATTGCCTGGACAACATTGGTGAATGCCTTTGAGTTGAGCTGCTCAACGCTCAGGGCTGTATTGCATTTCTGCTCAACCGCTTGCTTGTACTAGATGGTGTACTTTGCAGTGATAGGTGACATGGTGTTCATCGCAAGTATGTATGCGTCTACCTCACTGGTCGGTAATGTCGCGGCGTAGACTGACGAGCATGATGCGGCTGCGGCCATTATCAAAGTTATTACCTTCTTATTCTTCATTTCTCTGAAATCCCCCTTTAAAATATGGAGCTACAACTCATTTGTACCAATCATAATACTATTGATTTCCAAAAGTATCTCTCTCTACTGACTCTATGATGGCTCGCCTTCCAAACACTTGGCCGCTGGCGTCGGTTAGCTAGACTAACACCAGCGTATTCAATGAATAACTAGCCAAAAACCTTTATCAATTCTTTAATTGTTCTGGCAGACTCCATTTCCTCCATAATCTTTTCAATTCCGACGCCGGAATCCAAATTACTTCTGTACTTTTTAGCCAAATCACAAAGTTCAGATTTTAACTCCTTGCAATCCAGATTAGAGATAAGAACAGCATTGAAATTAGCCTTAAACAGTCGAGAACCATACATCACAATTTCTACAGGCCAGTACCAGAATGGACTTAGCGGCTTGTAGCTCGCAACCTCGTCTATTTTGTAGTGACGACCTTCCGAATCATAAATGTCCATCAGCTCAAAATAACCGTTCCTCAAAGACTGAATAGTACATTTCCCGAACTCGGATTCTGATGCCACTACGAAGAGCGACCTTTTCTTGCTGCTCACAAGCAGCGCTGGAAATTCAATTTGCACAACCGCATCCCTCATCATTTATTGAATCAGCTAAACCACCACTAACAGGAGAGGCTTGAGCTACTTTTGCCCATTCAGGCGTCCCGTGCCACCAACGACCAAATGCGCTATATGGGGTAGGTCCATTGCCGTGAATGTTTTGGTGAATATCTCTTGGAATGGACTTCAAGTTCCAAGGATGGTTTTTTATTGAGTCAGGAACATATTTGCCAAACTTGCCATTTCTCTGAATAGCCCAATGGTGAAGCTCATTACCTCGTGGAACCCCTTGAACTTTCCTTACTCTGGGTGAGACATTGCTCCATTTTTGGCTTAATTTGAACCACGATTTACCGGAGCTGGCATGTCTGAAAACTCCTGACGCCCAGCCGCCACCTATAGCCCCAATCGCTCCGGCGATTCCAACTTTTGACCAACTAACACATTTCCAACTCCCATTATTTTCGATTAGTTGGCTAAGTAGCTCCAACCCAGCTCCAATACCTGCACCAACAAACGCAAATTCACCCGTCGGGTCGGTATTGGACATAGGGTTTCCATGCACATACCCGTAGGTGTTTACTCCATCGATCAGGCCAAGAGGGTCGCTGGTAATGTACCGCCCGGTCGCTGGGTCGTAGTAACGCCGCCAGTTGTAGTGGAACCCGGTCTCCGCGTCGTAATACTGTCCTGGGAATCGCAGGTTGAAGGTTGGCCCCTGGATGATGATGCTGGCCTTACCGAACGGGCTGTAGCTCGCCTTCCAAACGACTTGGCCGCTGACGTCGGTCAGTGCCTTCGGGGTGCCCAGGTGATCGACGTGGACTTGGTAGGTCTGTCCTGACTGAACAAAGCCCAAGGGTGTCCCATCGAGCCAGATGTACTCCGCCAGCACGTCTCCAGTGGCCGCGTCCAGCTCCTCGATGAGGTTTCCTGCCAGGTCGTAAACCAGCAGCCGGGTATGCCCGTTTAGGGTCTTGGTTACACGCTGATCCAGATGGTTGTATGTGTAGCTTACAGTCACTCCCGCGACCGTTGCGGCCACCAGCCGGTTCTGGCTGTCATAGGTGAAGGTATCCGCCCCCTGCTTCGTCAGGTTGCCATTGGCGTCATAGCTTCTGGAGGTTTGCCCGGCCTTCACCAACCAGTTGTTCATGTAGTTGATGGTGTAGCTTTGGCTCAGGCCATCGGTCGTGATCGAGGTCCTGTTGCCGGTGGCGTCATAGCCATAGCCCAAAACGCCATAGATCCCCTCAGCAGAGGTGATGCGGCCAACCGCGTCATAACCGAGTGACTGATTGACTGATGAGCTGAGATTGTCGTCTATGGCTGAAATCAACGAGTCTGGCGTGTACCGATAGACCAGCGAATGCACCCTAGCAGCGTCGATGCCGGTGACACGGTAATCGAGATCCAGAGTGCGGCTTTCTGAAATGCCGTTCCCTCTGACCATACTGGTGACGGGGCCAAAGGGCGCTCGCTCAATCTGGCTTGCCAGGTTTGTTGTGGTGCCTGCTTGTGTCGTTGTCACCTCGATGACGTCACCGGCTGAGTCACGGGTGTAGGAGACCTCACGGCCACTGGGATACGTGATCTTCGTGACGAGGCCTGCACCATCGTATTGGTACTGGGTAGTCAGGCTCTGCCCGTGGGTTTCCCAGGTTTCGTAAGCCAGCCATCCTTCGGGGGTGTAGCCAAATCTCCGGACACCGTTGCCATCATCGACTGAGGTCAAGCGGCCTATGCCGTATGGTGAGGTTGCTTCGTCGTACCCGTACAGAATTGGCGATTCGCCAGCGACATCGCTGGAGGTTTCGATGATCCGGTTCAGCGCGTCATAGCTGTAGCTTGTGGTTTGCCCCTTGGCCGTTTTGCGCGTTGCCACGTTACCGGCTTCGTCATAGGTAATGTCGGTGGTGCCGGTGTCCGGGCTCCGGACCTGGGTCACTTCGCCAAAGCCGTTGTAGCTGTAGTAGGTCAGGCGCGAACGAGGGTCGGAGACACGGTAAACATCGCCGGTATCCTTGTAGAGCACCTGCGTGACCTTCCCGAGGGGATCGGTCGTTTGTGTCCGGTGATGGAAGCCGTCGTACTTGTAGGAGTGTGTGTTACCAGAGGGACTGGTCTCCTGTATCAGGTTTGCCACCACATCGTAGGAAAACGATGACTGATTGCTATAGGCGTCGGAGACACTGGAGAGCCAGCCGATTTCGTTGAAGATCCGGCGCTCTATCCAACGGGTCTGGCCCAGCGCATCGAGCAGTCGCTCTTCTACTGGGTTCCCGAGGTCATTGAGCTCAAGCTCGCGCCGGTTGCCCTGTGCATCTGTTTCCGCCACCAGCCGATGTGCAGCGTCGTACTCATAGCTGACGGTTGCACCATTTGGCTTGGTCAGCGAACTCAGGAGGCCCACAGCATCATAGTTGTAGACCGTGGTTCCTTCTGGCCCAGTGGAGCTGACAAGTCTTCCTCTGGCGTCATAGGTGAGGGTTTGGGTTACACCATTGACACCCTGAATGGTCCCGGCGCGACCGTTCGCGTCGTAGTCACCAAACTGCGTCACCTGCCCCAGCGCGTTCGTTGTCCGGATCAGGTTGCCCTGGTCATCGTAGTCAAATGTCGTAACATCGCTGACGTCGGTGCGCGGACCATCAACCGAGGCCAACAGGCTCGGCTTTCCTGTACCAACAGGGGCATAGGTGTAGGTCCATGTCCGGGAAGCGCCCGAGCTGCGATCAGTGACCTTGCGGCTTATCACCCGGAGATGAGTGTCGTAGGTGAGCTCAGTGATCCTGGTTGGTTCTGTGATTTTTGCCGGGAGCGACTTGGAAGGAAGCCAGTCGGTCGTAACCTTACCCCCGTCCTGGTCTATCTGGGTGGTTTCCAATCCCCGGTCGTTATGGGTGAACGTGCGCTTCTGCCCAGCGCGGTCAGTAATGCTGGAGACGAGGCCTTTGCTGTCGTAGACGTAGGTTTCCTTGCCGCCCACAAAGCCGGTACACGGCGCACCCTCAACCACATCAGGCTTGAGCATCCCATTGTGGCGACTGTAGGTGTATCGCTGAACGTGGCCGAGGGCATTGGTGACAGAGACGCTTCCGTCAGCGTTGTAGCTTACCTGAGTTTTCTCTGCGCCCCCGGCGTGTTCGCTTAGAACCGCTCTCCCCTGAGTATCATATCCCCATGTGGCGAAACGGTTGCCGTTCTCGTCCACCAGCCCAGAGAGCAAACCCGGTGCATTCGGGTCATCGTAGAGATAGCTGCGGCTCGTATTGTCCTGGTAGATCACTTCCGCCAGCTTGCCAGCGCTGTTGTACTGGTACTGAATACTGCCACCAGCAGGATCGGTGACACTGACCATGCGGCCATCTTGATACTGGAACTGGATGGTGCGGCCAAAGCCGTCAGTGATCGAGGATAGCTCTCCGTTCAGATAGCTCAGGGTGATGTGATTGCCGTTGGGCTTCTCGATGCCGGTCAGTCGTCCGGTTTCATCATAGGCCTCGACTACCCCGTCAGATTGAGTGTAGCGCCAGCCGGTAGCATCCTTCGTCAAGGTATCATCGGTTTTCCATGTTGGCACCCAGACAGAGGACGAGTTGTAGAACGCGAGTTGTTGCCCTTCTGGCCGGTGCAGGACAACCATGTTCTCACCGTACTTCGAGGCGTTGACCTCGACGCTCCGCGAGTAGGTATGCCGCCAGCCGCCGAGCTCTTCATCAGGAAGGTGGCTATTGTAGTATCTGGTGAATGTGAAAGGGTCGGAGCCTCCGCTTTGATAATCCAGTTCAGCCTGGAACTTGTTGCCGGTGCCAAGATGGATAGGGTTCCCTACACACATGGTCGTTGTTGGTAAGCCGAGATCCCTGTCCAGGAACGGTGTTTTATCCATCTCACCCGGCAGAACATAGGTTGAGCGCCAGTAGACCGTAGCTGGGTCGCCAGTGCAGGTAGTGGGGTCATAATCGCCAGTAGCACCTAGATACTTAAAACAGATCCTGGAGACATAACGGCCATCACCATAACTGGCAACCGGATAAAGCGCATCCCCAACTGGCGTTCCCTTCCCTTGCTCCTCACCAGAGCGATAATTCTTCATGAAGGAATGCGCGTCTATGATGGTGTTGAAGCGCATTTTGTCTACTTCGGTGCTCACGGCTACAACCCGCCATTGTGCAAAAGCAACGCATGGCAAAGTTGCGAGCACCACAACGGCCAATGACCGCAGGTTTCGCATCAGTAAAAGGGAAGGTCTCGATCTCATTTACAGCTCCAGTTTTTATGCTGGAGCTATTTTCAGGTGGGAGAGTCGTTATCAACGACTGCGTTATTGCCCTTTTAGGGTATGAATACGTGATTTGGAGAGGTTGTGTATTCAGAACAAATGAGAAGCAGGTTACTCATTTCGCTCAAACACTGTGACAAGAACACGTTTTTGGTTGTCGTCGTTGATCACCATCAGGTACTTGAACTTGGAATCTCTATGGCCCCAGACTTCCACGTTATCTACGCGGCCATACTTTCTGGCTTTATGGCGAGCCACTTTCTCGTCAAAGGGCTGAACCTGTAACTCTGGATGCTGGAGGCGGCCAACAAGTGAGGCCCACGGTTTTTTAGGGTCTCCAGAGGTTATCCGGGCCTGATACTGATCGATGGCATGTTGAGTAACCAGGACGGGGCCAATGGCAGGTGTAGATATTTCGTCATGGGTCTGGGTATAGGCTTGCTTGTCCACATCGAGGAGCTCAATGTTGCCCTCTCCCGGCTCATCCATAAACTCCATGCTCTGCGAGACTTCAATAGTAGCGCCCTTTAAACGCCCAGTGAGGCAAGCCGCAAACTTGAAAGCAAAAGCCTTGGTGGATTTGCCCAGCGCCAGCTTCTTGATTGCACCTTTGGATACCACCAGCTTGTAACCAGCACCAGCACCTGGCTCTCTGCAAAAAACCTGTTTGTCCAGCGCCAGATAGCGAATGGCTACGAGCTCAGCCAAAAGATCCGCTTCTTCGTGGTCAAAATCAATATGGACATCAAGGATGCCTTTCCGTTTTGTACCAACGCGCCAGAATACAAGGGCTGAATTATTTGAAGTTTTCTTCGAGACGGTAGTCAATGTCATCATGGTCTATTTCTCCATTGTCGGGATAATGGTCGGCATCGCCGCCAGCCCCCCTATTCGTTTGGGTTCATTTAGATGCTATCACGGGTTTTAAAAATGCAACCCCTAGTGTCACTCTATTTATGGTCCCATGTATTTTTATAAGCTCGGGCTAGGCGTTTCTCGATCACTTCTGACAAACTGCAACCATCGACTTCTGACAACCGCTTCAAAATCCTGTGGGCTTTATCGCTTATAGTTATGCTTTTACCAACACCATATCCCCTTCTGCGACGTTGCCTAATTGATGTCCCGAGTTTATTGATTTGCTCTGCTGTCAGGTATTTATTAATCCATTCAGTGAGTTCTGATGGTGATCGCCCTATGCTGTTCAGGCTGTCCACGGCTTCAAGTTTCTTATCGAATGGGACGTCACGCCAGAAAGCTGGGCGCGAAGCAGCTCTGAGGAGATAGATCGCCGTAGCCTGAGCATCTTCATTGGATACTTTCAAAAAATCACCTTTTCCGTTACATGTCACACTTACCTTATCGTGACATGTAACACCTCAAACTGCAAGTATAAAAAAAGGCCAGCTATTGCTGGCCTTTACGTTCATTGTCGCAGTTACTCTTTAGGCGTTGTGATGCTTTTTTTCCTTCTGTTTCTCATGGTAGAGATACAGACTGCCGCCAGTGACGACAGTGAAAAAAATGAGCAACCCCAACATGCCTAATGTGAAAGCGTCCATTTGACCCCCTTAGGAATTGCTGACCTTGGTTAAGATTATACCATAGATCCACAGGATAACCCCAATGACCAACACCAAACCGGCTTCTTTGACGGTTATAGTGTCCCCAGATACAGCCAATCCTACAAGGGGTCGTCTCAGAAAACGGAATCTATGGTCACTCCCGTTTTTGCAACACCGATTTTGACGACAAGTTGGCTTGCTTGAATCTATCCGGCGTCTGAATGGGATTTTATTCCCGCGCCTCGATGAGTTCCGCGCCTGATGAACCTCCAGAAAATATACGGCTTCAATGAGCCTTTCCGTTTTACAGGTTCCTCAACAGGCCGGTGGGCCGTTAGTATCATCAATATCAGTATTCGCAAAACCAGATCAGTAATTCTTTAAACCGGTGTATTTCTGCCGTTATGCTACATAAGTTTGCTGTCGTGCCGTTAGGGCCCAGGCTATTCTGGCCAGCTTGTTTGCCAGAGCACAAGTGACGACAAAGTTGCTTTTCCGGCACAGTAAATCCCTGACCCAATCGGCCAATTTGCCAGACTGGTGTTCCAGTTTTTGTATGAATACCCTGGCACACTGAACCAACAAAGTTCGGATCTTTTTATTACCTCGCTTACTAATTCCCAGCAATGTCGTCCTACCTCCCGTGCTGTACTGCCGAGGTACAAGCCCTGTTGCCGCCGCAAAGTCACGGCTGCTGGCGTACTGCTTCCCGTCGCCAATCTCAGTTGAAATAGTACTCGCTGTCAGTGTTCCGACGCAGGGAATGCTCAGCAAGCGCTGTCCAACCTCATCTTCGTCCAACTTTCGTTTCAACTGGGATTCCAGATCTTTAATCTGCTCAACAAGATAGTGATAATGCTGTTGTAATTTCAGCAATAACTGGCTGAGGTAAAGAGGCAAACTATTATCCTCAAGAATGGTACTCAGTCGGCTAATAACGGCAGCTCCTCGGGGAACGCTAATGCCAAATTCCAGCAGAAAAGCATGCATTTGATTGGTTGTTTTCACCTTATCCTGAACCAGGGATTCACGGACACGATGCAGAGCCCGCATTGCCTGCTGAGATTCCGTTCTGGGCTGCACAAAACGCATAGACGGACGCGATGCAGCTTCACAAATAGCTTCGGCGTCGACAAAGTCGTTTTTATTGCTTTTAACGAACGGGCGGACAAATTGTGGTGATATCAGCTTTGGGGAATGCCCCAACTCTTCCAACTTGCGTGCCATAAAGTGAGAACCGCCACAGGCTTCCATTGCGATGGTTGTAGCGGGGCATGTCGCCAAAAATTCGATCAACTTTGGCCGGGTAAATTTTTTACGGTAAACAGCCTTCCCGCGACGATCCTGGCAATGAATATGGAAAGAGTTTTTACCCAGATCGATACCAATGAGCGCAATGTTTTCCATGATAGTTCTCCGAATGAAAGCCTGTCCTCAGCATAGTACCGGGAAGGAGGGAGTGACCATCTCATTAAATAAAGCACGCTAAGGCGTAACTACCCTCGGCTACACCGCGTCGGCACCACGCGGCTCTTTCTCCCCTTGCAGCGAAGCAATCAGCGGGCAAGAAACGTTCCCTTGCCGCGCATGGCAGGCGAACACAAGTTCGGATAGCACGGTTTCCATGCGCGCCAGGTCGGTCATTTTTTCGCGCACGTCCTGAAGCTTGTGCTCGGCCAGGCTGCTGGCTTCCTCGCAGTGGGTGCCGTCATCCAGCCTCAGCAGCTCTGCGATCTCGTCGAGGCTGAATCCGAGCCGCTGGGCTGATTTCACGAAGCGCACCCGCGTCACATCCGCCTCGCCATAGCGGCGGATGCTGCCATAGGGCTTGTCCGGCTCCGGCAACAAGCCCTTGCGCTGATAGAACCGGATTGTTTCCACGTTGACCCCGGCCGCCTTGGCGAAAACGCCAATAGTCAGATTCTCCAAATTTTTTTCCATATCGCTTGACTCCGTACATTGGTACGGAAGTAAGCTTAAGCTATCCAATCCAGATTTGAAAGGACAAGCGTATGTCTGAACCTCAAAACGGGCGCGGGGCGCTCTTCACTGGCGGGCTAGCCGCCATCCTCGCCTCGGCTTGCTGCCTGGGGCCGCTGGTTCTGATCGCCCTGGGGTTCAGCGGCGCTTGGATCGGCAACTTGACGGTGTTGGAACCTTATCGCCCGATCTTCATCGGCGCGGCGTTGGTGGCGCTGTTTTTCGCCTGGCGGCGCATCTACCGACCGGCGCAAGCCTGCAAACCAGGGGATGTGTGTGCGATTCCCCAAGTGCGCGCTACTTACAAGCTCATTTTCTGGGTCGTGGCCGCGCTGGTTCTGGTCGCGCTCGGATTTCCCTACGTCATGCCATTTTTCTATTAATCACAGGAGTTCATCATGAAAAAACTGTTTGCCTCTCTCGCCATCGCTGCCGTTGTTGCCCCCGTGTGGGCCGCCACCCAGACCGTCACGCTGTCCGTACCGGGCATGACCTGCTCCGCTTGTCCGATCACCGTTAAGAAGGCGATTTCCAAGGTCGAAGGCGTCAGCAAAGTTAACGTGACCTTCGAGACACGCGAAGCGGTTGTCACCTTCGATGATGCCAAGACCAGCGTGCAGAAGCTGACCAAGGCCACCGAAGACGCGGGCTATCCGTCCAGCGTCAAGAAGTGAGGCACTGAAAACGGCAGCGCAGCACATCTGACGCCCTTGTCTGCTACCACAAACGAAAAAGGATCTGTCGCATGACCCATCTAAAAATCACCGGCATGACCTGCGACTCGTGCGCGGCGCACGTCAAGGAAGCGCTGGAAAAAGTACCCGGCGTCCAATCTGCCATAGTGTCCTATGCCAAGGGCGCGGCCCAGCTCGCCCTTGATCCAGGCACAGCGCCGGACGCACTGACCGCCGCCGTGGCTGGCCTGGGCTACAAAGCGATGCTCGCCGATGCCCCGCCGACCGACAACCGCACTGGGCTGTTCGACAAGGTGCGCGGCTGGATGGGTGCCGCCGACAAGGGCAGCGGCGGCGAGCGCCCGTTGCAAGTCGCCGTGATCGGCAGCGGTGGAGCCGCGATGGCGGCAGCACTGAAGGCCGTCGAGCAAGGCGCGCAGGTCACGCTGATTGAGCGCGGCACCATCGGCGGCACCTGCGTCAACGTCGGTTGTGTGCCGTCCAAGATCATGATCCGCGCCGCCCACATCGCCCATCTGCGCCGGGAAAGCCCATTCGACGGCGGCATGCCACCCACACCGCCGACGATCTTGCGCGAGCGGCTGCTGGCCCAGCAGCAGGCCCGTGTCGAAGAACTCCGTCATGCCAAGTACGAAGGCATCCTGGACGGCAATTCAGCCATCACCGTTCTGCACGGTGAAGCGCGTTTCAAGGACGACCAGAGCCTTATCGTTAGTTTGAACGAGGGTGGTGAGCGCGTCGTGATGTTCGACCGCTGCCTGGTCGCCACGGGTGCCAGTCCGGCCATGCCGCCGATTCCGGGCCTGAAAGAGTCACCCTACTGGACTTCGACCGAGGCCTTGGTCAGCGACACCATTCCCGAACGCCTAGCCGTGATCGGCTCGTCGGTGGTCGCGCTGGAACTGGCGCAAGCCTTCGCCCGGCTGGGCAGCCAGGTCACGATCCTAGCTCGCAACACGCTGTTCTTCCGCGACGACCCGTCCATCGGCGAGGCCGTCACAGCGGCCTTCCGTGCCGAAGGGATCAAGGTACTGGAACACACGCAAGCCAGCCAGGTCGCGCATGTGAACGGCGAATTCGTGCTGACCACGGGACACGGTGAAGTACGTGCCGACAAGCTGCTGGTCGCTACCGGACGGACACCGAACACGCGCAGCCTGGCACTCGACGCGGCGGGAGTCACCGTCAATGCGCAGGGTGCCATCGTCATCGACAAGGGCATGCGCACCAGCACGCCACACATTTACGCGGCCGGCGACTGCACGGACCAGCCACAATTCGTCTATGTGGCGGCAGCGGCCGGCACCCGTGCCGCGATCAACATGACCGGAGGGGATGCTGCCATCAATCTAACCGCGATGCCGGCCGTGGTGTTCACCGATCCGCAAGTAGCAACCGTGGGCTACAGCGAAGCGGAAGCGCATCACGACGGGATCGAAACCGACAGTCGCACGCTCACGCTCGACAACGTGCCGCGTGCGCTTGCCAACTTCGACACACGCGGCTTTATCAAGCTGGTCATCGAGGAAGGTAGCGGACGGCTCATCGGCGTGCAGGTCGTCGCCCCGGAAGCCGGCGAATTGATCCAGACGGCTGTTCTCGCCATTCGCAACCGCATGACGGTGCAGGAACTGGCCGACCAGTTGTTCCCCTACCTGACGATGGTCGAGGGGCTGAAGCTCGCGGCGCAGACCTTCACCAAGGATGTCAAACAATTGTCCTGCTGCGCAGGATGAAAGGAGATGGAACCATGAAGCTCGCCCCATATATTTTAGAACGTCTCACTTCGGTCAATCGTACCAATGGTACTGCGGATCTCTTGGTCCCGCTACTGCGGGAACTCGCCAAGGGGCGTCCGGTTTCACGAACGACACTTGCCGGGATTCTCGACTGGCCCGCTGAGCGAGTGGCCGCCGTACTCGAACAGGCCACCAGTACCGAATATGACAAAGATGGGAACATCATCGGCTACGGCCTCACCTTGCGCGAGACTTCGTATGTCTTTGAAATTGACGACCGCCGTCTGTATGCCTGGTGCGCGCTGGACACCTTGATATTTCCGGCGCTGATCGGCCGTACAGCTCGCGTCTCATCGCATTGCGCTGCAACCGGAGCACCCGTTTCACTCACGGTTTCACCCAGCGAGATACAGGCTGTCGAACCTGCCGGCATGGCGGTGTCCTTGGTATTGCCGCAGGAAGCAGCCGACGTTCGTCAGTCCTTCTGTTGCCATGTACATTTCTTTGCATCTGTCCCGACGGCGGAAGACTGGGCCTCCAAGCATCAAGGATTGGAAGGATTGGCGATCGTCAGTGTCCACGAGGCTTTCGGCTTGGGCCAGGAGTTTAATCGACATCTGTTGCAGACCATGTCATCTAGGACACCGTGATCGGATATCGACCCAATGTTCTACGGCACCGGCATCGGATTCGCAGCGCGCGGATTGAACTCGGCGAAACGGTATATGCATTGCCGTGAACCGACCAAAAGGAGGTGTTCGATGAACGCCTACACGGTGTCCCGGCTGGCCCTTGATGCCGGGGTGAGCGTGCATATCGTGCGCGACTACCTGCTGCGCGGATTGCTGCGGCCAGTCGCCTGCACCACGGGTGGCTACGGCCTGTTCGATGACGCCGCCTTGCAGCGACTGTGCTTCGTGCGGGCCGCCTTCGAGGCGGGCATCGGCCTCGGCGCATTGGCGCGGCTGTGCCGGGCGCTGGATGCGGCGAACTGCGATGAAACTGCCGCGCAGCTTGCTGTGCTGCGTCAGTTCGTCGAACGCCGGCGCGAAGCGTTGGCCAATCTGGAAGTGCAGTTGGCCGCCATGCCGACCGCGCCGGCACAGCATGCGGAGAGTTTGCCATGAACAGCCCCGAGCGCATGCCGGCCGAGACACACAAGCCGTTCACCGGCTACCTGTGGGGTGCGCTGGCGGTGCTCACCTGTCCCTGTCATTTGCCGATTCTCGCCATTGTGCTGGCCGGCACGACGGCCGGCGCGTTCATCGGCGAGCACTGGGGTATTGCAGCCCTCACGCTGACCGGCTTGTTTGTCCTGTCTGTGACGCGGCTGCTGCGGGCCTTCAGAGGTCGATCATGAGCGCTTCCCAGCCAATTGAATGGACAGTGGCGCAACTGGCGCAGGCGGTCGAGCGCGGGCAGCTTGAGCTGCACTACCAGCCGATTGTCGATTTGCGCAGTGAGCAGATTGTCGGCGCGGAAGCCCTGTTGCGCTGGCGTCATCCGACGCTCGGACTGTTGCCGCCGGGCCAGTTCCTGCCCGTGATCGAATCGTCCGGCCTGATGCCGGAAATCGGCGCATGGGTGCTGGGCGCAGCCTGCCGTCAAATGCGCGACTGGCGGGTGCTGGCATGGCAACCGTTCCGGCTGGCCGTCAATGTTTCGGCGAGCCAAGTGGGGCCAGATTTCGACAAGTGGGTAAAGGGCGTGCTGGCCGATGCCGGGTTGCCCGCCGCGTATCTTGAAATTGAGCTGACCGAATCGGTTGCGTTCGGTGATCCGGCGATCTTCCCCGCCCTGGAAGCTTTGCGACAGATCGGTGTGCGCTTCGCCGCCGACGACTTCGGCACCGGCTATTCCTGCCTGCAACACCTGAAATGCTGCCCCATCAGCACGCTCAAGATCGACCAATCGTTTGTCGCCGGACTCGCCAACGACCACCGCGACCAGACCATCGTGCGCACCGTGATTCAGCTTGCGCATGGGCTTGGCATGGAAGTAGTGGCCGAAGGCGTGGAAACATCGGCGAGTCTTGATTTGTTGCGACAAGCGGACTGCGACACAGGACAAGGCTTCCTGTTCGCCAAGCCGATGCCGGCGGCGGCATTCGCCGTCTTCGTCAGTCAATGGAGGGGTGCCACCATGAATGCAAATGATCCGACTGCCACCAGTTGCTGCGTGTGCTGCAAGGAAATCCCGCTCGATGCCGCCTTCACCCCGGAAGGCGCGGAATACGTCGAGCACTTCTGCGGGCTGGAGTGCTATCAGCGCTTCCAGGCGCGCGCCAAGACCGGGAGCGAAACCGATGCCGATCCGAACGCCTGCGACTCATCACTGTCAGACTGAGGCATACCCTAACTGGATGTCAGGCAAGGCCGCACCGCGCCGTCAGAATAGAGTCCGCTTTCACATTCTTTGACACATGCTTGCCAAGGTCATAGATTTCAGCCTGACAAATTCAAGGCTTCGGGCGCAATGGAACCAAAAACCAACGTAAGCCCTACCGCCCATCCAGCCTATGGAGGCATCTTGCAGGGACAACGCATCGGTTACGTCCGAGTCAGCAGTTATGACCAGAACCCGGAACGCCAACTTGAGCAGGTCGAGATCGGCAAGCTGTTCACCGACAAGGCCTCAGGCAAGGACACCCAGCGCCCGCAACTGGAGGCTATGCTCGGATTCGTCCGCGAAGGCGATACCGTGGTGGTGCACAGCATGGATCGCCTGGCGCGCAACCTCGACGATCTGCGCCGTCTGGTGCAAAAGCTGACCAAGCGCGGTGTACGCATCGAGTTCTTGAAGGAGGGGTTGGTGTTCACCGGCGAGGACTCTCCCATGGCCAACCTCATGTTGTCGGTCATGGGTGCCTTTGCCGAGTTCGAGCGCGCCCTGATCCGCGAGCGGCAGCGCGAGGGCATCGCCCTGGCCAAGCAGCGCGGTGCCTACCGGGGCCGCAAGAAAGCCCTCTCCGACGAGCAAGCCATCACGTTGCGGCAGCGGGCCGCTGCGGGCGAGCCGAAGGCTCAGCTCGCCCGCGAGTTCGGCATCAGCCGTGAAACCCTCTACCAGTACCTTCGCACGGACGACTGAACCATGCCGCGTCGCTCGATTCTCTCGGCCACTGAGCGAGACACCTTGCTTGCGCTGCCAGAAAGCCAGGATGACCTGATCCGCTACTACACCTTCAACGACTCCGACCTGTCGCTGATCCGCCAGCGGCGCGGCGACGCCAACCGCCTGGGCTTTGCGGTGCAGCTCTGCCTGCTGCGCTACCCCGGCTACGCACTGGGTACTGACAGTGAGCTGCCCGAGCCGGTCATCCAGTGGGTGGCCAAGCAAGTTCAGGCCGACCCGGCGAGCTGGGCGAAGTACGGCGAACGCGACGTGACTCGCCGCGAGCACGCCCAGGAACTGCGCACCTACCTACAACTGGCCCCGTTCGGCCTGTCCGACTTCCGCGCCCTGGTGCGCGAGCTGACCGAGTTGGCCCAGCAGACCGATAAGGGTTTGCTGCTGGCCGGCCAGGCGCTGGAGAGTCTGCGGCAGAAGCGGCGCATCCTGCCGGCGCTGAGCGTGATTGACCGGGCCTGCTCGGAAGCCATTGCGCGGGCCAATCGCCGGGTCTACCGCGCCCTCGTCGAACCACTCACGGACTCGCATCGGGCCAAGCTGGACGAGCTGTTGAAGCTCAAGGCCGGCAGCAGCATCACCTGGTTGACCTGGTTGCGGCAGGCCCCACTAAAACCGAACTCCCGGCACATGCTCGAACACATCGAGCGGCTGAAGACATTTCAGCTGGTGGATTTGCCCGAAGCTCTGGGCCGGCACATCCACCAGAACCGCCTGCTCAAGCTGGCCCGCGAGGGTGGGCAGATGACGCCCAAAGACCTCGGTAAGTTTGAGCCGCAGCGGCGCTACGCGACCCTGGCCGCCGTGGTGCTGGAGAGTACGGCGACCGTGATTGATGAGCTGGTCGATCTGCACGACCGCATCCTGGTCAAGCTGTTTAGCAGCGCCAAGAACAAGCATCAGCAGCAGTTCCAGAAGCAAGGCAAGGCGATCAACGACAAGGTGCGCCTGTACTCCAAGATCGGCCAGGCCCTGCTGGAGGCCAAGGAAAGCGGCAGCGATCCCTACGCCGCCATCGAGGCGGTGATTCCCTGGGACGAGTTCACCGAGAGCGTCAGCGAGGCCGAGCTGCTGGCCCGGCCGGAGGGCTTCGACCATCTGCACCTGGTTGGCGAGAACTTCGCCACCCTGCGCCGCTATACGCCGGCCTTGTTGGAGGTGCTGGAACTGCGCGCCGCCCCGGCTGCGCAAGGCGTGCTGGCGGCCGTGCAGGCCCTGCGCGAGATGAACGCCGACAACCTGCGCAAGGTGCCGGCCGATGCGCCCACCGCCTTCATCAAGCCGCGCTGGAAGCCGCTAGTGATAACCCCGGAAGGCCTCGACCGGCGCTTTTACGAAATCTGCGCCCTGTCCGAGCTGAAGAACGCGCTGCGATCCGGCGACATCTGGGTCAAGGGCTCGCGGCAGTTCCGCGACTTTGACGACTACCTGCTGCCGGCAGAGAGGTTCGCCGCGCTCAAGCATGCGCAGGCTCTGCCCCTGGCGATCAACCCGAACAGCAACCAGTACCTGGAAGAGCGCTTGCAGCTGCTGGACGAGCAGCTGGCCACCGTCACCCGCCTGGCCAAGGACAACGAGCTGCCCGATGCCATCCTCACCGAGTCGGGGCTGAAGATCACCCCACTGGATTCCGCGGTGCCCAATACCGCGCAGGCGCTGATCGACCAGACCAGCCAGTTGCTGCCGCGCATCAAGATCACCGAACTGCTGATGGACGTGGACGACTGGACGGGCTTCAGCCGCCACTTCACCCACCTGAAGGACGGTGCCGAGGCCAAAGACCGGACATTGCTGCTGTCAGCGATCCTGGGCGATGCGATCAACCTCGGGCTGACCAAGATGGCCGAGTCGAGCCCCGGCCTGACCTACGCCAAGCTATCCTGGCTGCAAGCCTGGCACATCCGAGACGAAACCTACTCGGCGGCCCTAGCCGAGCTGGTCAACCACCAGTACCGTCATACCTTCGCCGCTCACTGGGGCGACGGAACGACCTCTTCTTCCGATGGCCAGCGCTTCCGGGCGGGCGGTCGGGGTGAAAGCACCGGGCACGTCAACCCGAAGTACGGCAGCGAGCCGGGGCGGCTGTTCTACACCCATATTTCCGACCAGTACGCACCGTTCAGCACCCGCGTGGTGAATGTCGGCGTGCGCGATTCCACCTATGTGCTTGACGGCTTGCTGTACCACGAGTCCGACCTACGGATTGAGGAGCACTACACCGACACGGCTGGCTTCACCGATCACGTCTTCGCCCTGATGCACCTGCTGGGCTTCCGCTTCGCACCGCGCATCCGCGACCTCGGCGAAACCAAGCTGTATGTTCCGAATAGCGTCCAGGACTACCCGACATTGCGCCCAATGGTTGGCGGCACCCTGAACATCAAGCATGTCCGCGCCCACTGGGACGACATCCTGCGCCTGGCCAGCTCGATCAAGCAGGGCACCGTCACTGCCTCGCTGATGCTGCGCAAGCTCGGCAGCTACCCGCGCCAGAACGGTCTGGCCGTGGCCTTGCGCGAACTGGGCCGGATTGAGCGCACACTGTTCATCCTCGACTGGCTGCAAAGCGTAGAGCTACGTCGCCGCGTGCATGCCGGACTGAACAAGGGCGAGGCGCGCAACTCCCTGGCCAGGGCGGTGTTCTTCAACCGCCTCGGCGAAATCAGGGATCGGAGCTTCGAGCAGCAGCGCTACCGGGCCAGCGGTCTCAACCTGGTGACGGCCGCCATCGTGCTGTGGAACACGGTGTACTTGGAACGCGCCACCCAGGCGATGAGCGAAGCGGGGAAGTCGGTGGATAGCGAGCTGCTGCAATACCTGTCGCCGCTGGGGTGGGAGCACATCAACCTGACCGGCGATTATGTCTGGCGGCAGAGCCGCAGGCTGGAGGACGGGAAGTTTCGGCCGCTAAGGCTGCCCGGAAAACCTTAACGTACGATTTTTAATGAGATGGTCACTCCCTCCTTCCCAGTACTATGCTGAGGACAGGCTTTCATTCGGAGAACCATCATGGAAAACATTGCGCTTATTGGTATCGATCTGGGTAA
>NZ_JAWPOX010000318.1:0-829 GCF_033344475.1 Vibrio sp. 1288
ACCAGAACGGTGATGAATAGGGCAAAGGAAATTTTCTGGAACTTACGGTGTTCCATTTCCACCTGCTCTAGACGCTCTGATTGACCGACATAGTGAATGGTCTGTTCCGCAAACTCTTTTTGCTGACGGAACGCATCTTCACTAATTTGGTTGAGTTGTTTTTGCTCCAAACGCACTAAGCTGGTGTATTTTTTGTACGCTTGCAGTGACAGTTGATATTCGCCCGCCTGTTCGTAACCCAAGCCCAACAAACGGTAAGATTGCTGCTTGATGAAGTTTTTGTTTTCCGGCGCTTTTTCGACAAGCTCTAAGGCTTTCTTCGCGTTTTCAATTACTTTTTTGCTGTCGTTCTGATGATAAGCGAGACCAGACTGAAGTAGGGCGGCTTTCGCTTCAAGCTGAGGGATATCCGCGTATTCCAGTAACTCTGTCGCACGTTCCAGATATGGCTCTGCAAGTGCGCAGTTGTAGAGTTGCAGGTAAGTCGCAGCCAAGCTCAACCGAATCTTAATGGTGCGATTGATATTACGACTGGTGCTTTCGTGATCCAGTACGTTGAAGTAGTGCACCAAAGCAAGATTGAACTTGCCTTGATAAAAATAGATGTCGCCCATTTGTTCAAGTACATCGGCCAAAATAGGGGAGCTTGGGTAAGAGTCGTAGAAATCTGCAGCCTGAGACAGATATTCAATGGCTTTGTCGTACACACGACGTTCTTGGAAAAGTCTCGCCAGCAAGCGGTTTACTTTGGCAAGGCGAGTACCGCTGTCACTTTCGATGGACTGCCAATAACCGTAAAGCAGTTCTGAAAGCGCAAGGTTGTATTTTT
>NZ_JAWPOX010000319.1:0-829 GCF_033344475.1 Vibrio sp. 1288
AGCTCGTTTATTGCTAGTTCAATGGTTTCTGCCGGAATGTGGTTAAGATAAATTTTGACTGCGTGACCTAATGCGCGGAATTGGTCCACAAGGTTATAGGTGAACGAGTCAAAGTTATCGATGAATACGATGTTCGCCATGTCTGCTACTCCTTGTTTGCAGGTTGAGAATGCGCTGCTTGAATAGCAGAGATAACCGCTTGAGCTTTTCCGCGTGTTTCATCGGCTTCCGCTTGAGGGTCAGAATCGAATACCACGCCTGCACCTGCTTGTACTTGAGCAATGCCGTTTTCCACGTAAGCCGAGCGAATCACGATACAAGTGTCGAGCGTGCCTTCTCCTGTCAGGTAGCCTACCGCTCCGCCATAGCTGCCACGACGAGCACCTTCAACATCGCGAATCAGTTGCATTGCACGAATTTTTGGCGCTCCAGTTAACGTGCCCATGTTCATACAAGCTTGGTAAGCGTGCAAAGCATCAAGGTCATCGCGCAACTGGCCAACCACGCGGGACACCAAGTGCATAACATGGCTGTAACGGTCAACTTTAAGGAGATCGGCAACATGACGAGTACCAGCTTGCGAGATGCGCGCTACATCATTACGAGCTAGGTCTACCAACATCATATGTTCAGCGTTCTCTTTTTTGTCGCTACGCAGTTCAAGTTCAATACGGCTATCTAAATCAAAATCGATTTCGCCATTTGGACGTTTACCGCGACGGCGAGTCCCCGCAATTGGGTAGATTTCTATTTGGTTGGTGTCGGTTTCATACTTCAACGCACTTTCTGGAGACGCACCAAACAAAGTGAACAGCTCATCTTGCATGTA
>NZ_JAWPOX010000320.1:0-828 GCF_033344475.1 Vibrio sp. 1288
TTACTACCCTACCAAAGCGGATCTCGATAAAGTCAGCACAGATAAGCCTGTATTGATCATTCACACTTCGGGGCATTTGAGTGTCGCAAACAGTAAAGCCTTAGAGCTAGCAGGCATCACATCAGAATCGGAAGATCCAAAAGGTGGCATTATCCGCCGAATGGAAAACAGCCAAGAACCCAATGGGGTCCTAGAAGAAAACGCGCACTTTGCAATGCTGTTCAACCTCAATAAGTTGATTGATTCTGAACTTCAAGATCGCATGTTAGAAGCCTCGCAAGGTATGTACGCGAAATATGGCTATACCACAGCTCAAGAAGGACGAGCAACATCAGAAGGTTATGAAGCGATGAAACGCGCGTCGAAAAACGACAAGCTGATGATCGACTTGGTTGCGTACGCCGATATGGTATCGAGCAGTGATTTTATGGACTCAGAATACAACACGCCAGAGTACACCAACCATTTCCGCATCGGTGGCGTAAAGCTGAACTTTGATGGCTCTCCACAAGGTAAAACGGCATGGCTAAGTCAGCCTTACTTCCACCCGCCACATGGACAAGATAAAGACTACGCTGGCTACCCAACTTTCGAAGATAAACAAGCTTACGATTACGTAGAAACGGCCTTTAAAAATGAATGGCAAGTGCTGACGCATGCCAATGGTGACGCGGCGATCGAGCAATTTATCAATGCGGTAACCAAAGCAAATGAAAAGCTAGGAAAGCAAGACCGCCGACCTGTACTCATTCACGGCCAAACCATGCGCCAAGACCAAGTGGATCGCTTAGCTGCGCAAGGCATCTTCCCTTCTCTATTCCCAATGCA
>NZ_JAWPOX010000321.1:0-822 GCF_033344475.1 Vibrio sp. 1288
TTCCTTATTATTCATTCTTGGTGGTTCCTTACACCTTCCAAAACCTTCAGATACTCAGGGCTAGGAATTAACCTATTAAAATCTAACTCATTATTTTCATTACTAATGCACTCAATAATGGAACTTGCATGAGCAAGATCTTCAGTTTTAAATTCGATAATATTTATTATGCGATTTGACATTATTTTTACTCTTATTTATGAATCATTTATATGGTTTTAACTTGAAATTTTTTGTCTTCATAAATATTGAGTAAATCCACTGGGATCTTTAGCCTTAAAGTCGCGCCTTCACTCAAGACGGTTGTCCATCGTTTTTTTGAGCCACCCGAAGTACAATAGCCCGATAGTAATGCAATCCCAGTTTCAATTCGAGCACCTGAATCACGACTAAATGCTTTACAAACAGGATACCCAAGAAACTCTATCGCCTTGCCATGCTCTTGTATTTCCTCGATAGCCTCAATCTCAATCGTAATGAGATCGCTATTGAAGGTTTGATCGAGTTCTTCAACTTCTTTTTCTACAATACTTGAAAATATCCAAGCGCCCTGAGATTTATCCCAAGTACCGCCGAGTTTACGGCACTCTTCAATCAACAGTGTGTTATATGCTGATTTTAAAGAACAAATGCCTAATTTAGTTTGTTCTTCTACGTTTGCTGCTAACTTATAAATCAGATCAGTCCCATACTTTGAGCGAACTGAGATATCTATAACAGCAAGAAAATGCTCACCTAACTCTAAGTCTTTTGAGCACTCGTCGATCAAAATCTTACAAGATTTATTATTGTCTGTTGTCGCAGCAAAGTACTTTCTGTTCT
>NZ_JAWPOX010000322.1:0-821 GCF_033344475.1 Vibrio sp. 1288
AAACGCGCGTAAGGACACATGTGAATACACATGATTGAGCGCATCCAACCTGCGTTGCCGTAAGTACAGATGGCAAAGAACATGACCCAGAATACTGGCCAGAAGTTCGCGTTGAAGGTGAAGAAATCAATTACCAGCTGTTTCATCGGCACAAAGTAACCAACAAAGGTGAAGCCTGTGGCGAGTGCGATAGCAAACCAAGCGATGTGCTTGAGTGTTTTACGCATGGCTAAGTTGGCGGTGAGTTTATTGGCGTCTTGTTTGCGACGTTTATTCGCGCTGCCTTCGAGTTTTTCTTCAAACCAGATGTACATGAAGGTCCACACGGTTTGCGGGCAGAGATAGCCACACCAGACTCGGCCTAAAAAGGTGGTAATGAAGAACAGGCCAAACGCGGCGATCACAAAGAGCAGAGCGAGTAGGGTCAGATCTTGCGGATAAAGCGTGGTGCCGAAAAAGTTGAACTGCTGGTTGCCAATATCAAGCAAGATCGCTTGTCGCTCGCCGTATGGGATCCACGGTACCAAAGCAAACAGTAGCAGTAAGAACCAACCACCGTAGCGACGCAGTTTTTGGTAAGTCCCTTTACTTTCTCGAACGTAGATGCGATTGCTTGGGTTAAAACGATCCCCGTTTCCTTTATGGGTTTTCGGGTTGAAAGTCTTGGGAGTCACATCTTTGATATCGATCTTGTCCTGACTCATGCACTCATCCTTCTTAGGCTTTTTTATAATGTACGGCGGCATTTCTGGTGATGTCGCTCTGTGACATTGCTATTAATTATTTTAGTTAATACTGATAAACGGCGATTATACAAGCAA
>NZ_JAWPOX010000323.1:0-820 GCF_033344475.1 Vibrio sp. 1288
GGCACTGTTGCAAATAGTCGGTGGTGATAAACTTATCATCCCCTTTTGCTGATGGAGCTGCACATGAACCCATTCAAAGGCCGGCATTTTCAGCGTGACATCATTCTGTGGGCCGTACGCTGGTACTGCAAATACGGCATCAGTTACCGTGAGCTGCAGGAGATGCTGGCTGAACGCGGAGTGAATGTCGATCACTCCACGATTTACCGCTGGGTTCAGCGTTATGCGCCTGAAATGGAAAAACGGCTGCGCTGGTACTGGCGTAACCCTTCCGATCTTTGCCCGTGGCACATGGATGAAACCTACGTGAAGGTCAATGGCCGCTGGGCGTATCTGTACCGGGCCGTCGACAGCCGGGGCCGCACTGTCGATTTTTATCTCTCCTCCCGTCGTAACAGCAAAGCTGCATACCGGTTTCTGGGTAAAATCCTCAACAACGTGAAGAAGTGGCAGATCCCGCGATTCATCAACACGGATAAAGCGCCCGCCTATGGTCGCGCGCTTGCTCTGCTCAAACGCGAAGGCCGGTGCCCGTCTGACGTTGAACACCGACAGATTAAGTACCGGAACAACGTGATTGAATGCGATCATGGCAAACTGAAACGGATAATCGGCGCCACGCTGGGATTTAAATCCATGAAGACGGCTTACGCCACCATCAAAGGTATTGAGGTGATGCGTGCACTACGCAAAGGCCAGGCCTCAGCATTTTATTATGGTGATCCCCTGGGCGAAATGCGCCTGGTAAGCAGAGTTTTTGAAATGTAAGGCCTTTGAATAAGACAAAAGGCTGCCTCATCGCTAACTTTGCAACAGTGCC
>NZ_JAWPOX010000324.1:0-819 GCF_033344475.1 Vibrio sp. 1288
TTGGTAATTGAGACACATCGATACTCACACCAACTTGTGAGCGTTTTAAAATATGTTTGATATCCGAAATCAGGCCGTCTGAAATATCAATCGCCGAAGATGCTAATCCTACCAAAGCTTGCCCCGCTAACACTCTCGGAGTACTTAGGTAATGGGCTTTTTCTAGTTCATCAGCACCAATACGACTGCGAAGTGTTTCATCTAAGATGACATCCAGCCCTGCTTTTGCGTCACCCAAATTCCCCGTGACATACACCCAGTCCCCGACTTTCGCGCCAGAGCGAGTCAGCGCTTTGCCCTCAGGCACAAAACCTTGCACTGTCAGTGTTAGGCTTAATGGGCCTTTCGTTGTATCACCGCCGATTAACTGAATACCAAAGTAATCCGCCAGTTCGAAAAACGCATCACAGAAGGGTGCGAGCCATTCTTCATCCACTTCAGGCATGGTCAATGCAAAGCTTACCCAAGCTGGTGTTGCGCCCATGGCAGCTAAATCGCTGATGTTGGATGCAAGCGCCTTGTGAGCAACCCAAGCAGGGTTCGCGTGAGGAAGGAAATGGGTTCCAGCAACCAAGGTATCGGTGCTGATAGCAATCTGTACATTTGCTGGCGCCTTAACGAGAGCGCAATCGTCCCCAGCGGCGAGGTGTACGTCTTTGCGCTGGTTTTGTCGGCCAACAAAATACTTATCAATCAGATTAAATTCACCAGACATAATTCATTTATCTTTTCATGCCAATGGCATTGATATCATACAAAAAAGGTCAGCATGTGCTGACCTTTTCATTGAAGAAATCGTTATTTCTTACGTACGTGTGG
>NZ_JAWPOX010000325.1:0-814 GCF_033344475.1 Vibrio sp. 1288
GTTGATGGAGCGTTAAGCGAAGTTCAAAGGCGACTTTGTCTCGCAATTTTAGAAAGGTTTCGAGTTGGCGAAGGAGCTTTGCTAACGGCTTTTCAATCCATTGAACGTTTTCGATCTCAAACAGTAACTCCAAATACACTTGGAACGACTCGCTTGGATGGTAAAAGTCGACAGGGTGTTTGAACTGACCAGTAAGTCGTCCGACGTAGTTGACTAAATCAATATCAAAACGGCGAGCGATGTCTTGCAATGGCAATTCCAGTAACCCTTGCAGCGTTGTTGTGCCCACTCGTTGGAGTTTTTCAACATTGGAGGGCGATAAATCGGTTAGGGTTAATGGCAACGGAAATAAAGCTTTTTGGATAGAAGTTTTATCTTCGCTAAGCACATTCGCACCAGATAATGCCATCAATTTAGCGGAAAAAGGTGAGAAGCCACAACCAAACTGAAAGCTCAATTTTAGTTCATCTAAATGAGTTCGGATTTTATTCCAATAGTTTTGTAATCCTTCATAGAGATTAAGCATTGGCGTCGCACGCAGCAAAATACCTTGGTTTGGCATCAATACGACATCAGAAGTGACCAAATACATCCATTGAGCCACCTCTTGCAACTTATTCCACTCCGTTTGTGGGTGGTAAGGATGTACTTGCAAGTCATGGCACAAAGACGCAGCACTGCCTAAGCCCATATTTGGCTTAATGCCTTGCTGCTTGGCCGTCTCGTTGTATTGAATAATCCGGCAGCGTTGACTTTCGACAATGACGACCGGGTGCTCTTGGTTGTTGCCAAACAGCGCATCCAACTGTAGGTG
>NZ_JAWPOX010000326.1:0-814 GCF_033344475.1 Vibrio sp. 1288
ACGTGTATCAGCCCAGATATTGCTCGCGTGCGTGGCTTCAATACCAGCTGTTACGATTACCTACTCGTCATGATGATCACTTTAGTGACGATCGCCGCAGTGAAGAGCATTGGTGCCGTGTTAGTGGGTGCGCTGTTATTGATCCCTGGTGCGACAGCTCGGTTGCTCACCAAGCGAATGGGAAGCTTTGTATTGCTTTCTTCTCTGCTTGCGACGGTTGCTTGCTTGGTTGGCACCATATTGCCAATGGAGCTCGACTTACCGGTGCCATCGGGCGCGTCGATCATCATTGTTTCCGCTGCTTTCTTCTTAACTGCAACGGTTTATCGAATTATTCGTAAGGCGTGATAACGCTTTTACCTACCCAACTTAAGTATCTCGACATGAAAATGAAAACTCTTACTTTAGGTTTAGGATTGATGGCGATGAGTACATTGTCATCATTGGCGATGGCCAAAGATATTTTAACCAGTACCCCTGTGACTTACATGCTGTCAGAGCAACTGATGAAAGGAACGGGCGTGGAAACCACATATCTGCCTCCCAAACGCTATGGCATTGAACGCGTGGCGAATTGGTTCGCCACTAAAGGTGCAAACCAAGTTTCAGAGGCAGGAAAGAGCGCAACCGTGGCCATCACCATGAGAGCCATTTGGGACCAAGACCCGACGTATGTCTACGCACGACAAGGCAACATTCGTTTGATCGAAATTGATGCTTCACAAGCGATTTCCCCTAGAGCTCAAGGCGTTGCAGCCTTAAAGCTGGAAGATGGAGCCACATCTAAATACGTTTGGTTGAACCCAAGTAATTT
>NZ_JAWPOX010000327.1:0-812 GCF_033344475.1 Vibrio sp. 1288
AGCACCATGATGGCTGATGGCTACGTAAACCGTATCGACCTAAATGGCCGTTCATACGAGGTAATTCCTCAAGTTGAACGTAAATGGCGTTTAAATCCAGAATCAATGAAGAACTACTACGTTCGTTCTGTGGATGGAAAAGCAGTACCACTTGGTAGCCTGATCACTATTGATGTTGTCGCCGAGCCTCGCTCACTGCCTCACTTCAACCAGCTGAACTCAGCAACCGTTGGTGCTGTACCATCGCCTGGCGTCGCAATGGGTGATGCAATTAACTGGTTCGAGGACGTAGCGCAGAACAAACTGCCTGCCGGTTACAACCACGACTACATGGGTGAAGCACGTCAGTTCGTGACGGAAGGTAGCGCGCTATACGCAACATTTGGTCTTGCGTTAGCCATCATCTTCTTGGTTCTTGCGATTCAATTCGAATCACTTCGTGACCCGATTGTTATCATGGTATCGGTACCGCTGGCGGTGTGTGGTGCGTTGATTGCGTTGGCATGGGGCACCGCCTCGATGAACATCTACTCGCAGGTAGGTCTGATTACATTGGTCGGCCTGATCACCAAACACGGTATCTTGATCTGTGAAGTAGCAAAAGAAGAGCAGCTGCACAACAAACTGTCTCGAATCGATGCGGTAATGGAAGCAGCGAAAGTTCGTCTGCGTCCAATTCTTATGACTACTGCGGCAATGATTGCGGGTCTTATCCCACTCATGTACGCAACGGGTGCAGGCGCAGCACAGCGCTTTAGTATCGGTATCGTAATCGTGGCTGGTTTGGCAATTGGTACGTTGTTCACACTATT
>NZ_JAWPOX010000032.1:0-54138 GCF_033344475.1 Vibrio sp. 1288
AGTAATGTTTGAATTGACTGTGCTGAATCTTTCGATTCAATGGTCACTTCGTTTCATTGAAACCTAATTTGATACCGAGGTATCGAATTGGATTATCATCAACGAGTGCCCACACAGATTGATAGGTTCTTATTTTTAAAGAGCTTTTCTAACATTTTCAGCAACTTAGTTGCTCGCCGTTAGGGGTGCGTATCTTACTTCACACCGTGAGAGAGTCAAGCATTTTTTTCAAATTTCTTTTCTCTCAATTCCGACTCGCTGTGTGACTTTCGTCTCACTCCGTGTCGGTGGATGCGCAGTATAGGGAGTTGAGAAATTAGTACAAGCGTTTTTTGCAAAAAAACTTTCAACAGGTCATTAGTTAGCCAAAAGCGTGATATTTGCATATTTCTTCGTCACATTTGAGACATATCACAGCAATTGGTTGGAAAAACACCAACCATATACGTAAGATTCATGTGTCTATTCTGTTAATGGACAATCGAACTCTTTATCACTATGTGTAGTAATTAAAATGACGTCTAAAAAAAATCTGATTTTATGTGTTGGGCTGGCCGTCGTTGGGGGAATCGTCTTCTCTCAAGTCACCATCCCACCAGCCTTGAGTTTTCTCATTGGTGTTATCGCTACTGCTTTTTTATTTTCATTTTCTAGCCAGACACCTTCTATTCAATCAACGGACTCGGATCCATCGACTAAAACTCTGTATGTCGGCAACCTTCCTTATAAGGCCAATGAGAGTCACGTTCGCGATTTGTTTGCTGAATATGGACAGGTCTATGCAGTACGCTTAATGAAAGATAAGCGCACTGGAAAAAGAAGAGGGTTTGGTTTTGTCGTGATGGCTGCGGCAGATGCCAAGCCAGCTATCGCTAAACTTAATGAAAAGGAATATATGGAAAGAACGCTAAAAGTTAGAATTGCGAACGATCCTAAACACCCGGATGGTGGTAAACCAGAACAGGATTAAAACCTAGCTTCTTTAAACAAATGTTCAGTGCATCTTCCTGCCAAGGAGTTGCACTGGCATAAATCGACTTACTTCCCTCTTCCGTATCCTCAATTTCATCACTTAATAGTAATGCTTTTACTCGACGTGCAATGGCTGCACCCGAATCAATTAAAGTAACGTCCCCACCCAAAGCTTGATGAATTTCCTCTTTGATTAAAGGGAAGTGAGTACAACCGAGCACCGCAACGTCTACTTTATCGCGAAGCGGAAGCAGGATTTTTGTCAGTTCGTCTAGAGAAACGCTGTTGCCTCGCAACTTCTCTTCGGCCATATCCACCAAGCGAGTTGATCCCAACAGCTCAACTGGTTTGCCTTGCGCAAAGTCTCGTATTAACTCGTGAGTATATTGGCGTGTTACTGTCGCCGGAGTGGCGATCAGCCCTACCCCTTTTGATGCTAAAAGCGATGCGGGTTTAATCGCAGGGACAACACCAACAACGGGAATCGATAAATTTTCGCGTAAGGAAGGAAGCACTATGGTGCTCGCCGTGTTGCAAGCAATGACGACAATGTCGACTTGGTGTTCTTCGACTAAAGAAGAGACCAGTTGGTTAACTCGTGAAACGAGTACAGCCTGATCGAGTTCACCATAAGGGTAAGCCTGATTATCGAATAAGTATAAGTAGTCTAGCTGGGGCAATAGGCGATGTATCTCTTGGAATACAGAAAGACCACCAACACCAGAGTCAAAAACTAGGACTTTTTTCTTACTTGCTACTCGCACGAGTCTTACCTAAAGAACAGAAACGTTGCGATCATACTGCGTAGATTTGTTTTGGCAATGCTTTAGCATGGTATCTTTGATGGCTGAATCTATCTCCAGATTCTACATCTCGCTTCGTCAACTCGATATGTCCTTGAAAAGATGGCGAAGACGTGACCAATGTGTGAAATTCACCATTTTCCCCACAGGGATCAATTTGACTTGGTAATGACTCTATTAGGGCTTTGTCATACCAGCGACCACACCATTCTGGAGGGAGAACTCTTCCGTCGATGGTGATTAACATAGTTTGAATACCACGCTCTATGATTTCCATCGCTAGTTTTTCGCTGCTCTCCCCTAATAGAGGAAAGACGCATTCCCAGCCAACAGGTTCAATATAGCTGCGTCGGTAATCGGCAATGCCATTACAAAACATATCACCAAATGCGACAGCTTCTATGTTCAGACCACTACTTTGTAATGCATTAACGATGGTCGATTGATAAATGTCGTTACTTGGAAAGATTTCAGGTAGCTCGATAGTAATGAGCGGAAGCGCAAGTAAGTCTGCTTGCATTTGTACGACTTCAAGCGGAGTTGCTTGGAAAGGGACTTCTTTCCCTACGTAAGTCGTGTACAAACCGACAACTTGATAATTTGGATTCTCGTTAAGGCGCTCAAGCGTTAATGTCGAATCTTTACCACTGGACCAACTGATCACCACTCGCTTGGGTTTCTTCATTCGATTTTCCACCACAAAATATTAAAAACCGCCCGAAGGCGGTTTGTGCTCATTCACGATTAGAATTCGTAGCCAACGTTGAGATAGTACGCTCGCTCTGCAGCAGGGTAACCTTTTGCCATCTCATACTCTTCATCAAGTAGATTATCGATACGAGCGCTAATAGAGGTCGACTCATTCGGATAGTAAGTCACCGCCGTATCAACCAACGAGTAAGAAGAAAGCGTAATATCTTGTGAAGGCCAAGTGCTGTAATCCACATCTGGACGCTTACCGACGTACTGATAGCTAACCGACCAATCCACTTTATCGAAGCTCACTAAAGCATTCCACTTATACATTTCTTTAGCGCGGCGCTGCAACTGATGCCCTTTATCGTCTTCAGCATCTTTGTAATCTGCACTCAACTGGTGCTGCACAATCCCTGTATCAAACTCAGCAACAAGCTCCACACCTTGGATATGTGTTTCACCATCGACATTCAAATATTTGTATGTGGTTGGATGGTAATCGATAAGATTCGTGATTTTATAGTCATAACCCGTGACGGACCAAAAAACGCCTTGGACATCACCGCTGAATGCTAGCTCCCAAGCATCTGACTCTTCCGGCTTCAGATCTTTCTCACCGTATGTTGGGTCATACTGTTGATATAGGTTTGGAGCCTTAAACGCAGTACCAAAAGAAGCTTTAACCCCAAACTCTGGCACAAATTGGTAACCAGCCGCTAAACTGTAAGTGAACTCACTACCGTATTCTTCGTTATCATCAAGGCGAGCACTGCCCTCAAGCATTGCTTTATCAATACTAGTCGTTGCCATACCAAACAGAGCGCCATTGGTACGATCAAACGTTTTATTCGCACTCTTGTCTTTATAAGACTCATTACGCCAATCAATACCACCAGCCAACGTCGTATTGTTGTTTAGCAAGTAACTGTTGGTCCACTGGACATTCTGCTGCTCAAGTTCATCTTTAGTACCTGAGTGTTTGCCTTTTGCTTGCTCATAGTTCCAAGACTTCTGTTTCTGTGCCGTTACTTGTAGTTCTGACATTACATTATCAGACTGATACTTACCGCCCAGAGTGACAGAAAGATCGTCTTTTTCTGCTTCGTAGTAACCGCGACTGCCGTAGCTGCTGTCATATTGATAAACATTTTCGTAAGCACGTAGGTTACCAAATGCAGACCACTGATCATTGAAGTTATGCACGTAACCTAGCAGACCATTCTTTGTATCAAAGCCATGGCGATCACCGTCATTAACTCCCGGTACAGGACGAACGTTATAACCATCATCACTTTCACTACCAAGCGCGATATTTAGCTGGCCGCTCTCTGTGACTTTAATACCAGATGCCACACTCAATTCCTGGTAATCTAAGCTGCCTAAACCCGCACTTAACTTCGTTCCTTCTTCGTCAGCACGCGCAATGGTGATGATATTGATCACGCCACCAATCGCTTCTGAGCCGTAAAGTGACGCACGCGCACCACGCACGTACTCAATACGTTGAACGTAAGTAAGTGGGATTTGGTTAAAGTCCACAGCGCCCTTCGCTGCTCGTGCAAAACGTACGCCATCAACCAGTACTAAAACTTGGTCGGAACTGGTTCCACGAACAAATAAAGACGCTAGCTGACCACGACCACCATTTTGTGAAACTTGAATCCCGGTAAGGCGACGCAATACATCTGGTAGGGTTTTCGCTTGAATGCGATCGATGTCTTGTCGAGTAACTACTTCGACATCTGCCAACGTACGGCTTTCGGCTTGCTCAAAACGGTTTGCCGTAACAACGATGGTTTCGTCAGTGGAGGTTTCTTGGGCCTGTAGATAAGAGACAGGTGAAAGCAGCGATGCCAAAGTGATCGCCAGTGCGGATTTTCTCATTGTATTGTCCTAAATCGCGTAATTCCTTCCGAGCCCTGTCATCATGACAGTCCAGTGCTGTGGCTCAGTTGTTGGCAGGTATTCGGACTCAAGAGCACGGGTGTACCGCCTACTTGCTCGACTTCCCACATAAACTAATGCAGTGTCTGATGAGCGTTCGTTCTCTTTTACCGCTGCGCGTCAGTTCTGGATTCACACCAGATTCCCATTTCAGCCATCTAGATTGCTAGATAGCACCAACTTGAGGCAAATATTATTCAGCTATTGATTATTTGTCCAGCCAATATTGCCCTTAGAAGTTGTAACGTTTTGATTGATTTTGCTTTCTACTCTGCCTGTACGCACTATCTTTAAATCAATTCCAGTACAAAACTGGACATCCTATTGAGATTGAATAAAATCTGCGCTCTTAAATTGAATGCACCATAAAAGGTAAGATCATGGCTACTCTTGATGTAAACCCACAACGCTACCAAGAACAACTGGCTGAAAAAGTCGAACGTCTCACGGATATGTTCGCGCCATACAACATGCCAGAACTGGAAGTGTTTGAATCACCAGAGCAGCACTACCGCATGCGTGCTGAGTTCCGTGTTTGGCATGAAGGCGAAGATCTTTACTACATCATGTTCAACCAAGAAACTCGTGAGAAGTACCGTGTTGACCAATTCCCTGCAGCAAGCCGTCTGATCAACGACCTGATGCCGCTATTGGTTGAAGCGATGAAAGACAACGACTCACTACGTCGTAAACTGTTCCAAGTGGATTTCCTATCGACGCTAAGTGGTGAGATTCTGGTCTCACTCCTTTACCATCGCCAACTTGATGAAGAGTGGATTGAAAACGCGAAAGCCCTTAAACAGCGTTTAAATGATGAAGGCTTTAACCTAAACATCATTGGTCGCGCTCGTAAGATGAAGATTGTCCTAGACCGAGACTACGTTATCGAGAAGCTCGATGTAAATGGTCAAAGCTACATCTACCAACAAGTAGAGAACAGCTTCACTCAGCCGAACGGCAAAGTCGCAGAGAAGATGCTGGAATGGGCGGTCGACTGTACCCAAGAAAGCACTGGCGACCTACTAGAGCTTTACTGTGGTAACGGTAACTTCTCGCTGGCGTTGGCACAGAATTTCGACCGCGTACTGGCAACTGAGCTAGCGAAGCCATCTGTGGTATCTGCACAGTACAACATCGCCGCCAATAAGATTGATAACGTACAAATCTTACGTCTATCGGCAGAGGAATTTACTCAAGCGATCGAAGGTAAGCGTGAATTCCGTCGTCTACAAGATGCAGGTGTGGATCTGAAGAGCTACAACTGCAACACGATTTTTGTCGATCCACCACGTGCTGGGATGGATGTCGATACTTGTAAAATGGTGCAAGGTTACGAGCGCATCATGTACATCTCTTGTAACCCTGAGACTCTAAAAGAGAACTTGGACATTCTATGCGAAACACACAACGTGACGCGTTTTGCTCTGTTTGACCAATTCCCTTATACCCACCACATGGAAGCTGGCGTGCTATTGGAACGTAAAGCTTAGTCCACCAGCTTCAGACAAAAAAAAGCGAGCTCAATGGCTCGCTTTTTTTAATTTGATTCGTTTGCTTATTCCGCAGAAGTCTTCTTGCTGACAAAACCTAGCTTCTTACCAATCCATGCGAGTAAGATCATTGAAACCATGATCGCGAAGAAGTTTGAGCCTGCTTCTGGGTATTGCGCTTTAATAAACGCAGAGTGACCAAACGCACCTACGAAGAAACACGCCAAGCCAACTAATGGGATATCTTCTGATACCGGATTATTTAGGTACTCTTGGTAAAGAGCTTGTACAGCCAGTACGAGTGCAATCAATGGGAAGATTGAAAAAGACACTTCACTCATGGTCAACCATGACAACAAAGCATCACCACACATACCTGCAACCAGTGCCAAAATCAGCGTTTTCTTTTCAGATTTATTTCCATTCGACATTATTCTATCCCGCCTTTTAATCGGTTACGTTCACGTTCTTTGCGATACCAATAGGCCCCTTTGGCTATCATTCGCAATTGCATGATCAATCGCTCGGCGAGTTCATCGCGCTCACGTCGATCTAAATCTAAAGCTTCAGCCCCCGAACTGAAAACCAAAGTCACAGACGCTTCTGCTTGAGTATACGCCTCTTCTCTGGTCACGCCGGTGCTCATTAAATACTCGGTTAATTCTGCCGCAAAATGCTGGATTTCTCGAGCAACAGCGGTACGAAATTCAGCAGAAGTGCCGGAGCGCTCACGCAACAACAAACGAAAAACGTTCGGACTACTTTCAATGAATTCCATAAAGGTTTCGACCGAGGTACGAATTACGCTACCTTCTTTCACAATACGTTGACGCGCCTGACGCATCAGTTGGCGTAGTAGCAAACCGCCTTCATCAACCATGGTTAAGCCTAGCTCATCCATATCTTTGAAGTGACGATAAAAAGAAGTCGGTGCAATCCCTGCCTCTCGGGCGACTTCTCGCAAGCTAAGGCTGGAAAAGCTGCGATCCGCACTTAACTGACTAAATGCCGCATCGATCAATGATCGACGTGTCTTCTCTTTTTGCTGTGCGCGGATTCCCATCGATTTCATTCTTAACTTGCTCTTTTTCTATAGGGTACAAGAGCCTCAATATAACGCAATTTGCTCCTACGGAGAAAGATATGTTGCTTCGCTCGCTCTGAGCGCCGAGAACGTTACTATTGGCATGCATCTAATTGCAATGTTCTCGATGCAATTTATAGACATACAACATACCAAATCACCCTTTTGGTCGATTCTGCGTGATCACTTCCACTCTCTAACAGGCATGACGTGTACCAATAGAGTAAATGAGTTAAAATCGCGCTAAAGCAATGTTAAGCAAATATAACAAGGAAGGCATCATGGCGCATGTTAATCACTATGACGTGATCGTAATCGGTAGTGGCCCTGGCGGAGAAGGGGCTGCAATGGGATTAACCAAAGCGGGACTGAATGTTGCCATTGTCGAGAAAGAAAGCAGTGTCGGCGGCGGTTGTACTCACTGGGGTACCATTCCATCAAAAGCACTGCGTCATGCCGTTAGCCGCATCATCGAATTTAATAGCAACCCGCTATTTTGTCGAAACAACACCAGCGTTCATGCAACATTTTCTGACATTTTAGATCATGCTAAATCGGTCATTGATAAGCAAACTCGACTTCGTCAGGGCTTTTATGACCGTAACTCATGCACACTTTTGTTCGGAACCGCGCGATTTATCGATAACTACTCAATTGCAGTGATGCAAAGCGACGGTACAGAAGAAATCTATTCTGCAGATAAGTTTGTCATCGCGACGGGTTCTCGTCCGTATCAGCCTAACGACGTAGATTTCTTGCATGAGCGCATCTACGACAGTGATTCCATTTTGAGCCTGAAACACGACCCTCGCCATATCATCATTTACGGTGCGGGCGTTATCGGTTGTGAATACGCTTCTATCTTCCGCGGACTTGGAGTGAAAACCGACCTTATCAATACCCGCGACCGCTTGTTGGAGTTTTTGGATAACGAAGTGTCAGATGCGCTGTCTTACCACTTCTGGAACAGCGGTGTGGTAATTCGTAATGATGAGACCTATGAAAAAATCGAAGGCACAGAAGATGGCGTGATTATTCACCTACAATCTGGCAAGAAGATGAAGGCAGACTGCTTGTTGTATGCGAATGGTCGAACAGGTAACACCGATAAGTTGAATTTGGGTGCAGTGGGTCTGGAAGCGGACTCTCGCGGACAACTAAAAGTAAACCGTAACTACCAAACCGATATCGAACACATTTACGCTGTAGGCGATGTCATCGGTTACCCTAGCCTTGCAAGCGCCGCTTATGACCAAGGGCGATTTGTCGCACAAGCCATTACGAAAGGTCAGGCAGAAAACTACCTGATTGATGATATTCCAACGGGTATCTACACCATCCCAGAGATTAGCTCTGTGGGTAAAACCGAGCAAGAGCTAACAGCTGCGAAAGTACCGTATGAAGTAGGACGCTCTTCGTTCAAGCATCTAGCTCGTGCACAGATCGCAGGGAAAGACATCGGTAGCTTGAAGATATTGTTCCATCGTGAAACCAAAGAAATTTTAGGGATTCACTGTTTTGGCGAACGTGCCGCGGAAATTATCCACATCGGTCAAGCCATTATGGAGCAAAAAGGCTCAGCGAATACCATCGAGTATTTCGTCAATACCACCTTCAACTATCCAACAATGGCCGAAGCGTATCGTGTCGCTGCGTTGAATGGTTTGAACCGCTTGTTCTAATCTATGCTTCTTGATAGCAGACAGAAAAACAGCAGGCTTGGACCTGCTGTTTTTTATATCAACATTGTGCTAGGAAGGTATCCTTGTGCCATTGGTAGAGAAAGATAACCCCTAAACCAATACCCCGCATCAACATAAAGCTCGTCATTGCAAACCACAGCGCGTGATTTTCCCACTCGGCGAATAAGTAAAAGACAACGAAGAAACTGCTGGTCGCGACAAACATACTATTGCGCATGTCTTTGCCTTTGGTTGCACCGACAAAAATGCCATCCAATAGAAAGCACCACATCGACGCAAGTGGCATCACCACCAGCCAAGGTAGATACACCGCTGCTTGCTGTTGGACCGTCTCAATTGAAGTGATCATGGCGATCAACTCCGATCCCGCCAAACCAAAGAGCGCGGTCAGTCCTAAGCAAATAACCAAACTCCAAAAGAAAGTGCCGACAAGCGATGCACTCAATTGTTGCCTATCTTTGGCACCAATCGCCTTCCCGACCATGGCCTCCATCGCATAAGCAAAGCCATCCATGCCATACGAGATAATCATCAGGAAGCTCATCAGAACCGCATTTGCAGCGACAACCTCATCACCCAAGCTCGCGCCTTGGAACGTCATAAAGCTAAAAGCCGCTTGCAGACACAAAGAGCGTAAGAAAATATCGCGATTCAATTTCACGAATCGCCCTAAACCGTGTTGAGTGCTGGCTAGCAACTTTTGAGGTGATGGTAATTGCCTCTCTCGCCAGGTTTTCCAGACACACATGAGACCAAAACCCATGCCAGAGTAGTCAGCAATCACCGATGCCAGCGCAGCGCCTTCTACTTTCCACCCCAAACCAATCACAAACAACAAATCGAGGGCAATATTAGTCACGTTGGTGATGATCACCATCCACATTGGTGCTTTGGAATTTTGCGTTCCGAGCAGCCACCCCAACAACACAAAGTTCATTAGCGCAGCGGGGGCACTCCACACACGGATAGAGAAATATTGCATACCGTAGTGTTTTACCTCTGCGCTGGCGTCACTCCAACCAAAGATCAAATCAGCTATCGGGGTATGGGCAATAAGGAAGACTAACGCAAACAGCAGCGCCATAAGTGAGCCTTGCATAAACACCAAGGCAAGTTGCTTTCGGTCTTCACCGCCATAGGACTGCGCCGCCAACCCAGTAGTCGACATACGCAAAAAACCAAGCAGCCAAAACGTCACGCTGATCATGGTGCTGCCCAACGCAACACCACCCAAATACCAAGCGTGGTCTAGATGACCAATCACCGCAGCATCGACCAAACCAAGCAATGGAACAGTAATATTCGACAGCACCATAGGTATAGCTAAAGCTAAGACTTGGCGATGAACTTTTGGGTTAGATAAAGGAGAGAAGATTGAATTTGTCACAGGCACCTCATCAGTAAGATCGACGAGTGTACCTGAGCGCTTAACGACTAGCCAATTACCACTTGATATGAACGAGTACTGGCGTGAGGCGATGCTTCAACATTGGAATCTTATTAAGCCAACGCTGCCAAGCTTTCCAACGAGAACAGAATCTATCGAATGGCGAGAAAGCTTTCACCCACTGTGCCCATGGTAACCATTGCAATATCTGTGCTGCAGGCGCTTCAAAGCCATGAGCATAACGATCAGAGCCAAGCTTTTGTCCCCACTTGGTTTCCGTTAAATCTCCTGCCAGCACCATACACAGTTCAGCAGAAACAAAATGTCGACCTAAGGTTTGAATAAATTTCGCGACTTGACGCTCTGTGTAATCGAGCAGTGCCATTTCACATAAAATGAGTACCGGTGCTTGCTCTGGAATGGCTAACGTCTCTAGCCACGACATTTCATCCACACTGCCACAGCGATGTTCATAACGTTCATTTTTGTGGAACAAACGCTGACGCCATACCAAATTTTCCGTCACATCCAGCTCTATCCAATGGCAGCGTCCATTATCCAAACGATAAAAGCGGGTATCCAACCCCGCTCCGACATTGATTATCCAGGCATCGGGATACTGCTGTAAGAAGTGACTAACCTGCTGGTCACAAAGCTGAGTCAGCGTCACGTGCAGCAATTGCTTCTGCGCAATATCACCACTCAAACAATCCGGCGCCATCTTACAGCTCAAACACGCTTTAGCAGCTATCGGATCGTACACCAAGCCATTGTCGACCATGCTTTCACGGCTACGCAATAACAGTGGCTTTAATAAATGGTTAGGAACTTGATGTTTAGACTGAGACATGGGCATTTCCTGCGCCAGAGAGAAAACATAGACATTAATAAAGATGATAATGAATATCAATTACATTATCAAGCTTATAAATTGGTCAAAACAAACAAGGTCAAGATGATGAGCAAGCTTTTGGAGGAAGTAGAAAAAGAGAAAAGACAAAACAGCCCAGATGAACTGGGCTGCTTAAACACACTTACATCCAATCGGTATTGCGAATAATACCAACGGCTAAGCCTTCAATCGTAAGGTGCTGAGACGTTAAGTCCACTTGGATTGGGGCAAACTCTTCATTCTCAGCATGCAGTAATATGGTTGAACCTTTGCGCTCCAAACGCTTCACAGTCACATCATCATCAACACGCGCAACGACAACTTGACCGTCTCTCACATCTTGGGTTTTATGCACCGCGAGCAAATCGCCATCCATAATCCCGATGTCTTTCATACTCTCGCCATTTACACGAAGTAAGAAATCCGCTTGCGGTTTGAACATCGCAGGATCGACTTGGTAGTGCGCCTCTACGTGCTCTTGAGCCAGAATTGGCTCACCCGCTGCGACTTGACCAATCAAAGGCAAACCCTGCTCATCATTGGCTGCGTCTTCAAGCAGGATACGAATCCCACGAGAAGCGCCTGGAATAATTTCAATTGCTTGCTTACGAGCAAGCGCTTTTAGGTGTTCCTCTGCGGCATTCGCAGAGCGGAAGCCAAGCTCACGCGCAATCTCTGCACGAGTTGGTGGCATTCCGGTGTCGTCGATTTTACTTTTAATCAAATCGAAGACTTGTTGTTGGCGTGGCGTTAACGGCTTCATGTCTCACCTGTCTTTTTATACAGTTAACTGTGAGTATATCCAGTAAATGCTCAAATGAAAACCCAATTGGTTGTTTTTTAATTTATTTGTGGGGAGCTTTCAGCTTACCAATTAAGTTCATTCTTTATTCGTTTAAAACACCGACTTTTCAGTTAATCAAGTCAAAGCAATAACTTAGGGGTTCGACTAATTTACAGCCAATAAAATTAAAAGGTTTGACCAGTTTCTGGTATCCTTGCAGCGCTTAAATTTTATCGCCTAGGCTTATTTCTATTGCCGTACTCATCTCTTTTTATAGAGAAGACATGCAAAGCGGAAACTGAAATAAGGTTAGGCCTGTTTGAATACCTATTGAGGCTGTGAACTTTATGTCTTCTGGACAATCATTTTCACGTTCATTACTAAAACTACCTTTATCGGTACTGGTAAAGGGCACCGCAATCCCGTCGAACCCGATTGAAGATCTGAACATCGACCTAACTAAACCGATTGTATATGCCCTGCCGTTCCGCTCGAACGTGGATTTGCTGACACTGCAAAAACAAGCCATGAGCCTTGGTCTACCCGACCCGCTCAGCCCGCTGGAAATCAATGGCAAAACGCTGAACCGTTTCGTCTTTATCGCTGCGCGTCCAACTGTGATGAACAACGATAATGATGTCCCAACCGATTCTGTTTCTCTGTTCACTGACTTACTGGAACTGCACAAGCTGGATAGTGAGTTGGATGTTCAAATGATCCCTGCAACCGTGCTTTGGGGTCGTAAGCCAGGTAAAGAAGAGAACCAAAAGCCTTACCTTCAACCGATGAATGGTCCGCAAAAAGCCAAAGCGGTAATGGCGGCGGGACGCGACTGCTTAGTTCGCTTTAGTCCCGTGGTATCTCTGCGTTATATGGCAGACTCCCACGGTACCGACAGCGCAATTGCGCACAAACTGGCTCGCGTGGCGCGTATCCACTTCTCACGCCAGAAACTGGCTGCTTCAGGCCCAAACCTGCCACAACGCCAAGTGTTGTTTGCTCGTTTACTAAAATCTCCAGCTATTGAACTGGCGATTGCTGACGAAGCCAAGAGCAAAAACATCTCGATTGATAAGGCACGTAAAGAAGCCCACGACATCATGGATGAAATCGCTGCCGACTTCTCCTATAGTCTGGTGAAAAACGGCGACCGCATCCTGAGTTGGTTATGGACAAAACTATACCAAGGTTTGCACATCAATAACGCCTCGACTGTGCGTCGTTTAGCGCAAGACGGCCACGAAATTGTGTACGTTCCTTGTCACCGTAGTCATATGGACTACCTGCTGTTGTCTTATGTTTTATACCATGAAGGCATGGTGCCTCCGCACATTGCGGCAGGCATTAACTTGAACTTCTTCCCGGCCGGTCCCCTTTTCCGTCGTGGTGGGGCGTTCTTTATTCGTCGTAGTTTTAAAGGCAACAAACTGTACTCAACCATTTTCCGTGAGTATCTAGCTGAGCTGTTTGCCAAAGGCTATTCAGTCGAGTACTTCAGTGAGGGTGGTCGTTCACGTACAGGTCGCTTACTGCAAGCGAAAACGGGTATGCTGGCTATGACCATCCAAGCAATGCTACGTGGTTTAAACCGCCCAGTAACGCTAGTGCCGGTCTACATAGGCTACGAGCACGTAATGGAAGTGGGCACTTACGCGAAAGAGCTGCGTGGCAAACGCAAAGAGAAAGAAAACGCAGGGCTTGTACTGCGTACTCTGCGTAAACTGCGTAACTTTGGTTTGGGCTATGTGAACTTCGGTGAGCCAATTCAGCTCAACCAATACTTGAACGAGCATGCTCCTGAGTGGACGAAAGACATCGACAGCATGGGTGGTAACAAACCACAATGGATGAATCCTGTGGTGAACGACCTTGCTAATAAGATGATGACGCACATCAACGATGCGGCGGCGGCAAACGCGTTGACCTTGTGTGCAACCGCACTGCTTGCTTCTCGTCAACGTGCACTTTCTCGTGACTCGCTGATCAATCAGATTGAGTGTTACTTAAAGCTACTCAAAAATAACCCGTACTCAAGCACCTCCACTATCCCTACCGAAAGTGCTGAGGAGTTGGTCGATCATGCAATTTCGCTTGATAAGTTCGTGATTGAAACCGATAGCATGGGTGACATCATTTCGCTGGACCGTAGCCAATCGATCCTGATGACCTACTATCGCAACAACATCATCCACTTGTTCGCTCTGCCGTCATTAATTGCCCAAATGCTCATTCGTCAGCGCAACCTTTCGGTAGCCAAGATTCAAGCGAATGTCGCGCAAATCTACCCATTCTTGAAGAAAGAGCTGTTCTTAAGTTACCAAGAAGACGAATTAGATGAATTGGTCGTTAAAACACTGCATGAATTTGCCGATCAGAAAATGATTAGTCTGGATGGTGATAAGCTAGAGATCAATCAATCGAACAACCAGCCTTTGGTTCTGTTAGGTCGAACGATAACTGAAACGCTGCAACGCTACTCTATCGCGATGAACTTGCTTGTTGCTTACCCTGAGCTGGGTAAATCGGACCTAGAGCAGAAGAGCCAAGATATTGCTCAGCGCCTAGGGCGTTTGCACGGTATTAATGCGCCAGAATTCTTCGATAAAGGTGTGTTTACCGCCATGTTCAATACGCTCAAACAGCAAAAATACCTCGATAACGATGGTAACTGTGACACGAAGAAAACGCAGCAATTTGCACGGCTACTGTTCACTCTGCTTTATCCAGAAGTGAAACTGACGATCGAAGAGAGTATTCACCAACTTCGGTCGTAACCGTTTTACCTTCTTCCAATAAGAAAAAAGGCATCCAATCGGATGCCTTTTTCTATTTCTTCGCTTACCAAAATGCGACCAGTAACCCTATCGCTATCACCATGCCAACATAATTGTTGTTAAGGAAAGCCTTAAAGCACAACTCACGCTCACGGTGACGAATTAAGTGCTGCTGATAAACAAACAACGACGCTGCAATCAAAAGGGTCCAGTAGTAACTTTGTCCCAATTGGTAGAACTGCCCTAACCAAACCAACATCGCGAGTGTAATCAGTTGCAACACACCAATAATAAGCTTGTCATGACGACCAAACAGAATTGCCGTCGATTTAATGCCAATCTTTAGATCATCATCTCGGTCTACCATCGCATATTGAGTGTCGTACGCAATGGTCCACAAAGCGTTAATGAGGAACAAAAACCAAACAATCAATGGTAATTCCCCAGTTTGTGCAGCCCACGCCATTGGAATCGCCCAGCTAAAAGCCAAGCCTAAAAATAGCTGTGGAATATGAGTGTAACGCTTCATAAATGGATAGATGAACGCCAACACAATGCCAGCGAAGGATAGCTGAATCGTCAGCGGGTTCATGGTCAGCACTAACAAAAACGAGCTGATACCCAAAACCAAAAATAATCCAATCGCTTCTTTTGCTGTCACTTTCCCTGATGGCAGTGGACGTTGCTTAGTACGCTTTACATGGCCGTCGACTTTGCGATCTGCAAAATCATTAATCACGCACCCCGCACTACGCATTAGGAAAACACCCAATACAAACACGATGAATACATCCCAACTTGGCATCCCTTGGGCTGAGATAATTAGCGCCCAAATCGTTGGCCACATCAGTAACAGTGAACCAATCGGGCGATCCATGCGCATCAGTTGCCAATATGCTTTGGCTTTTTCTGCGGACATTTACACTGTCTCCTTAGCGTAAACTGGTGAATTAGATAAGAATAACTCGGCGACTAGCATCGGTTTGTGATTCATCCACAACCTTGAGCGTCGTGCTAACAAACGTCCTTCTGGTACGGCTACCCATCCCATTTGCAAAGAGTCCCGCTCAACGTTATCTGCGCTAAACACAGTTAGTCCTAATGGGATATCCCCTTGTTGAGCCAAATCATACTGCTGATCAACTAAGGTTGAACGAGGAATCAATGTCCGCCCAATAACCCAGTTATTATTGTCACCGCACAAAATTACCTCTCTCAGTAAGCAATCTTGTTCGGACAATAACTGGCTTTCGTCCTGTTTTAATGTCGCTGCAGTGACGATCTGATTTTGTAGCAATTCTACCGTTAACGCTTGGCAGTGCTGTTTTAAACGACGTGACAAAGACCCTTGCTCTTCAAGCCAATGCTTGGCAAATTCATTTGGAAATTCGAATTCTTCGGGGTTTTGCCACTCTACTTCCAATAAAGAAGCAAGATAGAGTGATGTTGGCTGATTCATACTAGTATTCAATTGGAGGCTTTATGCGTACAATAAAGCAACAACTTACCGTCCATAGTAATGTATGTAACCGTAAGTTCCGTTATTTGTTATAGACGGCCCATTGTATCAAGACTGAAGCGATTCGAATATCGCGATCCAGAGAAAGAAAAGTTAGAAATATGTACAAACGTTATATAGCCCAAATTATTTTTGCGTTAACCATACTATTCGCCGCACCAAGTTGGGCTGAAACGGAAGAAGCTGGACCTAAGTTGGCATACTTTACCCTAGAGCCTGACCTCACTACTAACTTTTACACCAAAGGCAAAAAGTTAGGTTATGTGCAAGTGCGCATCGACATCATGGTAATGAGTCAACAAGATTTATCAGTTGTTGAGCATCACCAACCTTTGATTCGCGATGCAGTGATTGAATTATTGGGTAAGCAAACAGAAGATACGATTAAGTCCCTGTCTGGCCGAGAAGATCTGCGCAAAACCTTAGTGACGACCCTCAACGAAACGCTTTTGCCTGAAACAGGTAAAACCATCATTGCCGATTTGTTGTTTACAAAATACCTTTATCAATAAACCCAAATCCGTTTTGAACATAAAAAAAGACCGCTCTTGAGCGGTCTTTTCATTTCATCTGCTTTAGGCTTGCTGTTGGTATTTCATCTTGCCTGAATCAAACAGCGCAATCGCCATCCCCGACAGTAGCCCAACTAAGTGAGCGGTGTTTGCAATCGCCATAAATGGCTGCACAAACCCAAGAACTAACCATACCAACATAAAGACGATAATTGGCTTGGGTAACGTAAGGCCTAAATGTGGCAAGCGGTAACCCAGTATCCACAAATAACCAAGCAGTGCATAGACCACGCCAGACAAGCCGCCGAAGTTAGCCCCTTCAACATAGAACTGGCCTGCCCCTGAAAACGCTGCCGACACCACAAAGAGTTGCAATAGCTTACCGGAACCGAGACGACGTTCGATGTCGCCACCCAACTGCCACCACCATAGTAAGTTAAACACGATGTGAGTTACTGAAAAGTGCAGTAACGCATGACTTAGCCATCGCCACACTTGCCATTGTTGCCCCTCAAAAGCCGGGAAGTGCAACAACTTAAACACGCCATTGCCAAAGCCAAACATTTGTAACAAGTAGATGATGATACAGACTGTCATGATCAGCAAAGTCATGGGGCCAGCTTTCGCTTTGACCATGCTTATGATACTCGGGCTGGAATAATGAAATGTGCTCTTACGAGTATCGGCAACGTCCCACGAGGCGGCGCTGTATTTTGAATCAGACGGGTTAGCAAGGAACAGCTTAAGTTCGGCTTCCGCTTCTATTTCATGCTGGCTATCAGTCAGCCACAGCGCAAATTGCCCATCCCCTTCTGGCATCATTTCGATGTCAATTTGGCGAGAGGCCATATAATCAATAAAGGCTTGCGCCATACGTGGATTATTTAACGTTACCAATCTCTTCATTAACTTCTCACTATCGGTAGTTCTGCTCGATGCCAGGCTTCAAAGCCACCATCTACACTGTACACCTGTTCAAAGCCTTGGTTAACCAAATATTGCGCCGCACCTTGGCTACTAATGCCGTGGTAACACATCACTAGAATAGGTTGTTCGAACTCCACTTCATCCATAAACGCAACGATCGTATCGTTAGTTAAGTGATACGCGGACTCCGCATGCGCAACGGCAAACGATTGAGGGTCACGGATATCTACAAGCTTCGCATCACCCTGCTCGAGCAGCGCTTGCGCACCTTGTACATCGATATGCTTAAACTGATCCATTTACTTTCTCATTGTCTTATTAATATACCCAAGCAACCTCGAACCTAACGTACTAATCAGCACCCATGGTACAGCATAAAATCCATATTTGAAGCTGCTTGGGTATACTGCCGCTATTGTAACCTATCCAACGGCAAACTTAGACACATGGATAATCAGGGTTTTCAAAAGTGTACACATTCCAACCATTTGTGGATAAAGCTGTGAATTGCGTTGATAAAGTGTATTTGGATCTTTTGATCCACAATATGTAGTGATGATCCTGATCTAACTGTGTGTATATCTATAACTATCCCCAGATGGAAAAGTGCTTGAATCCCTTATTTTGTCCGGGTTTCGAACAGTTGATAAATAATTACTTCACAGAGTTATACACAGGTAGCACATAAAATCCGGATCGCAAACGCTATCGATTTTCGATCGACAATAAAAAAGCCGAGATCACATGATCTCGGCTTTCTATGAAAATCTTACTTTCAATTAGCAGTGAAATTAAAATTCACCCACAGCCAATTTTAGTTTCTTCATTGCATTTTTTTCTAGCTGGCGAATACGCTCGGCAGAAACACCGAACTCATCAGCTAAGTCTTGCAATGTTGCTTTCTCATCATCTAACCAACGAGAACGCACGATGCGCTGACTACGCTCATCCAAACTCGCTAATGCATGACCCAAGCGATTGTTGGTATGCATTTCCCAGTTGGCGGCTTCAATGTTGTCGGCCACATCAGACGATTTGTCTTCTAGGTATAGCATCGGCGCTGTGTAAGCGTTTGAGCTGTCGTCTTCATCAGTTGGCATATCAAAGGTTGAATCCACCGCCGCTAAGCGTGATTCCATCTCGCGAACTTCAGAAGGCTCAACACCTAACTCGCGCGCAACGGTTTCTACTTCACCGTTGTTAAACCAACCCAAGCGCTTTTTCGACTTACGCAGGTTGAAGAACAATTTACGTTGCGCTTTAGTGGTCGCAATTTTCACGATACGCCAGTTACGTAGCACGTATTCGTGGATCTCTGCTTTGATCCAGTGGACAGCAAAAGAAACCAAGCGAACCCCTACTTCTGGGTTAAAACGCTTAACGGCTTTCATTAGACCGATGTTACCCTCTTGCACAAGATCTGCCATTGGCAAACCGTAGCCAGAGTAACCACGAGCAACGTGAACAACGAATCGTAGGTGCGAAAGAATTAGACCTTTTGCAGCCTCAATCTCACCTTTATAGTGTAATCGTTCTGCCAGCTCACGCTCTTCGTCTGCAGTCAGCATTGGGTAGCTGTTTACTGAGCGAATATAGCTATCAAGGCTATCTTGCGTGACTAGAGCCATCGGATACGCTTCTTTTGTCATTCAATTCCTCATCAATCTCTGATCTGGAGCATTACATTGCAATTTAGCTTCGATATCTTGAACTCAAAATGAACAAGTTTCAAGAAGGGGAAGCAATTATCCATAAACATTTGGTCTAAGCAAGGGTTCAAAATTAGCTAGTGCTAATAAAATCCAAGTAATAAGACCGCCATCACTTAAACTGGTTCAATTTCTTTTAAATGTCGTTGCGCAGAAAAGCGCGCCGCAATACATCCCAAAAGACTCCCAATGATGATTAGTAACAAAGACTCATCCCAACTTAGACCAATCAGGCGGAACTGGCTATCGTACAACGCAGCAAGATCTTCCACCGCACTGTTCATGACAATGGTCACTAAAGCCGTTACCAACCACGCAATAGTGGCACCTAACACGCCAAACCACATACCTGTGTACAAGTAAGGGCGCAGAATAAAACTGTCCGTCGCACCGATCAGTTTCATGGTTTGAATCTCTTCTTTATTCGCCAACACATTAAATCGCAATGTATTGCCAACGATTAAAAATACCGCACCGAGCATCAGCACTGTCAGGGTAATGACAATAATACTCGCGAGAGTTTTGATGGCATCAAGACGCGCCAGCCAGTCTTCGTCAAGTCTCACGTCGGTCACATCTTGTTGCTCTCGAACGTCTTTGGCTAATGACTGAATATCACTTTTTAGCTCCGAATCTGGCGTAATCACCAACACACCAGGAAGCGCATAGCCACTTAAAAGACTGATAGCTTGGTCGAACCCTGCATATTGGCTTAAATCAGATAGACCTTGTTGCGGTGAAATATATTCTACCTCTTTTACCAAAGGCCAAGTTTCAATTTGATCTTTGAGAACCATCACTCGCGCATCCGGCATGCCTTCAACTAAGTAAGCACTAACTTGTGAAGGAGAAGCGACATCTTCCGCTGCCCCTGCAACGTTTTTCCCCAATAGATACAAACAAGCTGGCATGGCAAGTGCCATGGAGATGACCGCTAGGGTCAGAATGTTGCCTAGTGGTCGTTGCCATAAGGCGCTAAAAGAGGATTTAGCTTGTTTTGCGTGGACAGAGAAAAAACCATCGGTATTCGCACGCTTGGCACTACGGCCTTTCCCCTTCTTTTGGGAGTGCTTGTTACCTGCCATAGTCTTCTACCTCACTTAGGAAGCCTTGATTCAATTCAAAATGACGATACTGTGGGCGAGTGTTTACTAACCCCACATCGTGCGTGGCAAGTAAGATTGTCACGCCCGCACGGTTAAATTCTTCGAATAGACGCAACACACGGTTGGATAATTCTGGGTCAAGGTTACCCGTAGGCTCATCAGCCACCAGCAACGTTGGTCGATTAACCACAGCACGGGCAATACCGACGCGCTGTTGTTCACCACCAGAAAGTTGACTAGGTAGACAACGAGCTTTATCGAGTAAGCCCGTTTTATCTAACGCCGCAGAAACACGGCGTTTGATTTCGTTTTCAGAAATCGATTCGATACGCATTGGCAGAGCGACATTGTCGTACACACTGCGATCCATCAATAGGCGATGATCTTGAAAAACAATCCCAATATTGCGGCGCAAAAAAGGGATGTCTTTGCCTGGAATACGCGTGATGTCGTGGCCATTAAAATGGATTTTGCCATCGGTTGGTCGCTCTATCGCGCAGATCAATTTCAGCAAGGTACTTTTACCAGCCCCGGAATGTCCGCCTAAAAACGCCATTTCACCGCGCCTCAGGTGAAAATCGACTTTTTGCAGTGCTTGTCGACCACCTCGGTAAGCTTTGCTTACTTGCTGAAATTTGATCACCGTTGATTTCCTCTAACTCTTTTTATTCTTCACGACTAAACAGTGCGTCAATAAACTCTTGAGTTTCAAATGGACGCAAGTCTTCGATACCTTCACCCACACCAATGTAACGAATTGGAATACCGAACTGATCAGCAATAGCGAAAATTACGCCGCCCTTGGCTGTACCATCCAGCTTAGTCAAAGTAATCCCGGTTAGAGGGGCAACATCACTGAAAAGTTTCGCTTGGCTAATGGCATTTTGTCCTGTACCTGCATCAAGCGTTAGCATGATCTCATGTGGTGCAGAGTCATCAATTTTCTTCATCACACGTACAATCTTACGCAGCTCTTCCATTAGGTTCGCTTTGTTCTGTAGACGACCTGCTGTATCAGCAATCACCACATCCACACCACGTGCTTTTGCCGCTTCAATCGCATCATAGATAACAGAGGCACTGTCTGCGCCAGTATGTTGAGCAATCACAGGAACATTATTACGTTCACCCCACACTTGTAGCTGCTCAACCGCTGCGGCACGGAAAGTATCGCCCGCTGCAAGCATCACTTTTTTGCCTTGAGTTTGGAACTGCTTCGCTAGCTTACCGATGGTCGTGGTTTTACCCACGCCATTTACACCCACCATCAAGATGACGTAAGGCGTTTTGTTGCTATCGATTTCTAGTGGCTGTTCGACTTTAGAAAGAATTTCAGCCATTTCTTCTTTCAACAAACCATAAAGGGCTTCGCCGTCTTTCAGATCGCCACGTGTGGCTTTTTCTGTCAGGTTGTTGATAATTTTTGTTGTGGTATTCATGCCCACATCAGCAATAAGCAGTTGCTCTTCTAGCTCTTCAAATAAGTCTTCATCGATTTTCTTACCACTGAACAGACCGAAGAAGCCAGCACCAATATTTGCTTTTGTTCGGCTTAGGCTGCGTTTAAGACGAGCAAAAAAGCTTTCTGTTGGCTTTTCTTGTTCTTGAACACGAGGCGCGGCCGATACGACTTCTGGCTCCTCTGCCTCTGCTTCTGCTTCTGCTTCTGCTTCTGCTTCTGCTTCTGCTTCTGCTTCTGCTGGGGCAGCCTCTGATTGTTTCGCTTCTTCTTCAAGTTCTGGCGTTGCTTCCGCTTGCTCAGCAACCGCTTCGGTTTGCTGCTCTTCAGAAGGCGCTTCCACTGCTTCTTCTTTTACTGTTTCTTCAGTTTTTGGTTTTGGGCTTTGTTCTTCGTCACCAAAACCTAGCCACGAAAGTAATCCGCGCTTCTTTTTTTCCGTCATCTGGGGCTATCCTAGATTGTTCTTTTATCTATTAATGACTCTTTTTTGACAAGATTATTATCTGTCTAAAAAAGGCTAATGACAAAGTTCTGAAAACTTTCCGATTAGGTAATTCTAATCTTATTAGTGTTACACTCTGTCATCTTGAATATTCTGGGCTGTATCCAAGCTCCAAGCTTATTGCTTGGGCGATTAGATATAGTATCACTTTATTAGCGGTCAAAAAATCTATGGTAAGACGTCGCCAGCAAAACTCATCACAAAAAAAGCCAACAACGGGCTTTGTTCGCATTATTAGTGGCTTATGGAGAGGCAGAAAACTTCCTGTACACGATGCTGAAGGCTTACGCCCCACGACAGATCGCGTCAAAGAAACGCTGTTTAACTGGTTAGCTCAAGATGTACCACAGGCAAAATGTCTCGACTTGTTTGCTGGCTCTGGCGGCTTGGGATTTGAGTCAGCTTCGCGCCAAGCAGAGCAAGTGACCATGGTTGAGCTAAACCCACAAGCTTTCCAACAGTTACAAAAGAATGTTGCCTCTCTTAACGCGAACAACATCCAAGTGGTAAATACCGACGCACTGAGTTTTTTGAAGCAACCGGGTTCTGCTCACCATGTGGTGTTTATTGACCCACCGTTTCGCAAAGGTCTATTGGATGAGACCGTGGCTCTGCTAGAACAAAATGGCTGGCTCGCGGAAGATGCGATGATTTATATTGAAACAGAAAAAGAACTCAATATTGCCGACTTACCAGAAAACTGGCAATTACATCGAGAAAAAACAGCAGGCCAAGTGAGCTATCGTCTTTACGAACGTACCTCCGCATAACGCCTCGATTTAAAAGGATACTTAAATGAAAGCACTAATTATGCTGGCCAAAGCGGCTATCGCCTTTGTTTGGTTAGTATTAATCCTAAATATTTTTATGCCCTTTCCCGGCAATGCCGCGATTGCGCTTTACATCATGACCGCTTTTTTGTTCATCATGCACGGTTTACAAATGGCCATCTTCATTGGTGCATTTGGCGACAAAATAAAAATGAGCAGTTGGGAAAAATATTCAATCCTGATTTTTGGTATTTTTGCCCTACTCGATATTCGTCGTAAACACATGATGTAATCGCTAAGATACGAAAAAGCCGCTCTTGTGAGCGGCTTTTTTTCTGCGTTTCGTTCGTCACCCAATGTAACTTTTTACACCATCCAAGAACATTTGAGTGGAGATCATCACCAGTAACAAGCCCATTAAGCGTTCTACCGCCTTCAAGCCACGTTCACCCAACAAGCGATTAAAGAAGCCATAAAACATCAGTATTAAAAATGTTGCGCCCCACGCAATTACGACTGATGCTGACATTTCCAACATTTTCTCTGGATGTTGCGAAGACAGTAAAAGCAAGGCTGCAATCACTGAAGGGCCCGCGATCATAGGAATGGCCATCGGAACAATAAAGGGCTCCTCGCCTGCTGCCAGTCCAGTGATGCTGCCAGCACTCGGGAAAATCATCTTAATCGCAATAATGAAGAGAATAATGCCACCTGAAATGCTGAGCGTTTCTGGCTGGACATGCAAAAAACTTAAGATGCTTTGTCCTGCAAACAGAAACAACATCAAAATCAGTAAGGCAAACAGTAGTTCACGAATCAATACCTTACGACGACGCTTGGGATCGATATGTTTGAGAATAGACAACACAATCGGCAAGTTACCGAGAGGGTCCATGATTAGAAACAGCATGGTCGCTGCAGAAAGAATGTCCATATTCTGGCCTCACCTCAAAAATGGCGGCCAGTGTATAGCAAACTGACAACATGAGTATATGACTGAGGGCGAAAACACCATAGTCACCCTCGATCTTAGCCGCCGTTTAGTGATTGCAAACTCGCGCCATATTGACCACAAACTTACCTTCAAGCTCACGAATTTTGTCGCGCTTGAGCAAAAATGCTAGTAATGCATCTAAGTCTAGATCATTCAGTTTACAGGTGTGAAAGCGAACGCTAGCACCAAAGTGCTGTGTGAGGGCTTCGCGATCCATTGGTGTTTCTCTAAGTAGGTTTAGCAGCTCGTGAGCATGGATTTCACTCATTATTGACTCCAGTTATTAAGAACAATGCGTTCAGTTTACTGAAATCCTCAAGAGCTGCTTTGACTTAAATTAGTAAATGATTGAGGCAACAATGAGGGCATGAGCAAAAAAGTAACTGCCACTCACCCACAAATAGGCGTGTTTCATCGGTTTTCGATAACCGTGTATCGCGTATGCCAGCGCCGAATAGATGAGAACTAAGGTTCCGCTAAAGCCGATAGCATTGGCGTAACTCGGCACTTGTAACCAAACTTCACCGGCTGCCCAAGCAAGTTGAACCAGCATCATCCCCATGATCACAACAGGGAATACTAGAGAGTCGAGTTGAGGTAGCAACAAAAAGAACGCCACGATACTCGCTGCAAGCAACAGGGCCAACAGCCACCAGACAATCTCACCATTAAGCTGCACCCAAAATGACTTGCTGTAGCATACCTGGGCAACCAGATAAGCCGTAAAATAGATTAGCTTACGAGTTTTAAACGAGTGCAGCGTATCTGCCACCATAGACACAATAAGCCCACCCGCAATCCAGTAGGTATATGTTGCGGATGCACCTTGAGTTAACACCAACACAAGAAGAAGTAGCAGAGTAAAGATTTTAAACACGAGGGATTGTGTCGGGTTAGCTTGCTTTGCTCCCAACACGGAATACACACCTGATAGCCCTATCGCCAGCCAACTCCACATGCAGTATACACCTTTTACTTAAACTCGCCGCTAGTCTAGGTAGACCAGTTTTGATGTAAAGACACAATCTACGAAAGTTGGATCTCGCTAGCGATTCGAAACATTTTGTAACCCTCAGCCTACGTAATAATAAAGCCGATGAGCCTGAATGATGCCACTAAACATTGGGGCCAAGCTTTGCTCATCAGCCGAACCCATCAAATCACACGACACAATAACCAACGCTTTCTAAAACTATTTAACTGAAAAACAGATAAGTGCTCCAGGTAAGCCGCCATTTCACAAACTGACGATTAAACCACCAGGATGTATGTAATGCAGGCAACAAGAATAAATAACAGACACAAAATAGAAAATAGTCTTAGTAGCGCTCTAAGAGAGGAGAAACCACTGATGACTAGGGGTAAAAACTAAGAAAACCGACCTTAATTCAGTAAAAAAAACATCAGACAATAAAAGTAAGTCAATGATAAATAAAACCATAATTTCAATAACAGATAAAAGTGCGGACTTCATAAACCATAAAATCACTAAACACTTTTGAAGCCCATATTTTCTCATAAGGTAAGAAAATCTCACTCCATGCTTTCGATTTGACGATGCAACCTCATAGCACATTTTTTAATTTTCTCAATTTTTGAGAAATACAGACAAAATAAACACCCAACATACCATTCGAAACAAAAAACAATTACAAAGCCAACACCACAAACCATTTAACATTATAAAATCATATACTTAAAACAAAAAAGGATAGAAATAAAACAATGTGAACACTTTAAATACAGCACAAAAAACATAGTTTCATTAGTCAGAATCACGTAAAACCAGACAAGTTAAGTGTGGTTTTTGAAAAGATTAACGAGCATATGTTGATCAAACCCCAAAAACAGTGCTATATTAAATTCATCGAGTTCATCAAAGATTAAGGGGTAGTGTTATGATTTCATCTTCTCAAAAACAAGGGCTGGTTATGATTGCAGTGGTTGTGGGTTTAATGACACTGCCAATGATGTACTAACCCAATGATTTAAAATAAAAAAGGACGTAAATGCGTCCTTTTTTATTTATCTGTATAGCTCTACTGAATATGCTTAGACAAAATATCCCAGTGCATATAGTAGAAACCAAGAGCGGCCAGCGTAATCAACGTCATTAGCAAAATTGCTGTACGCCAAATAAAGCGAGAGCTTCTTGGTGTCAGCTCTTTTTCACAAGCATCACATGCCGCCATAAAGCCTTTACGATCATCCAGCTTGTAATCGTCTTCGTGCACCACTTTGTTACGCACGGTTGCGATGAATCGAAGCTTTGCTATTACGTCATGCGGTAAACGTTCTTCACAACTATTAATAAGTTGGTGCAACCCTTTCCCTTCTGCATGGTACTGAGTACGCAAAAGTTTTTCGATCGTTCGGGTACGCATGACTACTTTTTCAATATCTGACATCGTAACCCTCCTTACCAGACCCTTCCTATGTTCATTATTTTTATTCTTCTATAAATTTAGAGCTTTTTCGAGCCGTTAAGTGCAATTTTACTTTCAATTTGTGCCCTTGAGCTCATATAGCCAGACAAGTGAAAGCTGCTTAGTTCAGCTTTAGTGACGTAGCTTACAGATGAAGCAACAATTTCATCGCGTCCCCATTGAGATAAACCGTGAAGTGCGCCGAATAAAATTCATGTCCCTTTCCTTAGATTATGAATAAGTTACCTCAACTCATCGTTTCGTCAGCGAGTTCTGTAGAATGGGACCCGATAAAACATTGGAGGTTAATATGCCAATCTCACTTATTTTCGCCCTATTCGCCCTTATTGCCTTGGGCGCGTGGGTGTTTTTCCGTTTTTATAGTAAGCACTATGTGGGCGAAGACGCTCCAGAGCAAAGCGCGCAGGTAACGGTTTTAGATAAACAAGCGATAGACATACCAAACGCACCACCAGGTCAAGACGATCAAGAGTATTGGATTTACGTTCAACGTGGTTCTATCGGTCCAAAGCGTGAATTCCAAATTGGAGTGCATTACTACCATGCACTCAACCCTGGAGATAAGGGAACACTGACCTATCGCGGCAACAAGTTCCTTCACTTCGCTATCAAACGTTAAGGCAGTAACCAACGAGTCTTGGCAGAACGAGAAAAGAGATAGCTCATCGCCAAGGCTCCAGATCCACTTAGAACGATCCAGACTGGAATCACCCAAGCAGGATGTCCTGTGTACCAACCGAACTCTTTCATCGGCCATAAGAAAATAGGGTGAAGTAAGTAAATCCCCAAGCTGTGCTGACTGATCACACTGACCGCTTTTTGTACTTTTGGTGATAAGCCTTCACCAAAGTAACGCCCGATCATAAAAATCATCGAAGCCGCTAGAATCACATTCAGTGTTTTATAAGAGAGCCAGCGCCCAACCGTATACTTCTCCGCCTCTAAGCTATTTGTCACAACCATCGTAAAGGTCACTGCCAACGCCACGAGTCCTAGCCCAACAAATAAGGTCACCATAGAGCGATTCAAAGGTACCTTTTGAAATAAAGCATACCCCAGTGGAAGGTAACCCATATAAAGCCACATCTGATTACTCCAAGGGCCATCAATCTTGAACAAGAACAGAGTGCTGGTGAAAAGCCAAAATGCGAGATAGGTATACAAGACGTTGTCATCCACGTTGCGTACCATCCATTGAAACAGCGGAATCACAAAATACAGTGGTATAAAGTAATAGAAAAAGCCGAGATGGTAATACGTTGCGTGGAATGGGCTATTGCTTAATACCTCTTTTACGGTTTCAAAATCAAAGCCTTGAGAAGTCCAGCCTGAAAGGTATGCATAAAACATCGACCAAATAAGAAATGGAACTAAAACTTTGCCCAAACGCCTTTTGATATAATACTTACCGTCAAATGGTCGAGTGTCACTGAGCATTAGCGCTCCGGTGATCAAAATAAAAACTGGCACTGCCCAGCGGGTTACGCTATTCACGCCTACCGCTGTCAGCCATTGGTCAAATGGAATCACTCCTAACTCATTTCGATACGGTGCCAAGACGTGAATGGCGATCACTGCTACCGCTGCGAAGCAGCGCAATAAATCAAAAAACAGAACCCTTTCTCTCATACCTTTCCCTACTTTGAGTCGCTTATCGTTTATAGCATAGGGTAAATCTCAACCAGTGAAATAGTTAACAATCTGTTTTTGCTTATTTTTAACTCAACAATGACCTACAACGGGGATTTCATCACCACTCTAATCACTTAACGAGAACCAAAAACCAAGCATCAGTATTCACTCTCGATGCCAAACCGAAACAATCTGATTACAGCAAACGGCGCATAAGAAACAAAAATGGCTCCGATTTGGAGCCATTTATACCATCTACAGATAGCGATACTGGGGGTAGTTACGCAGTAGCAACATTAGCTTTTGGCAACTTAATTGAAATCAGCGTCGTCAGTGCCAAGAAAGCAAAAGAAACCCATAAGCACGCTGCAAGACCAGCCTCTTGGTAGATCCAACCCGATAATACCGTGCCAATCAAACGTCCCATCGCATTGGCCATGTAGTAAAAACCGACATCCAACGAGACGCCATCGCCTTTAGCGTAGCTCACTATCAAGTACGAGTGCAGCGAAGAGTTAATGGCAAACACAGCGCCAAAAATCATCAAACCTACCACAATCACCAATTCAGGCTGCCAACCGATTTGCACACCATAAGCAATACCAGCCGTAATTAACGCAAGAATTCCTGCCCATACTAATGCTGCACTACCATCAGGCACGCGACCTTGCGCTTTTCCAGTAATACGCGGCGCAAAGCCTTGCACAAACCCATAAGCAATGACCCACGTAGCGAGAAAGCTACCAACCCACAAGTGATCCCAGCCAAACACGCTACCAAGATAAATAGGCAAAGCAACGACAAACCACACATCACGCGCCCCAAACAAGAACATGCGTGCTGCGGATAAAATGTTTATCGATTCAGACTTGGAGAATATTTGGCGAAACTTAGGTTTGCTCTTTGCTTTACCCATGTCCGCTTCTAGCCAGATCATGCTGCAAACAAACACTAATGTAAGTACACCCGCCATAATAAACATCGAGTTTTGAAAACCCACCCAAGACAGCAGCAAGCCACCAACAAAAAAGCCCGCTCCTTTGAGTGCATTCTTCGAGCCAGTCAAAATCGCTACCCATTTGTAGAGCGCACCTTGCTGTTCGTCTGGTACTAGCGTTTTAATCGCGCTCTTAGCACTCATTTTGTTCAGATCTTTGGCAATCCCCGACAGAGCTTGCGCTGCCATCACCCAAGGAATGGTCAGCCATGCATTTGGTACTGCGAGCATCAGCAACGCAAACACTTGCATCGCTAAACCAATGTTCATGGTTTTATTTAGGCCTAACCTTGCGCCCAACCAACCACCAACCAGGTTTGTCACCACACCAAAAAATTCATAGAAAAGAAACAGTGAGGCAATAGCTAACGTGGAATAACCTAAGTCATGAAAATAGAGCACCACCAGCATACGCAGTGCGCCATCGGTCACCGTAAAGTTCCAATAGTTAAACGTCACTAACATGTACTGACGAATACTTTTGCTTAATTGAGAAATCATATTGACCTCATATGTACAGCGATAGAAGCATTTAGATCATCATGTTCTAAATACTTCCTAACCTGTACAGCAACATTGACCAATACAATGTTGCTGTGATTTTCAAAAAATGCCCCAACATCAATAAAAAGCAAAATACAACTTAAAAACAATGCATTAGTTAATATTAATGGCTTTTTTTGTAAACAGTCGTATCCTGAAGAAGCTCGAATTTAGCTTTTGGATCATAATGAACCAAAAGCTATTTAAGCTGATCAAGCGTCTTGAGCCACGCGTTCGATGTACTCAACTTGCACAGGTTTTGTAAATGCACCAGGGCGCAATGCCTGCACTTCTCGCACGATATCTTCTAACTGCCATTCCTTTTCTAGGAGTAGGTGAGCAGCGAACAAACCTGTGCGCCCCGAACCACCCATGCAATGCATCGCAACTTTGCCACCTTGAGCAAGAATCGCGTGCAGTTCCGGACTGGCTTGTTGCCACTTCGTCGCAAACTCTTCATTTGGTGCGCAGTCGTCTTCAATCTCGATCTGGAACCATTTCATTCCCAGTTGCTGAGTGGCTTCACCCAATGCAGAGACATTCTTCGCAGCTAATTCACTATCATCTAATGCAGTAACGACCGCTTGAACACCCTGCTCTTTCAACTGTTCTAACGACGCATGCAAATCGACACCTTTCGTTCCTGGGCACGGTGTTAAGATTAAAGCACCGGAGTCCAAATCTAATTGCCATGTAGGATGAGACATTGTGACCCCCTTTTAAGCCAAACCAACGTTACGAACCAGCTCTGCTGTGCGCGTTGCATAACCCATTTCGTTATCGTACCAAGCGTAAATCTTAACCATACGAGAACCCACAACCATGGTTGATTGCGCATCAACGATGGTTGAACGTTGGTCGCCTTTATAATCGATAGAAACTAAAGGACGCTCTTCGAAGCCAAGGATGCCTTTCAAATCACCTTCAGATGCTTCTTTTAACAGTGCATTCACTTCTTCTGCCGTGGTATCACGCTTCACATCAAAAATGATGTCTGTTAACGATGCGTTTGCTAGAGGTACGCGAACCGCATGACCATTAATTTTGTCTTTTAATTCTGGGAAAATTTCGACAATCGCCTTCGCGCTACCCGTAGTGGTTGGGATAAGGCTCATGCCGCATGCTCTTGCACGGCGTAGATCTTTGTGTGGCGCATCCAAAATAGTTTGCGTATTCGTCAGGTCGTGAATGGTCGTAAAAGAAGATTGTTCGATACCCAATTTCTCATGAATGACTTTAACCACAGGTGCGATACAGTTAGTCGTACACGAAGCCGCTGTCACGATACGATGTTTTTCAGGGTCGAAAATATGGTCGTTCACGCCCACCACAATGTTCGCGATACCTTCTTCTTTCACAGGTGCGCTTACCACGACACGTTTCACGCCTTGCTCTAGGTATTTATTCAGGAATGATGTTTTGCGATGTACGCCTGTCGCTTCAATCACAACATCACAATCAGACCAGTTCACCGCATCGATATCGCGTTGTTGAGTCGTGGCGACACGCTTGCCGTTGATGACGAGCTCACTGCCTTCGACCTGAACTCCATGATGCCAACGACCTTGCACTGAATCGAATTCTAATAAGTGACCAAGCGTAGCGGCGTCACCTGCGACATCGTTGATTAACACAAACTCCAATTCTGGCCAATCAAATGCCGCTCGCAGCGCTAAGCGACCAATTCGGCCAAAGCCATTAATTCCTACTTTAATTGTCATAGTTTTACCCTCTAATCTTCTACCTTGAATCTCTATTCGCTGTTAACAGCAAGCCTCACGACTTTTATCGTGTAAGCGTGTGATGTCGTCTTGGTATTCCTGCTTCAAACAGTTTGATGCCACTAAGTCTTCAATTAACTTTCGCATCCAACCTGGTAATTGCTGTGATAACTCGTAATACACCCATTGCCCTTGGCGTTTATCCACCAAGATGCCACTGGATCGTAACTGAGCAAGATGACGAGAAACTTTCGGCTGACTCTCTTGTAGAGCAAACGCCAAATCGCCAACGCAAGTTTCACCTTCACGGGCCACGAGCATTAAACAACGTACGCGTGTTTCATCGGATAACAGCTTAAAAAACTGATGTGGAAGCATAATGAACATACCTATATATGGATATGCGTATATGTTTATTTAATTAAGATATATCGTCAAGAGGAAACCGTCCATCGTCATAAAAGTTTCACATCTAACGAACAGCTTGATTGTAAAGAGAGAGATTCAAAGAGATAAAAGATAAGACAAGAAATTATGCAGTCGCGATGCTTTGACTCCAGCGAGCCGCTTCACCTAAGGAGAGCTTCACTTCCTCTAAAGGCAACCCCAATTGCATCGTGATTTTTTCAACCCCTGACCAATCGGCACGCTCGTAGCACTCTTCGAGGGAAATAAGTGCACCATAAACCCCTTTGCGATGTAATAGCGCTTGTTGTACTGAATGACTAAGCGGTAACTGCCTAACTAAAGATTCCACCGAAAGATCCAGCAGCGCATCTAGAATCGACAGCAAACCAACCATGAAACCTTGCTCGTTGAGGTGAGAGAATGGCTGATAGCGCGACATCAATTGGCAAAATTGAGCTCGTTGCAATGAAAGGTGATACAGCTCTCGAGGCTTGTTACTGGAGATATACGATGCCACAACCAAAGAGACAAACTGCTTAAGGTTATCCTGGCCAAGATAAATCAATGCCTGACGAAAAGAGCTGATTTCGACAGCCAAATTCGGCGCTTGCGTATTTACAAAACGCAATAATTTATATGACAACGCGACATCTTGCGTAATGATGGACTCGATACGAGTAAAGTCAGGCTCAGGAGCACAAACTTCACGAAACAGTTGCAATGCCAACACTTGCTCAGGACTGACGTATTTAGTCTGCGAGACGAGTGGCTTGCTAAAAAAATAACCTTGGAAAAATTTAAAGCCAGCCGCTTTCGCTTGCTCAAACTCTTCTGCGGTTTCAACACGTTCTGCTAAAAAGTGGTATTTGACGCGTTTGGCAAGGTGTGTTTTGACCAGTTCACAGGCCTTTTCGAGCCCCATCGCCATAATGTCGAGCTTCACAATATGCACATATGGCAAAAAACGACGCCATTCTGGTGTTAGGGTGAAGTCATCCAAAGCGATCAAGTAACCTTCTCGATAAAACTCACGAATCGCATCAAGAAGCTCATCCGTAGGTTGGCACGTTTCCAACACTTCGATGACAATTTTGTTTTTCGGCAAACTGCGCGGCAAACGTCGCACCAAGCTTTGATGAGGAAAGTTAATAAAGCATCTTGAAGAGGCAATCACTGGGTTAGTACCCAGTGATAGGAAGTTTTCGACGATCAGTCGGTATGTCGCTCGATTTGAATCAATATGTGAAGGGTATGCGTTACTCTCCCCGTCTCGAAACAACAATTCATAACCCAGCGTCTGTCTTTTTCGGTTAAAGATCGGCTGGCGAGCGACATACGTTGTATTCATGCTAAAGAAGGACCTATAAATGGCTTATGACTTTGCAGCTGCTAATAATGCACCACAACCCATGAACATTGAACCGAATACTTTGTTTATTTTTCCCATGATTTTATCGGAGCGAATAAAGCGTCCCATTTGTGCTGCCAAGCTCGTGTAACCCAACATTACACACGCATCAATCACGACCGTAGTGACGCCAAGCACCAACAGTTGCGTGATTTGGTCTTTTGCCGGGTCAATAAACTGCGGGAACAACGCCACCAGAAAAACAATCGATTTAGGGTTGGTGAGGTTAATTAACACTGCCTTGTACAACAGCGCCGTGCCTGACATCTCGTTGTGGTTTTCAGCTGCGACTAAGCTTGATGTATCGCGCCATTTCTGAATCCCCAACCAAACCAGATAAGCGGCACCAACCCATTTAATGACAGAAAATGCGGTTGCTGACTGCGCGACAAGCGCACCAATACCCGCCCCCACCAGCGCGATGTGGATAACTAAACCAATTTGTAAGCCAATAATGGCACCCAGTGATTTACGGGTACCGTAACTCAAACCATTACTGATTGAGTTCACCGTGCCAGAGCCCGGAGCCAAACTAAAAACGATTGCTGTTACTACATAAGCTAACCAGACATGGGTATCCATTGCATTTCCTCACTAATTCTTCGATGATACATCGCGTAAACAACGTATCTTCAGGTAATCAACTAATGGCGACTAACCATTCACCTTTGACTTATACTCAAGAGACATTATTTGAGCAAGCAATTGGTGGTCCGATCGCAGCACTTTGGCAAACTCGCCAAGAGGGCTTTGTTAAAGGGACTGAGAAAAAGAACATTTACTGGTGCAAGCTAACCAACCCAGAGCATAAAAAAGCCGTGCTCATCGTAAATGGACGCATTGAGTCTTCCTGGAAATACCAAGAGCTGTTTTACGATCTCTACCGCCAAGGTTTCGATGTCTATTCCTTTGACCACCGCGGACAAGGTTTATCAGATCGTTTATTATCTGACTCAGATATGGGTCACGTCTATGACTTTACTGATTATATTGATGATATGGACATCGTCGTAAAAAAACACGACCTTAGCGAATATCAACAATGCTTCATCATCGCGCACTCTATGGGCGGCGCGATCGCCACACGTTACCTGCAAACTCACCCAGAACACCCTTTTACTGGTTTGATTCTAAGTGCGCCCATGTTTGGCATTAACCTGCCATGGTACCTCTCACCAATAGCGATTCCGGTCACACAAATTATGTCAGCGGTATCGACTTTGCCACGCTATGCACCAGGACATCAGGCCTACTTCCCTAAGCCCTTTGAAGATAACCCACTTAGCCAAAGTTACGGCCGCTACCAATGGTTCCGAAACCTATATACGGAAAAACCGGAACTGCAAGTCGGTGGGCCAAGCACTCGCTGGGTTTGGCAAGGGCTCATGGCCGCTAAGCAGTGCTTTTTATTAACTCGCCAAGTCAAAATACCAGTAATCCTAATCCAAGCCGGAAACGATCGGATTGTTAGCAACCTCGCGCAAAAGCGTTTTATTGATAAATTGCGGAAAACCAACCCGCACGCGGAGCTGCTTTCTATCGAAGGCGCACAGCATGAAATCTTGTTCGAGACCGACAAGTATCGTAATCAAGCGCTCGATGCGATTTTCCGCTTTATGAATGACCCTAAATCGCCATCAAACGAACAAGCACAATAAGAACTCTAGGCGACCATTTCACGACTAAGATTAAAGAGGAAATGTCTACACATCGATTTACCCTCTTTTTCATCCTCATTTTGGCGTACACTGCTTGAACTTGGCTACTTTGACACAGTGTTTAACCGCATAGTGCTACGGGCCCAAGTTCCCCCGCATTCGGAGCAGTACGATCTAGTCAGTCTGCTGTACTCCGTTTGCAATTCACCTGTTCCACACTATCCAAACCGTTTACGAGGACTTCATGAGCACATCGCTACCTTGCAAAGAGATCACCAAAATCGTTGCCTCTGATCTGGATGGCACGTTACTCGCACCTAACCATCAGCTCAGTGCTTACTCAAAAGAGACGCTAAAAGCGCTGCATGAAAAGGGTTATACCTTTGTCTTTGCAACCGGCCGTCACCACGTAGACGTTGCGAGCATCCGTCGCCAAGTTGGCATTCCAGCTTATATGATCACGTCGAATGGTGCCCGAGTGCATGACCAGGAAGATCAGCTAATGTACAGCGAGAATGTCCCTGCGGAACTGGTACAAGGCGTGATCGACACGATCAAACATGATCAAGAAATACTTATTCACATGTATCAAAATGATAGCTGGTTGATGAACAAGGATGATGAAACGTTACGTGACTTCCACGATGAATTCACTTACGTCTTATTTGATGAAGACCACGCCCCAACTGACGGTATTGCGAAAGTTTTCTTTACTCATCCAGGAGAAGACCACGAACGTTTGGTCGTATTTGAAAACAAACTACGTGAGCAGTTTGGTGATAAGCTGAACATCGCATTTTCAACGCCTTGGTGTTTGGAAGTAATGAGCGCTGGCGTGTCTAAAGGTCATGCTCTTGAAGCGGTAGCGAAAAAACTCGACCTCACGTTAGAAAACTGCGTAGCATTTGGTGATGGCATGAATGACGTAGAAATGCTGTCGATGGCAGGTAAAGGGCTAGTTATGGGTACATCACACGAAAAAGTGATGAAAGCTCTACCAAATAATGAAGTAATTGGCAGCAATGCAGAAGATGCGGTTGCACACTACCTACAAGAACACTTGCTGTAAGCTTCAATACTCCAAATAATGAAGGGCTGCACATTCGCAGCCCTTTTCTTTTATCGCTGACTTGGCAGCTTCTCTTTGCCAAGAATCGCGTCCCATTCTTCTTCTGTCACGGGCATAATCGACAAGCGATTTCCACGTTTCACCAACGGCATGTTCTCAAGTTCTGGCATCGCTTTCATCACCGACAACGGAATCACTCGCGCCGTTTTACGTACAAACTCTACATCCACCATAATCCAACGCGGGTTGTCTGGGTCTGACTTTGGATCGTAATAATCGCTTTCGGGATCGAATTGGAAATGATCGGGATAGGCTTCTCTCACAACTTTAGCAATACCTGCCACGCCAACATGTTTACAAGAAGAGTGGTAAATCAGGACTAAATCGTCCACCTTCACTTGGTCACGCATCATATTGCGCGCCTGATAATTACGAACTCCCTCCCAACATGAAACCTTTTGGGTTCGAAGCGTGTCAATAGAAAAGGTATCTGGTTCAGTTTTAAATAACCAATATGCCATAATGCCATCCGATGCCGATTGAGTAACAATAATGAGGAAGATATAACATGAAGGCTTTGAAAAACCCAGTGGCGCTTGCCACCCTGCTGGTTCTGCAAGCATGTAGTTCACAGCCGCCACAATCTGGTGCTGCTGACCCAACCTCTCCACCAGCAACCTTAGATAAGCCTGAAACCATTCAACCTCAAACTTTTATGCTACGCGGAAAAGTGATCGTCGGTCACGAGAGCCAATACATCATGCCTTGTGGCAGCGACAAGCAATATTGGTTGCAATTATCACCACAGCAAATGCAACGAGCAATTCAGTTAAATAACGAGCCTTACCAGACTATGTATGGCGAGGTTATCGGCCACCTCAACCCACCGGGCATCGATGGGTTTTCTGCTGATTTCGATGCTAACTTTGTCGTGGAACAAGTGAACTTCCTCACAACGGAAAACCCAAACCGTTGTCAGCAACCAAACAAACCAACTCGCGTGTTTGGTAATGAGCCTTCTTGGTCGGCAAGCTTTGAGGCTAATGGACTAACATTCCAGCAAATCGGCAAACAAACCACAAAATTAGCGATTAAAAGCAGTCAGCTTCAACCTCGCCAGCGCACTTATCAACTACAAGATGGTGAGCTTCGCTTAACAGAAAACCTCTGCTCAGACACAATGAGCGATTCTTTGTATGGCTGGAAAGCAACACTAAAACATGATGGCGAGACGTATCAAGGTTGTGGTATGGCTGCAAACGTCGATGCAACGCTTGGCTGGGCTAATACCTATGTCGCGACCTCAACCCAATCACAAGGCTTTGAAGTACAAATGACCTTAAACCCAGACCACAGCGCCACAACAAAATACCGTTACGCCAATGGACAAGCACCATTAATCGAGCGTGGTTACTGGCAACAGTTAAGTCCGTCTCAGGTTCAAGTTGTTATGACGCATCATCAACAGCAAAGGCTAATGTCAGAGCGACTGTTTACTCGAGAAGGCAATCAGCTCAAAGCGACCAAAGAAAAAGTCGGTAACTTGGTCTACCCAATCGCCGATGGTGGTTTAGTCCTTTATCCTGCCACCGTTCGTGATGAAGGCATCATGCAACCAGCCGAAAAACGCACCAACAACCCCATCGGTAGTGCTGACGTACCTTCTAGTGCAGAGTTTGATTCAAAAGTAGATGCCGCGGTGCGCAACTACTTCTTTATCCATCAAACCAACCCCAACAATAACCAATACCGTTGGCTAACTTACGACCTCAACAGCGATGGTAACGAAGAGCTATTGGTACAGTTGGATTGGTGTGGTTCCGGTGGCTGTACATTGCTAATATTTGAACATCACGAAAAGGAATGGCGCTTTAATAGCCGCATTACACTAGTGCAAAGCCCGATTATGCTCGGCCAACAAACCTCTCATGGTTGGCGAGATCTGATTTTTAATGTCAGCGGTGGCGGAGCTAAAGCGGCTCAACATGTTATGCAATACACTGGGGTTAGCTACCCACTCAACCCAAGCATGGCGCCAACGGCAACGCCAAACCAAGTCAGTGGTGTGCGTCTGTTCTCTGATGGGATAAGCCCGGTGCGAGAAGGAGTTCGTCTTTAATGTCTCAACCGTGTCCAACCTGCGGTTTTCAATTCAATTGTATGTGCTCGCTGATGCCGAAACTTACCAGTGAGCACAACATCCTGCTGTTAATGCATCCGAATGAACTGAAGCGTGATACTAATACCGGCCAGCTACTAGAGCAGTGCCAACTCAACATTGAGCGAGTAATCTGGGATCGCAAACAGCCACCAGCAGAATTACTCTCTCTATTAGCTGATCCGTCGCGGTATCCGGTGTTGCTCTTCCCCTGTGAAGAAAGTATCACACTCGAAGATGTGGTACTCCAAAGCCAGCAACAAACCAAAACTCCGCTGTTTATTATTTTGGATGCCACCTGGCAAGAGGCGCGCAAGATGATCAATAAGAGCCGTTGGTTAGAAGGTATCCCTACTATGGGATTGTCCGCGTCGGCGGACTCACAATATCAGCTGCGACGCAACCAACAACAAGGTAATTTGTGTACGTTTGAAGTCGCTGCACATTTGCTCGGGCAACTTGGAGAACAAAACAACCAACAACAAATGCAGCGCTTTTTTGCCCATTACCTCGCTCTGTTCCAAGCTGAAAAGAGTGGACACGCTCTTAAGCGTTAAACATTAAGCTCAGTAGAAGGACCAAACACAAAACGCAGCCTACGCTGCGTTTTTTACGACAAGAAGTTTCACGTGAAACATCATTAAAACAGTCGAGTCGGCTCGCCAAGATAGTAACCCTGCAAATAATCCACCCCCATGTCTTGTGCGATGGTACACACCTCCTGATTGTGGACGAACTCCGCCACCGTCTCCGCGTTAAACACCTGGCACAAACGCACCAACTGGGAAGCGATCTTGCGCTGTTTTAAGTCTTTATCAATATCACGAATCAAGCTGCCATCGAGCTTTATGACTTCTGGCTCCAACTTTAGGATTTCATCGATATTCGAATAACCGGACCCAAAGTCATCAACAATGATACGCGCCCCTAAGCTTCTAAAATGACTGCACACTTCTATCATTCGGCCGTAGTCTTTGATCTGCTCAGATTCCAGCACTTCTAAACCAATTCGCCTTGGGTCATTTAGCTGGCTAATTTCATGCTCTAAAAGCATTAAAGTTTTATCACTGAGCAAATCTTGCGGCGATAAGTTTATAGAAAAGTCACCTTGCTTATCTCGCATATAATGCAACGTAGAATGAATCATGTGCCGACTTAGTCGAGTGTAAAGATGCGTATCAGAGATAATTGGCAGAAAACGCCCTGGCGCAATCACCGTTCCATCGGCTTCCAGAATACGAACCAAACATTCTTGGCTTGCCAATTTGTGGCTACCCGCATGCACAATGGGTTGGCTATAAGTGATGATGTTCTGTTTGAGAATGGCTCTACTAACGCAACTTAGCCATCCAAGTTGCTCTTTACGCACATCCTCACTGACTTCAATATCTTTCGCATTACAGATATGGGTATTACTGCGTACACCGGAGCGCCTCGCTTCGATGCCTTTGAGTAAGAGCTCATCTACTGAAGCGGATGGAAAATCTCGACGACTCACTAAGCCGCCGCATAGCGAGATAGAAAGATAATCTATTTCACGTAGGCCAATTGGCTCAAAATTAGTTTGTTCTACCGCGTCAGCAAAACGCGCAAAGTGCTGTTTGATGGTCTCGCTGCTTTGATCAGCTTTAAATATGAACGCCCATTCACCAACCCCAATACTATAAAGCTGCAAAGCCGTTGGCATGCCGAAACGCTTTCGTAGTCGATTCGTAAAGTGCATTGAGAGATCTTTGAGTAATTGATCTCCCACTCGGTAGCCGTATTTTTCGTTGATATGACTAAAGTTAAGTAGCTTTAGAGTCAACAAATGCTCATCCAAATCGATGTTACTCAGCCGCTCTTGCAATGCGACCCGGTTTTGTAATCCCGTGCGACTGTCGCGTCGATAGCTTTCTTGTAACTTGCGCGTTTGGCGATCGAGTTGATATCCCATATGCGCGTTCATATGGTTGAGATCGCCGATCGCATTTCGAATCAAGCTAAACAGCGGTGAAATAGAGGAGCTAACGGGCGACTTAGGCAAGTTCAATGTTTGCACTTCGTCTCCCTCTCGCATCGCTAAATACGTCAGGCTGTGATGAAGAATTTCGGGCTGACCAATACCACCATGCAGCTCCCCCATACAGTAACTACCAAACGTCGTCGCAATATCTTTGAATGCTTGGACTTCGTCGCTGCTGTCAATAAAGTCTAACCGTGACGCGCAGTTAAAAATCATCACGACTTCAGGTTGGTGCGTGGCTAACTCAACCACACCATGCCGCACTTGCTCGAGCGTTAACGAGGGATGGTTATAGCAAAATTGCACTTCGTCACCAAGACACCAGGGCCTGTCGAAGCTCATACTGCCATCAGCGTGTAGCTCCGTTACCGTACAAACTTCCTTTCGCCCTAAGCTTTCTCGATATAAAGGAAAGCTGAGCAGTTGACTCAGCGTCACGTCATGGCCATCCGCCAAGTAACGCTTGTATACGTCCAGCGCTTTCTTCTCACCTAAACAATACAAGCGCGTTCCTTTTGCATGAGTGACTTTGTGTGGCATGCCAATCGGGTTCCATTCCGAATACGCATCAGTCCATAGCTTCAAAGTATCACTGTGCAAAGCTACGGCAACCACGGCATTATCGTAAACTCGGTTTTGATATAGCACCCAGCAGCCATCGTCAATACTCTGCGCCAACCCTCCAGAAATCACTACTTCTTCACTGGCGAAGGTTTGAAACAAGGGATAGTCACGTCGTTCAATTTGCACAGCAAAGCTGAGGATCACCTGTGAATTATGCTGCATTAGAAGAGAGCGCTTGAGCTCCCCGCCATCAATGTCAGGGGAGTAAGAGTATGTTTGTACCGCAGAAGTCAGCGTGGTTTGCTCAAATTCAATCACACTCACTAGGCAACCAGAGGTAAATATCTCCCCTTCCAGAATCACATTACGCGTACTATGCCCCATAACATGAGCATTCGGCAGCGACGACAAAACGGCGTCTGCAAGTGTGGTCGTAATTTCGCGCGATTGCGTCGACAATATTTGTACTAAATATTGTTTATCTGAGGAAGTCGGAAAAGTGACTAAAAAGTCATTCAGTTGACTGACATCGTGAACCAGTTTTGAAAAAGCTCGCATGGACCTACCACTGCCGTAACACTATCTTCACCACGACGTGTGGCGTTACTATTTTTATTTAATAGAGAATAATTTACGTGGCTTTGCGCTGCTTTTCTAGACACAAAATGAGATTAGAATGGATTAATGCGAAAGCAATTAAAAAAGTGTGAGTAACGGCTGCAAACTATTGATTTCAATATCAGGTAAAGTACGTGTTTTTGAATGGTTAATGACATTTTTATTCATATCATTAAACCAACAGGCTGCAAAACCAGCCAACTTTGCACCATGCACATCCGTGGTTAGATGATCACCGACATGCAGAATATTCTCCGCAGGAATATCCAAGAATCGCTTCGCTTTAGTAAACATATCGGTTGCGGGTTTCGCCAATCCATCTGGTCCTGCTTTAAGTACCTGTTGGAAATAAGGCGTAAGACCGATGCGGTCTAAATCCACATTACCGTTGGTGATTGCCACCAACGGGATGTGCTGCGCGAGTTCCTCCAATACATCGAGGCTTTGCTGCGGCACTTCAAAACGGTTACGCCAGTCCAACGCAATGTCTACTGCGGCTTTCGCGGCGGCATGTGCTGCGTCTTCGTCGTAGCCTACTTGGGAGAAGGCTTGCTGAAGTTGCACTAAACGCCATAAAGTGACATCGCTCTTCAGCTCGGGTTGTTGCTGCACAACACGCTGCTTGAGAGCAAACCAATCCGCTTTGTTCATATGAGCAACCGCTGGATGATGGTGCTTGAGCCAAGATAGCAACTCACGCTCCATGCGAACTATCACAGGATAGTTGTCATAGAGGGTATCATCTAGGTCAAAGGTCATTGCCTTAATAGGCTCGATACGGCGATAAAATTTCATACTTCGGCTCACTCCCCGTTCTTTTTACGTGCGCGTGGGTGGGCTTGGTCGTAGGCTTGCGCCAAATGTTGGAAATCCAAGTGCGTGTAGATTTGGGTCGTCGAAATATTCTCGTGCCCTAAAAGCTCCTGCACCGCACGTAAGTTATTGCTTGATTCGAGCATATGTGTCGCAAATGAGTGACGCAATTTATGCGGACTAATATGGCTTGCGACAGACTGTTTCTGCCCCCATTCAGCCATGCGCTTTTGCACGCTACGATGCGAAATACGCGTTCCAAGCTTAGATACAAACAAGGCGGGCTCACCTGGAGCGGCTAAATCACCACGAACGCGTAACCACTTCCCGACCCACTCGGTTGCCATCCCAGAGAACGGCACTTTACGTTCTTTATCGCCTTTACCAATAACACGAAGCTCACCACTACGCAGTTGTACGTCACGTACATCCACACCCACCAGTTCAGCCAAACGTAAGCCGGCGCCATACATCAGCTCCATCATGGCGCGATCGCGCACAGCCAACGGGTCGTCCTCGTTGACTTCAAGTAATTGGCTCACTTCGTCAACATCGAGGTTTTTGGGCAACGGGCGTTTTTTGCGAGGTGCTGAAACCCCTTTGGCTGGGTTAGCAGAAATCTCGCCACGCAGAATAAGGAAATCGAAAAAGCTACGCAGCGATGAGAGTCGCGTTGCCAAACTGCTGGCTTTCATGCCTTCTCGCATGCCCTTACCTGCTAATTGGCGCACCCAACCAGCATCCACTTGAGACCAATCTTTGAGCCCCATTTCAGCTAGGTGCTGCGCCATTGTTTCTAGCTGCTGTTTGTAATTGCGCTGAGTATGTAGGCTAAGCCCCTTTTCGCTTCGTAAGAATTCATAGAAGCGCTCAAGAGGCTTTTGCAGACTATTTGGCAGAGGAGTGTTGGGAGTTGTCGTCATCGTAACTTTGCCATACCAGTGTTTGAGCGAGATGTGCCACTACTAATGATAGGTGACGCAAAAACAAGGTATCCATATCTGGCTGAAAATGGCCGCCATCTTCACTAGAAAAAGCAAGCACGCCCAGAGTTTGCTGTTTCACGAGCGGCAGTACCACATAGGACCCCATTTCCGGCACTTCCATGTTGCCAAACAAAGCTTCACGATCCACTTTGCGAAGACGTCCTAAGTACGCATCTTTGCCATTTAAGTGTGTGGTCGCAAAGCGTTGATAACTTTCCTTACTCAATTGAATCGATGCGTCGCATTGACTAAACAATCGAACAAACGCACGTAAGCCCAATGTTTTGGCTTTCTCTTCGATAGAATGAATGACTTGTTTAAAGTCACCACACTTTAGAATCTGCCCCTGCAAATCCATAAATTCGTAAAAGGTGCGATCATTGTTCGCCGCAAGCGACATTAGTGTAGTGATCTCTTCCTCTAACTCTTCAATGCGCTGACGTTGGCGATTCATTTGGATGTGTACCAAAGATACCGCGCCTAAGTCTGAGTGTGGGAAAGATAAACGATCCACAAGCTCCGGACGTTGCACAAAAAAGTCTGGATGATCTTTGAGGTACTCTGCCACTACTTCAGCCGTTAAGGCATCTGCTTCTACTTGAGACAAAGCGTTTCCTTTTTCTTCAACTAGCAAGACAATTGACCATCAAATACATGCGTTGTAGGTCCGGTCATAAACAACGGCTTGCCAGGGCCTTGCCATGCAATTCGCAATTCACCACCAGGTAGAGAAACCTTAACGTTTTCATCCAACAAGCCCTGCAGAATCCCAACCGCGACTGCCGCGCATGCACCACTACCACAAGCTTGTGTCTCTCCTGCGCCTCGCTCGTAAACTCGAAGACGAATATGGTCACGACTCATCACCTGCATAAAGCCAGCGTTGACGCGCTCTGGGAAACGCTCATGCGACTCGAGCAGCGGACCGAGAGTTTCCACTTCTGCCGTATCCACATCGTCGACCACGGTCACTACGTGCGGGTTACCCATGCTCACAGCACCACAAAACAAGGTATTGTCGCCTGCTCGCATGATGTAAGTTTTCTCTTTTTGCTTCGCTTTGAAAGGAATTTTGTTCGGTTCAAACTCTGGTACGCCCATGTTGACCGTCACTTCCCCATCATCTTCGATGTTGAGAATCATCTTTCCTTTCTTGGTGCTCACGCTGATGCTGTATTTATTGGTCAGCCCCTTCAAGCGAACAAAGCGGGCAAAACAGCGTGCACCGTTACCACACTGTTCAACTTCACTACCATCGGCATTAAAAATCCGATAATGGAAGTCGGTTTCAGGGTCGTAAGGGGCCTCTACCACAAGCAATTGGTCAAAACCAACGCCAGTATGACGATCCGCCAAGCGGCGGATCAGGTCTTGCGAGAAAAACACGTTCTGGGTAATACAGTCGACGACCATGAAGTCGTTGCCCAAACCGTGCATTTTGGAAAAGTGGAAATGCATTTGTTGTGTGTTACTCCGGTAGAATCTGTTCCAGCTGCCACAAACTGGTCAGCTCCTCACGCTGGCGAACTAAGTGGCTTTGTTTACCGTCCACCATCACTTCTGCCGCTCGGGTACGAGTATTGTAGTTCGAAGACATCACAAAACCATAGGCACCTGCTGAACGAACCGCGAGTAGATCACCTTCTTGCAAAACGAGTGCGCGATCTTTACCCAAGAAGTCGCCGGTTTCACAAATAGGACCAACCAAGTCGTAAGTCTGAGCTTCACCCTTTCGCGGTGAAACTGGCACAATATCTTGCCATGCTTGGTATAGCGCAGGACGCATCAAGTCGTTCATTGCAGCGTCGATAATCGCAAAGTTTTTATGCTCAGTATGTTTTAAAAACTCAACACGCGTTAGCAAGATACCTGCGTTCGCAGCAATTGCACGGCCTGGCTCAAAGATCAGCTCCAAGTCTTGGTGATTTTCAAGACGACCAAGTAACGCTTTGGCGTAATCAGAAGGCTGAGGTGGTAATTCATCACGATAGACCACACCCAAACCGCCGCCGACATCAAGGTGACGAATGTTAATGCCTTGCGCTTTTAAATCATCAATCAGGGCTAATAAACGGTCTGTCGCGTCGATAAATGGGTCTATATTGGTCAGCTGAGAACCAATGTGGCAGTCGATGCCTTGCACATTCAAGTTCGGCAGGCTTTGCGCGAATTTATAAACATCTGGCGCACGATCAAACGCAATGCCGAATTTATTGTCGCGAAGACCAGTCGAAATGTAAGGGTGTGTTTTCGCGTCGACATCTGGATTGATACGCAGAGAAATTGGCGCAATCACACCAAGCTCACCCGCAACCTTGTTCAAACGTTCTAGCTCTGGCTCAGATTCAACGTTGAAACATTTGATACCTAGCTCAAGAGCGCGCTTCATCTCTGCCGATGTTTTACCAACACCAGAGAAAACGACTTTTTTCGGATCACCGCCTGCGGCAATCACACGCTCAAGTTCACCACCCGACACGATATCAAAACCCGATCCCAAACGCGCTAGCGTGTTCAATACGCCTAAGTTTGAGTTGGCTTTCACCGCGTAGCAAACCAGGTGAGGATGCTGACCCACAGCACTATCAAACGCCTTCCAATGGCGCTCTAGCGTGGCTCGAGAATATACGTAAAGAGGAGTGCCATATTGCTCTGCAAGAGCTTGAAGTGGGACGTCTTCGGCCCAAAGCTGGCCATCATCCTGATAGTTGAAGTAATCCAAAATTCGCTTCCCTTATTTTATTCGACTGCTGAACCCTAATTTCACCCTAAGGTGCGGTTATTTATTGTGATTGCTCATTCTGTTGAGTGTCATCTGGAATGTATAGTGAGCCAGACTGACCACACCCCGCTAAGGTCGCGGCAACCATCACAAACAACACAGTAACTAATTTTTTCATTTCGCATATCGTGATTATTGAATCAATGCCCCCTATAATCGCACCACACTCAGGAAAAGCAATAGGATAGACGGATGAACGATACTGAATTTCATCAACTGGTGGATGCGCAGATGCAAATCATCGAAGAATCCATCGATGATTCAGGCGCAGACATTGATTACGAAGTCACTGGCAACGTAATGACATTGGAATTTGAAGACCGCAGCCAAATCATCATTAATCGCCAAGAGCCGATGCATGAGATCTGGCTAGCGTCCAAATCTGGTGGTTTCCACTTCAAGCTTATTGAAGGTAAATGGACCTGCTCAAAAACGGGTATGGAGCTATTTGAAATGGTGAAGAAAGAGTGTGAAAAGCACGCAGGCGAAGCCATTGATTGGGCATAATTCTGGTCAATCGTCACCAAAACAAAAAGAGCACCGAAGTGCTCTTTTTGTTTATTGATACGGGTTTAATTACGCGTTCACAGTTTTGGTCGGGCGACTCGGTGAACAACCGTCATTACGGTAAGGAATGATATACGCATTCCCCTCTTCAGGGTGAATAATTTGATAGTACTGAGGCAGGTTAAAGTTAATAAACTTCGACGCGACGCGACTATCGTCTTTTACCGACGTGTAGAAGCTGTTTACAGACGAAATCATTTCATCTTTGGAGCCACTAAATTGGTGATACACTTCCACTTGATTTGACTCATCCAAAACATAAATATTGAAGCCATCTTCGTTATCTTCAAAGAAGAACTGCACCAGACCTTCACTGGCAAACCCATCCACCGCTTCCGGCATTTGATATTCTTGCTCACGATCGAGCATTAACAGCGGCGAGCCTTTGAGTTTGTTAGTGGAAATGCTGCGGTAGAAATCGATGGAATTTTCTAGCTTCTGCACCGACACACCACGACGTTCAAAGAACAACCCATAAGTCTGGTTACCAAGACGCATCGCTTTAAAGCGGCGACGTTTCTCTTGCTCTACTGGTTTCAAGCGTAAGTCGATACATTCAGCTAAAAGCTGGTAAACCATATTACGCATCACACCACGCATGTTCTTCGCATAGCAGAACACATCCACTGATTCTGGTGGCAACGCATCTTGGTGCATTTTGCCCAAAATGGTTTTCAGTGCATCCAGCATCGCCGTTTCCCCTTTGAAATGCAGCGTACGCACTTCATGCCAAGAATTACGGTAAACAAGGTCAACACTGCCGACTAAATTTTTATGTTCTGGACCAAAGCTAAAAATATCGGTGTTCTTAACATCCACTTTCAACGAACGACCAGAAAGTTCAGACGTCGGATCATTTTCAAAGTTGATGAACATCGCAAGCTGGCTTATTTCACAAGGACTCGCTAGCGCCTGCATAGATGGACGACGCTTACGTAACGCAAAAGTATTTCGTAAGTCACTCACCATTTGGTAAAACTTATCAATATCTAGCTGCGCTTCACGTACCACGGCATGTAAACGAGTCGATTCAGTAATCAAGCCATTGAAGAATGCCCAAGCAACCAACTTACTCAAGTATTCATGATGCTCTAGATATGGTTGCCCCAAAATGCGGTGCGCAATAAGTGGTTGTTTATAGAGGTACCAACCAGACTTGTTCACTCCCCCTTTTTTCACTTCGATAAAGCTCAAGTCAGGCTCGTGCAGATCAGGTGAAATCTGTGGGTTTAGTAACGTTACTTTGCCCGGCAATACTTCAAAAGCTGCGTAAAGTTTACGGGCCAAAATACTGATGTCTTGCGGACTGATAGCAGAAGTGATGTCGTTACGACGCGCAAATTGAATCAAGTTACGGTAGCTTTGCATCAACGCATCCAGCAATGCATGATGTACCACCTTTACTTGTTCAACCTTCCAATTACGGCGGTCATCGAGCTCTGCAACGACACTGGCATCCCAATTCCATTTTGCAATCATATCGCTCAGCGCTTCACGACGCCAAGCTACTGAGCCAACATTCGGCTCACGAGATAGTTTTTCATGGGTTTTGAGATAGAAACAGCGACGCACTAAATCCAAACGTGTATCGTCTTGAATTCGCTCTAAGTAACGGGTTACTTTTTCCAACATTAAGTAGTACGCATCCATGCCATAGAGATCAGGCTCATGGGCAAAGAAACGACGTTTAGTGTCGATGCTTAACAATTGAGTATGCGGGTATTCCCACGAGTAAGCTTCTAGCAAGATGGCTTTTAATACCGATTTGTAGGGAGAGTCGATGCTTTTGTATAACTGCCACAAGTTCGAGCCGAAGTATTCTTCAGCAGGAATGCAGTTCAATTTACCAAAGTCGATCCATTCACTACAGTCGATGTAACCATCACTGCACAGTTGAGAAACGTACTCGTCGTAACACTCTTCCATTTCTGGTGGCACGATTTGCCATAACAAACGCTGTCCGGCAATACGCACCGCACTACGATAGAATTCATCTAGCAAAAGTAAGTGCTGAGATGAACCACAGTTATCACCCGTCATCTCTTCAGAATGATTGCTTCTAAAGCGCTCTTTATCCATTAAGAAAAAGTTCGCTTCCACGCCTTTGCTTTGTGCCCAATCCGTGATGAGTAAGCATTTATTGGTCAATAACTCGCGTTCGTCACAATCCATCTCTGGTGAGATACACACCCAAATATCCAAATCACTGGAAGTACTTTGACCAATCGAGGAGGTACTGCCCATGGTGTACAAACCCAATATAGCGGGCTTTTCTACCGTCTTGAGCGGCTGACCAATGGCAAGTTGAATATCATCTATGAATTGTTGCTGAATGCTATTTAGTTCAAGCCCATGCACACCAAACGGGACATCGGCATCATAATAGCCAGGAATTACAGGATGGTTGTAGTTCAACAAGGCAGGAATCAAATGGAAGACTTGCTGGCTTTGCGAATCCATAAGCGCCAGCGCGCGATCAACTCGCTGCTGATTCAAATTATCTAGTCGCTGGATGATTTTTTGGGTGTAAGCCTGCAAGGGGAATTCCTTGGTTGAACAATCACGAAAATCTGCTGACGTTTTAAACCAAAATGGCTTAAAAACGTGATCAATTTAACACTTTTATTGGTGCGGGTAAAGCTTCACGCCCGCGTATCACTCTGGATACAAAACCATACTTTAGTCACAAAATTAATCGCGCGGTAGTGTCGCTCTTATTACCTATTACTAATAATAGTCCTTAGTCTAATTGAGAATCCAGTCACACTATTTTCATAACGTCATGTAATTCCATTCATAGCCTTCAGAGATAACGAACTAACAGTAAGCATTTCTTGATGAGAATGGTAGGATAAACCCAAATCCAAACAGCATTGAGAAGATCATGACACAATCCACACCGATTCGCATTGCAACTCGAAAAAGCCCTCTTGCTTTATGGCAAGCTTACTTTGTTAAAGACGCCCTTCAAGCCGCTCACCCTGGCTTGGAAGTCGAGTTAGTAACCATGGTGACCAAAGGTGACGTGATTTTAGATACACCACTAGCAAAAGTTGGCGGCAAAGGCTTGTTCGTAAAAGAGCTTGAAATCGCGATGCTAGAAGGACGTGCAGACCTCGCCGTTCACTCAATGAAAGACGTACCCGTCGATTTCCCAGAAGGCCTTGGCCTCGTGACCATTTGTGAGCGTGAAGATCCTCGTGATGCCTTCGTCTCTAATACCTATAGCCACATTGATGATCTCCCTCAAGGTGCCGTGGTTGGTACTTGCAGTTTGCGCCGTCAATGCCAACTGAAAGAATATCGTCCGGACATCATCATCAAAGAGCTTCGCGGTAATGTGGGCACTCGCCTTGGTAAGTTAGATGCGGGTGAGTATGATGCAATCATTCTTGCTGCGGCTGGCCTCAAACGATTGAAGCTTGAAGAGCGCATTCGTAGCTTTATCGAACCAGAGCAATCACTACCAGCGGTAGGCCAAGGTGCTGTCGGTATTGAGTGCCGCCTTGACGATGAAAGACTGCTTAAGCTGCTTGAGCCACTTAACCACCAAGACACCGTAGACCGCGTTTTGTGTGAGCGCGCAATGAATCTGACCCTAGAAGGCGGCTGTCAGGTACCAATCGGCAGCTATGCCCTACTAGACGGCGACAACATTTGGTTACGCGCATTAGTTGGCGAACCAGATGGCAGCGTAATTGTTCGTGGTGAAATTCGTGGCCATCGTAAAGATGGCGAAGCATTAGGAGTGCAGCTAGCCAATGAGCTGCTAGATAACGGCGCTCGTGAAATCCTAACTAAGCTGTACGCAGATCACGAATAACCATGGCAGTGTTGGTCACTCGGCCGGGAGAGCAAGGCAACGCGCTTTGCTCTCTGCTCGAAAGGCACGGCATTTCCGCATATCACCATCCTCTGATCGACATTGTCGCCGATCTCACGGACACGCACCTCTCTAAACATCTACATCAAGCTCAAATTGTTATCGCTGTTAGTCGACATGCAGTGCAATGTGCACAGCAAATCTTAGCCAGCAACGGGATGTCATGGCCGAAACAAGCTATTTACCTTGCCGTTGGTCAAAAAACAGCACACTATTTAAGCAAATGTACCCAACAGAAAGTACACTATCCCCAAGTCAGTGATAGTGAACACTTATTGCGACTGCCAGAGCTCAACAATGTGGCACAACAACAAGTTCTTATCCTTCGTGGTAACGGCGGAAGAGAGCTGATCAAAGATGCATTGGTGAGGCGTGGCGCAAAAGTTCACTATAGTGAGACTTACAAGAGAGAATTCATCCCATTCGATCCAGTAAGCTGTATCTCACTATGGAAAAACCTACAAATTAACCAGATTATTGTCACCAGTGGTGAACAACTGGATTATTTGTGCAGCCAATTGACGTCGGAGCAATTGACTTGGCTTAATCAACAAGAGTTGTATATCCCCAGTCAGCGTATCGCTGACATCGCAATTCAAAGGGGGTTCACTCGCGTGAGATGCACGGGAAGCGCATCCAACCAAGAATTACTGGCGGCTCTCCAGCCCTAGCTACACAGGATATAGGCATGACAAGTAAAAATAACGACCAAAAAAATAACGATAAAAACCTTTCCGAAGAAACCTCATCGGCACCGCTAGTCGAAAAAACCACATCGCAGCAGGATGCGGACCTTAAAAAAGAGCAACCACAAGCGGCCGAGCCCCCAAAAACAGCAGAGCCAACCAAAGTCGAGTTTGAAGAAAAACAAGGTAAACGCGGTGTCAAACTAGGCACGGTCGCTATCATCTTATCGATTATTTTTGGCGGTGGCCTCGCGTACAAGCTGCATCAACAGCAAGCCGATTACCAAGCGCAGATCGCCCAACTAAAAAGTCAGCTAGAAAGCACTCAAGCTTCCATGAAGCAAGAGCTCAGCCGGGTACTAGAAGAAACCATCGAGAAAGCAACAACCGTGACACACAAAGCGGAAGTGGTACTTGGACAGCAACAGAAGAGCATTGAAAGCTTACAGCTCGCCGTTGCCGATGTGAAAGGTCGTCGACCAAACGACTGGCTATTGGCGGAAGCCGATTACCTCGTCAAATTAGCCGGCCGTAAATTGTTCTTAGAGCACGATGTAGAAAGCGCGACTCAACTGATGGAAAGTGCAGACCAACGCATTGCAGCGCTGAATGACCCTAGTCTCGTCAAACTACGTAAAGCAATGGCAAACGATATCACCAAACTTCGCACTATCCCGCTAATTGACCGTGATGGATTGGTACTACGCTTAACTGCCCTGCAACAGCAAGTAGACAAGCTCCCTCTCGCCAATGCACTGCTACCTGAAGCTGAAGCCGTAGAAAACACTGAAGTGTCTGAAGATATCGCAAACTGGCAAGATAACTTAATGACCTCTTTGAAGGACTTTTCGGAAAACTTCATTACCTTCCGCACGCGCGATGGTAACGTCATTCCACTGCTCTCTCCTGAGCAACACTTTTACCTGAAAGAAAACATCAAAGCCAAATTGGAAACGGCAATAAAAGCGGTGTACCAAGAACAAGGTGAAATTTACACCACATCTCTAAAAACAGCCGACAAATGGGCATTAGCTTTCTTCAACCAAGACGATAATTCTGTTAAAGAGTTCAACAAAACGGTTAACCTACTAAGTCAGCAAAATATTCAAGTGGAATACCCAACAAAACTGCAAAGTCAGTCTCAACTATCAGATGTCATCCGTGAACGCCTACGTCGTGAAGTCACAACGATGACAGGCATGGAGGATAAGTAATGTTTCGTCTTATTTTCCTATTTGTTGTACTAGGCGCAGGACTATTTGTTGGCACCCAGTTTTCTGGTCAGCAAGGCTATGTACTCATCTCCATTGCCGAGAAAACGATCGAGATGAGCGTAACGACATTAGTGGTTTTTGTTATCGCAGCACTCGCAGGTCTTTTTCTGCTTGAGTACCTGATTAAGAAGTTAGTTTATGCTAGTTCTACAACATGGAACTACTTCAGTGTTCGCAAAATGCGCCATTCCCGCCGATACACCAATGAAGGCATTATTAAACTTCTAGAAGGTGACTGGAAAGGTGCTGAGAAGAAAGTAACTCGCTGGGCAAATCATCACGATATGCCGCTGCTTTGCTACTTGGTTGCGTCTGAAGCCGCACAAGGCCAAGGTGATAAAGCAAAACGAGATCACTATCTAGAGCTAGCGAGCCAACAAGAGAACGCCCATCTCGCAGTAGAACTGACTCGAGCGAAACAATTTATCCGCGACAACGAGTTCGAGTCCGCTTTCGATACCTTGCAATCGTTAAAAAATCAGTATGCAAGTAACTCTATTGTATTGAACTTGCTGAAAACAACGTACATGCAGCTAAAGTTGTGGCAACCTCTTATTGACCTCTTGCCACAACTAACCAAAGCAAAACTCATCACGGAAGAAGAACATGCAGAGCTGATTCAAAAGGCGCAGTGCGGCTTACTCCATGAAGTAGCGCAACAACAAGGTAGCGAAGGGCTAATCTCCCATTGGAATAGTCTCTCACGTAAAGTGAAACAAGACACAAACCTCGTTGCCTGTTTTGCTCGAGAACTCATCACACGAAAAGCTGATGCAGAAGCCTTTACCGTGCTAAAAGAAGCATTAAAAAAACAACCTGCCCCAGAGCTTTATCAACTTCTGCCAGATCTAAACCTGCCAGATACCCACCCTGTCGTGGTCTTCTTAGAGGGAGTAGTGAAGAAAGAACCGGATAACGCCGCTGCCCATAGCGCATTAGCGCACTTCTATTTCCGTCAAGAGAAGTGGCAAGAAGCCCAGGATCACTTTGAGATCGCCTTAAAGCTTCGCTCTGACGTCTCTGACTATGCATTCCTAGCAGACACACTAGAGAAGCAAAATCTAACCAAAGCTGCTCACGAAGTCTCTCGTAAAGCTCTCACGCTCGTACAGAATGACTAACTTAAGATGACCTAACCAAGCCGACAGCTTACCTGTCGGCTTTTTTATTGCCTGCTATTAACCCTTCAGTCCTTAGTCATCAATATGTTTATCCAATTCATTGGCTCCCAAGTAGTTCTCAACTTCCTAGCAACTCACTATCGTTTCACTTTCCTCTTCTCTTTGACTACTCTGATCCTGTCATTCCAGCAGAATCCAAAACAATTTTAAAAAATGCAGGAATACGTAACTTTAGCCTGTTGATGTATGGTTTTAAGACGTAGCTAGATTTAGGCAATAGAGCACACGCGTCGCTAGACTGAGTAAAACAAAAAGATACATCAGTGAAACAGTGGCTATTTGAGTATGCTTATTTGTTCGGTCTATCCGGTAAAAGGGGCTAGAGAAGCAATGGTAGTGCTTTAAGAGAACGATAAGGCAATAGATGGTTCAACACCTTAACAAAGCATCTCCAACAACCTTATCGGGACAGCATGCAGTGATGAGGATGAACAGCTTTAGAGGCAACTGCACTTCTTAGCAAAAATCAAAACGTCACAACCAATACCAATACCAATACCGATACCGATACCGATGTTACTTAGTCCAAAAGTAGATCGCATATGGAATTGATTTTTGGCAAGCACAGATAGAGTAATAAAGATGTGCGGAAATGAAAAAAGCCTCGCTATTTCTAGCGAGGCTTCTTATTAGTGGCGGAGAGATAGGGATTTGAACCCTAGATACGCTATTAACGTATGCCGGTTTTCAAGACCGGTGCTTTCAACC
>NZ_JAWPOX010000328.1:0-811 GCF_033344475.1 Vibrio sp. 1288
CATTGTTGATGGATTGTGTTGTCACTCCGCCAGAAGGTGGTGGGGCTTCTTGTTCTGTATAACTCGCGGTTACACTCACGTTACTGATACCGCTATACGCGTAAACCCCAATATGCCACGTCCCTTCACTTGGCGTAGCAAAACTGCACACTTCGTTACTATTCGAGCTGATAGAGCGACAATCGTAGTTTGACAAACTTGGCGCACTGCCCAACTTTACGTAGAGGTCGGCATCCCCATTTGAACCTGCGGTCGTGATGGTTAAGTCTGAACCGTTTGCTGGCACATCAATAGTGAAGCAGTGCCACTGCCCTGTCGAAGCAGATTCGATATTGCTTGATGTCCCATTACTCAACGACACAGCATCACAAGCGCTTGAAGGTGGTTCAACGACACCACCATCCGTCGACACGCCAACTTGGGCAAAAGCCGCCGTCACATCACTCGCAGGTAAGCTTAAGTCTTGCGCCGCCGCCAATACGCCAGCGGCAGCTGAATCAAACGTCGCGCTTGGTGTCCAATAGTTTTGGTTCGCGTGGGCAAATGCCTTGAAGGTGTTTTCGGTGCCCCAATCATAATCGACGGCTAACAGATAAAACGCCTTGTTAAACACACCACTAGAGTAATGAACATCCATACCACTGACATATTGAGACGCGTGGTCAATCGAGCGTCCGTCTAACGGAGGGTTGTCCATGTAACGTAATGCGCCAGTTGGAGACTTACGAATATCAAATCCGACTTTCCAATCGTTTGAACCTCGGGAATAGAACTCTGCTGCTTCGCCAGCCATATCCGAAAACGCTTCATT
>NZ_JAWPOX010000329.1:0-811 GCF_033344475.1 Vibrio sp. 1288
GCTGGCCATTTTTATCTAAACCATAACCCGCCATGTTGTAGGTTCCGTACAATGAACCACTCTTGGCAATCAGTTGACCTTTGATTGGGGCATTCCGCATGCTTTGGCGGTATTGCAGCGTACCCGATTCGCCTGATTTAGGCATGATGGCAATCAGCTTCAGTGTTTTTTCGTTTTTCCAGATATAACGTAGGATTTCCGCCATTTTGGTCGCAGAAATACGGTTGTTTCTTGAAAGGCCCGATCCATCTTCCAAGCGTGCGTTACGGATATCGATGCCAGTGTTGGCGAAAATGATCTGTTTGATCGCTTCTGTACCATTGGTAAAACTTCCAGGTTGAACAAAAAATTTCGCACCCAATGTTTTCGTTAATGTGTCTGCGATCAAATTGTCAGAATGCTTGAGCATGTCATCAAGTAAATCGGATAGCGGCTTTGATTGATGTAATGCCATCAATTTACGTTGTTTCTGTGGCGCTGAACCAATCTTAATTTTGCCTTTGAGCTCAATACCTAATTGCTTGAGTAACGTACTGATATTTTGACTGGTATAACGTTCAGGATCTTGAACCGCAAATGTGAGAGGCAGCGGCTTTTCTCGTTCGACTAAGCATCCTTTTAATTCGTAGCGATTGTCTGGGTTAGCAAGCAGGTCTAACTCGCAATGGCGGCTCTTTTGAATCGTCTTAGAAACGGTTTCGACCGAACTTTTAACACGAATAGGTTGATGCTCAGGCACATAGACTCGAGTCCCGCCATCTTTTTGCGTATAGATAGAAGCTTGGACACAGTTGTTGTTGAGTGTAATGCT
>NZ_JAWPOX010000330.1:0-810 GCF_033344475.1 Vibrio sp. 1288
CCATTTAAAAGACGTGCCATAGAGGGTGCTGTTTTGGGCTTGATAATCCACATCAACCAGTACTTTTTGTATCGCCTCACCGTGCCAATACATTTGCTCTGCAGAAGCCTGAATAGCGCCGTAAGGCCATAATTGTTGAGCGTTTAGCCAAGTAGGATCTTGGATTTGGATACTCAATCCAGTTACGGAAAAGCGCGCATCCGCGTAATCAATATTTTTCAGCGCAATCTGGTGGAACTGGATCGACTCTAAGTTAGGCCGTGTCGGTATGCCTTTTTTTAGACTCACCCCATCGATCAGCAAGCTATCGATAATCCATTTCCCATCTCGTCGTATGTCAGGGTTCAGCCACACGTCGACTTGTTCAATATAAGGTAGTTGAGCGTCTTGGGAGCGAACGTTTTGCAGCGAAAGGTGGTAAGGGAAGTCGTAATGAACGCGCTCCGCTTGGATCGGTAAGCCAAGGTAGGGTGAAACCCATTGCCATGTAGAATTGGCGTATGAGGTGGTTAACAGCGCAATAATGGTCGCCGGAAAGGCAATCAATACCACCAGTAAGAGAATTAGAATTCGACGCGCTGTTTTCATCCCTGCCAGAACCTGTAAGTGAAGTGTCGGAAAACTGATGAGGTCAGTTATACAAATAACCCAGTTAGGCTTTAGCTTGTATCAATCTGGTGTGGGATTCAATAAAAAGCCCCTCAAAAGAGGGGCTTGAAGAGCATTTTTGTAACTAAGTCACTGTTGTCATCAAATCACAGGTCACTCAGTTTTGCTTCGGTATTAGTCCAGTTGAGGACCAGCCGCAAC
>NZ_JAWPOX010000331.1:0-810 GCF_033344475.1 Vibrio sp. 1288
AGGCTGATCAAGAGGGGTATTTTGCTCTTCGAACCCGACCCCGTTATCCATGACATCAATGATGACAACGTCATCACAAAAGCTGATATGGAGATCAACAAACAACTCTTTTTGCGAAGTCGAATGAGCAAGACAAGCATCTTTGGCATTATTAAGCACATTAATGATCACCTGTTGCAATCCGGTCACATCCGCATAAACGTTTTGTACCTCGCCAGAATACATCACACCTAGTTGGATATTGTGACGTTGGAACTCATAATCCACCAACTTCATTGCATCATTGATGACGGCAGGTAAGTCAACCCAGCTTTTCTCGATTGGCGTCCGGTGAATCAAACTACGTAAACGCTGCACTATGTCACTCGCAGACGTCACTTGTTGTTGAATTTTCTCTATTATCGGCAACATTTCCTCGGGTGTAGTGCCTTGCTCCATCCGCATCTTTGCACCTTGACTGTAGTTTTTAATCGCAGCCAATGGTTGATTAATTTCATGTGCGATACTGCTGCCTAATTCTCCCACAATCGTAATACGTTGAGCATGTTCCAACATGCTACTCTTGCGACGTAAATCATTGAGGGTAGCTTTCAACTTTTCTCTACTACGTTTGAACGTCCACTCTAGCCAAAAGTGATAGATAGTCAGTAACACCAATGTTAGCAGCGCTGCGATAGCGACTGCTTGGTTTTTATGTAGCCACTCTTGAACTTTTTGCGCCCAAGGTTTCTGTAAGGGATGTAAGTCCAAATGCTTGTAGACTTTATCTACGTTAACGCTAGGCGCAGGTAGCGTCCAACCCACATTGTT
>NZ_JAWPOX010000332.1:0-808 GCF_033344475.1 Vibrio sp. 1288
GACAACCTAAAACTTATGCTACAGCGGCTGCATAAGCAGCAACATGTCGACATTGACAACATCAGGCTCTATGACGATGGCTCTGCTGAATACGTGAACCTGTACAACTGGCGCAATACCCAGGATAAGACCTACCTGTTACAGCAAGCCGGTGACAACCTTAAAAATATCATTTTAGGTTCAGGTGGTTCTTCCGCGCCCTGGTTGACTACTCAGTTTAACTGGCATTCACTCTACCCTACTGAGTACTCAATGCTGAGATCTGACTTTTTGACGCTTGATCCAAAACTACACGAGTTAAAAGAGTATCTGGGTGATAGCCTCAAACAAATGCAGTGGGATAAATATGCAAAACTGTCCTCAGAGCAGCAAGCATTGTTCCTTGAAATCGTAGGTTTTGATCAAAATTGGCTGCAAGTAGAATATGACAAGAGTCCACTGGCTAACTTTGTATTCACGGGGACGACTACCTGGGCCGGTGGTGAAGAGAAAGAGTTCTACGCCAAGCAACAGGTTAATATCATCAATAATGCTATCAACGAAACCAGCCCTTACTATATTGGTAAGGAGCATGACCTGTTCTTCAAAGGGCATCCTCGCGGTGGTGTTATCAATGACATCATTATTAGCAGTTTTGATAATATGGTGAACATTCCGTCAGCCATCTCTTTCGAAGTCCTGATGATGACAGATATGCTGCCTGATACTATCGCCGGTGTGGCCAGCTCTTTGTATTTCACTATTCCAGCGGAAAACATCAAATTCATCGTTTTCACTTCATCCGAAGAGATCACCGATCGTGAACAAG
>NZ_JAWPOX010000333.1:0-808 GCF_033344475.1 Vibrio sp. 1288
AAGGTCGGCATTCTGATTTGTTACGACAGCGAGTTCCCTGAGTTGGGTCGTATGCTCGCCGAACAAGGTGCGCAAATTATCTTTGTGCCATTCTGGACTGATACCAAAAACGGCTATCAACGTGTGCGGATCTGTTCTCAATCTCGCGCGATCGAAAACGAGTGTTATGTGGCGATTGGCGGCAGTGTCGGCAACTTACCGCGCGTGGACAACGTGGACATTCAATATGCTCAATCAGCGGTGTTCTCACCTTCAGACATTTATTTCCCCCACGACGCCACATTGACGGAAGCCAGTGCGAATACGGAAATGATCATCTTTGCCGATGTTGACTTAACCAAGCTGAAACAGCTCAACACCGAAGGCTCGGTAACGAACTTGCGCCATCGACGCCTCGATTTGTACGGTGCGTTCACAACACCAAAAGAGTAACCTGAGACCCAAGCCATGGTAGTGACCGCTCGCCGTCGCGAATCAAACGGCGAGCGGAATCCAGCGCAACAGCGCATCAGGTAAACACAATTATCAGAGGTATGTCAGTTTTTCTCGGGAATGAGAAACAAGAATTGACCAGAGAAAACAACAGGAGTATCACTCCCATTTCCTTCCGATTTTATTAGAGGAAAGCATTTGGAACACATTAACGCTTTACTCATCTCCATGAAGCCTCTGCTGGAGCAGTACGGTTACCTTGCGCTCATTGTCAGCATCTTTTTTGAAGGTATTGGCATTCCCATGCCTGGGCAATCTTTGATGATCGCAGCATCAATTCTGGCCTCAGAACAAGTCATGAATCTGAGTATGGTTA
>NZ_JAWPOX010000334.1:0-807 GCF_033344475.1 Vibrio sp. 1288
CGTGCTCTATTCAACTATTTCTAACACAAAACGTATCGCGTGAACGTTAATCACTTTGCACTATTAATACAATCTTCAAGAAACTCATGGAACTTGTGACCATTGTTTTGAAGCATTTTAGGGAACATTGAAATTGGCGTCATTCCTGGGAATGTATTCACTTCATTCAAGTAAATTTCATTATCTTCCGTAAGGAAAAAGTCGATGCGAGACAAATGACGAAGGTTCATTTGTTTGAATACGGTTTCTGACGCATGACGAATCTTATCGATCTGTTCTTGAGTCAGGTTCTTCGCTTCTACTTCTGTTAATGAATGGCTTGAGCTGCTGTATTTTTCATCGTATGAGTAAAATGCACCATCGGGTGCGATCACTTCACCTGGCTTAGTGATGTGCAGTTCACCGTTCATTTCATAAGCTGCGACTTCTAACTCACGAGGTTTTACCGCTTTCTCTACAAGTACTTGATCTGAATAACCAAACGCATCGTTTACTGCTTTAGCGATAGCTTGTTTTTCCGTTACACTGTAACACCCAACAGACGAGCCCTGACGTGCAGCTTTAACAAACACTTTCCCCCACTTTTCAAAGGCTTGTTCAGCTTGTCTGTGAGCGTGTTCATCATTGCGAGTTAGGAATAAGTAAGGTGTATTTGGAATGTCTAAAGCGTCGTACCAAAGTTTTGATGTGATTTTATTGAAACTGTTGCTGCTTGCTTCTGGTCCACATCCTAAGTATGGAATACCGGCAATTTCGAATAGTGATTGAATGTCACCAGTCTCGCCAGGAAAGCCGTGAATACAAGGC
>NZ_JAWPOX010000335.1:0-806 GCF_033344475.1 Vibrio sp. 1288
TCGAATGATATGAATAGGCTTGCCTAATAATTCGACATCAAGAGGTTTGATATCGGAAATAGACTCACTAACTCTAGTTTCCATTTATATTTTACCGTGCGTTAACAAACTAAGTTCTTCTAACTTAATATTCGGTAGTCTACACAGAGTTTTTCATGATGTTTTAGTTTTAACTTCGAATTATGTGACTTTAGTTCACATGTTGCTTATGTCAGTACATGCGAAGCTTTTAATAAAAATTAAAAAGGGTTAGTTTCATTTATAAATCGGTTAATAAGTAAAAATAACAATTTTTGAGCAATCTTTGTTGTTATTTCACCAGGATCCTCTATCTGGTGACTAACGTGATTATTATAAAAATATTAATATAACTAGTTGTTTTATTGGTCTTATCTCGTTTGTTTTATGGGTGTTCCAGCTCATGCTAAACGTTTGCCAATCAATTTAAATATTTCAGAATAGGTAATTAACATGATTAGCTATGCCAGTTATAGAGCTTCAGTGGCATATTTAATTAAACTGCTTAAGTCATGGAAATGTAAGATATACCTTTCCTTTCGTAGTTTGATAATAATTTGTAACGTCTTTTTTTCTTTGGGTTTGGTCAATTTTAATCCAGCCATGTCTGGTGAGGTGTTGACAGTTCCAATGGATATTTCTAATTGGTCTTTCAAAGGAAATAAATTTGAGTGCAACCTGATGCATTCAAAAGTTCCAATGGGGAAGTTTTATTTCCGTGCGGAACCAAATAATCAAATTTTATTTATTTCCGATATACGCAACGAAGGGAATAAATGGCAAGGTGT
>NZ_JAWPOX010000336.1:0-806 GCF_033344475.1 Vibrio sp. 1288
GACGTCAAAAAAGGTAAAAGCGTTACCTTTAAGCACGTAGGTGAGGACTGGTGGGGTTATACCAATAAGTACTACGAGCATCGCTATAACGTCGACAAAATTCGTATCACGGTTATCCGCGATAGTGATATTGCGATGAAGCACTTCGAAAAAGGTAAGTTGGACGCATTTGGATTGGTTTTGCCAAGTTTATGGCATGACAAATCCAATACTGCCCCTTATCAAAAGGGTTACATTGAGAAGTTCTGGGGTTACAACCAATATCCAGTTGGTGCTGGTGGCGTTTGGATAAACACGGCCATGCCTCTACTTGATGACTTAAACATTCGCAAAGGGATCACTTACGCGACAGATTTCGACGGCATGATCGAGAATGTTATGCGTGGAGACTACAGTCGTAAACCCAACCCAACGGGCTTTGGGCATGGTAAGTACACGTTACCAGATGTGAAAGCGCCAAAGTTTGAACCAGAAAAAGCGGCGGCAGCGTTTGAAGCTGCGGGCTTCGATAAGATTGGTTCCGATGGTATTCGCGTGAATGATAAAGGTCAGCGTTTGAGCTTTGAATTGACGTACTCATCTCCAGTTCATACACCGCGTATTGCTTTCTTGCGTGAACAGGCAAAATTGGCAGGGTTGGACATTGAGCTGAAGCTGATTGATGGTTCATCGATGTTTAAGTATGTGCGTGAGAAAAAACACGAACTTGCTTTCTTTGATATGGGGACTTCAGAAATCCCAACTTATTGGGAATACTTCCATTCCGTGAACGCGAACAAACCACAAACGAACTCATTCACTAACTA
>NZ_JAWPOX010000337.1:0-806 GCF_033344475.1 Vibrio sp. 1288
TGGGGTAAGCCAGTCATTACCGCCACCCAGATGTTGGAATCGATGATCGAGAATCCTCTCCCAACTCGCGCTGAAGTGTTAGACGTGGCAAACGCGATTATCGACGGAACAGACGCCGTGATGCTGTCGGCGGAATCGGCGGCGGGCAAATACCCAATCGAAGCGGTCGAAGCCATGGTTCGCATCGCACAAGGTGCAGAGCACGAGCTGGAATGTAACCATGACTGCTGGGATACTCTGCAACACTTATGTTCTAACCCAGGCAAAAGTTTCGCGCTTTCATCAATGATTTCGGCTTCTCGCGTTCATCAAGATCTTGGCGTTGCGATTTTAACCCAACATGGTGAAACGCCGCTGTTGATGTCTCGCTGCCAAAGTAAAACTAAGATTTGGGCCCTGAGCGACAACCCAGCTTTACTTGCACAAATGACCATTCTACGCGGTGTTGAACCTTTGTATTTCAAAGCAGCAGAACGCCACGTCGATCTCGCTCCGCAGTTAGTGGAATGCTTACGTCAAAAGGCCAACGAAGCACATATTTCCTCCATTTTGATGACCCAACTCGACTCCATCGAAGGCATGGGTGAAATCAATGCGTGTCGCTTGCTGAGCTTGAATGTGTCTTCTCACATGAAGCCAGCGGAAGAAATCGCAGCTTAGGTTTACCTCCCCCTTATTCAAGCTCGACCTTGAATTTCTCCCCCATAACTTGCTCCACAGGGACTTGACCTGCCAAATGGCAGGTCCTTTTTATTACGCACGATATAACCAACCATTCGCTGACTCTTGGAATATGAGCGTTAACT
>NZ_JAWPOX010000033.1:0-52674 GCF_033344475.1 Vibrio sp. 1288
GCGTGGATGATGCGGCGGTCAGGCAGCACCAAACCAATATGGACCCAACGGCGGCCTTTGTATTGCGCCGCCAGGGCAAGGGGCTGAAACTTGCACTCTTCGACAAAGTCATGCACAGCCCACGCCGCGCGCTGGGTACTCATGGATTCTTTGTGGCTGATCGCGGGAAACTCAGGCATCAACACACCTGTGAATTGGTGATAGAGCCAACGCACAGAGCCATAGCAATCCCAACCATCCAGATCGCGGCCGCCCGGTAAATACGGGACGCGCTTCGCCACGCTGATAATTTCCTCTGCGTTCATAGAAAACCTTTTGAATCGTTACGATATGGTCGCCAGACCAGGGGCGTACTCGACGGTAAATCGGGGGCGGGGCCAGGCGCTGTTGCTGAGATAGCCGATACCAGCGGAAACCGAGCAATTGGTGCGTGTGGTCGCCGCTTTGGTGGCTTTGAATTTTATCGGTTTGGAAGCGGGCGTCGTTAGATCCGAGGCCATATACTCGCGCAAGGTAATAAACACATCCGCGCCGGATTGGCGCGCCGACTCTATCAGCTGGCGCGCTTCACCGGTGACGTTATCGAGACCGAATTGCAGCTCCATTTCGGCACCCGTGGCCGACTTAGGCAGGCTCACTGACAACCCATACGCCTCGAAAGTCACCAAAGTGGCATCTTCCAGGGCGGCAGTGACATCCTCAAACGCCGAAACCAAATAGCGGGTTTCAAAGGCAGTCGAGGATAATTGCAAAGTAATGAGCTTGTCATCAGGGCCAGCACTGGCGTGGTATTGTTTTAGGGCTTGAGACATAGGACCGACCTTAGTTCACTGATTAACGTCTATGCTTTTCATGGCGTATTAGCCGACTCAATCGTGGCTTTTAATCCGAGCCATAGGTCATTTACTTCCTGCGCGGTTAGCGCCTTGTCATACTGACCGACTGACATCAGCATACGCTGTGGCATGTCACCACCCTCAATAAATAGCGCTGGACTGACACCAGTTCCGTCGATGACGGCATCCGCTCCGTCGGATGAGAACTGATTGCCAGAGAACGCATAGCCCCGCGCTTGATTATTAGTGGCGTCCTTTACCATGACCCATAGAGCAGGCTCAGTTAGCACCCAACTTGTTATGTATGAACCGCTATCACCATTTACGCGCGTGGAATCCGTAGCGTTTAAATAGCCACTAGGAATATGGTATTGAACGTCATTTGAGGTGTACGTTCGCATGGACATTTCAAAATACCGTGTACCAGAAATAAACTTAGCGATAGTTTTATCAGCTTGATCTTTAATTACCTGACCAAACACAAAATAGGTTGAATCGCCACCGAGTTCAGAAAAACCATTTAATGGCACTTTGGCATCTCCTGAAATACTGTCCAGTTTTACGTGATTGTTCTGGTTCTGCATCCACGCAGGCCATGATGATAAATCAGGGTTAAACACTATCGACTGCGTATCTTCTTGATTTGCATAGGCGCTACCAAAAAACGCGGCTTTGATTAAGTTGTCTGTGCTCGGCAAGACTGGCGGAATAATGCTCGAGCCATACCCTAACCCCGGCGCGTAGCTTGGTAACCCTCTAATAATTAACCTTGACATACTATCTCCTCGTAAAACATTGTCATTGAGTCATAGGCAGAAAGCTCTACGCCATCGGAATCTTGTTCTGCGTATACATTTGAATCTAAGTTGTGTGCAATTTCAGAGCCTGAACAGCCCAAATAGTAACCGTCTGGGATGGTGGATGCGGCGGTGATCACAATGGAGTCGTTAACTAGATTTATATTGGTAATGGCTATTTTTGTCGGTTCATTAAATGTGGCGGCTAGAGGGGGCGTATCGGTGATAATCATACCAAGCGTAGCGGAATTCGAATCAGTATATCTATCGGTAGTGCCTACAGCATTGGTTGTCCTAACCACCAAGTTGTTGCGGTTAGTTTTTACTGTGATCTTGTTGCCAATGGCAGTGACTGATATCGGCTTCAGTCCTGACGGGTCTTTATTTTCAATAAAGTATTTATACCAACTGCGACCAAGTTGCATTCCCACTTCCATGGTTCCATGCCCTGACGGGTGAACGCCCGCGCCATCAGGGTCCTGCGCAGATTGGCCACTGGCGACAATACCAAATTTATGCAGGTTCTCGTCGTTTTCAATTGCTACAGACTGAGCGCAATCATAGGGATTAATACCACTGTAACCCCAAGGCGCAACAAAAACCGGAATTGCATGAGGTGATTCACCAGTCGCGTTTCCCGCAGCCTCGCGACAAAGCGAAATAAACTCAACGAACTTGTCGTGATACTCTTGCGCTGTGTAATTGTAATCATCGCGGTGAGTCAAGGAAAACCCAGCAAAGCGGTATTTATATCCCAGCGCCTCGAACGTTTCTTTTGCCGTTGCAATTTGATGTTCAACATTTGGAGGGCAGAGAGAGATTAATCCATCAATCTCCGTACCACCATACGCAACTAGACTGACCATGAATTTTGTCCCTATTTGCATAGGGTCGATGCGCTTTTTCCTCTCGAGGAGCGACATGACATGGTCAGCGGCAACATAATGATATCGCTCACCATCAGTAGTTGGGCCGGTCGGATTAAAATCCTGAAATCCAACTATTTTACTGACAGAAACACCATTAACATCACCGTCTGCTTTCAGTGTCGCGCGTCCGTTTTTATAGCGAGTGTTGCGATACCGAGTAAAACCACGGCCTACTGCAAGTGAACGACCCAGCAAAATCATGTGGTTAATTTCTCGCAGACCACTACCCTGGATAGAATCGGAAATCACACGCGACATGTCGCCCTGAGCGTCCGAGCGGAGATTCAAGTGTTGTGCAGTCAATTCTTTGGACTCAAAACCAAATAAACCAACCTTTGCGATGGTGCTGTCATCTTCTGCTACAAACTCTAATGGAATGGTTTCATCACCAATAAAACAAGCAGAGCGACTGCCATCTTGTCGTCGCGCTGATACACAATCAGATGATAATGTCCCAGGCACATGAACGCCATTTTCATCAAGTCGCGCCAACACTGAACCATCTTCCGCGGTGATTTCAAGATAAGGTTCATCATCCAAATCGATAAGCGTCTTAAAGTTTACAGTTTGCTCTTCTTCGGCGGTAATACGCTCACCAAGCACTTCCACCGCATCATAGTTTGACTTTTCCCAAGCAGAACCAGTCCAGCCATACAGGCCATTATTGGTCAGTGTCGAGTCTCGCCAAACCTCAGCCAGAAGTTGACCAGCTGGCGGCGCACCAGAAGCCAAAAGATCGGCTTTGGTTTCAAAAGAGGCTCGCCCTTTAACCATCGCGCTGATTGCGGCCCATCGGTCCTCGATGTCTTTTGCGAGAGACTGGATGTACTCACCGTTATAAATGGTTGAGCTGGCCGGATCCTGACTCAGTTTAACTTTGAGCGCTTCCACTGCCTCTTCAAAAGAAATTAGTAAATCAGGAAAACTACGTGACATTAAGGTAACTCCATCATGGTGGTTTCGAGCTGTTCTATTAGCTCAGCAAAGGTGTTCGGGGCATACATGGCATCCAGCAGGGCGCCTTCGTCCATTTGTGGCAATTTCTTGATCTGAACTGTTGCTGTGTACTCCCAGAACTTGGCATTGACTGGCTTACGCTTGTCTCTAGGGTCTTGGGTGATTAACACTTCGCATTGCTGCAGGTCATCGCTAAACGGCGTTTTAATGTCCATTAAAAACCAGCGACCGAGCAGCCAGTTATCCAGAGCCGATTCAAATAAATTTGCCATGCTGGTTTTCATCTTCCAGGTGGCTTTCATTTCCGATGGACGGTTCGGTAGCTTTCTTGCTCGCTTTCGTCCAGTGCTAAACTCAGTGACCAATACGCCTGTGGACTGGTTCAGGCTCATATCGGTGAGCAGTGGTCGCGGTAGCCCTTCAGGGTATGAGAACTTAACTGCCATATTGCTGTATCCTGAATCGGGTTTGCATGACCTGAGCGGTTTGCGTGGATGACGATTGCATTAGCTTCGCGACCTTGATATCTAAGGTGGTCATATCACCATCACTGGACTGCTCCACAGTACCGGCACGAGAAGCATCCTCAACCAGATTGAGGGTGAGGTATAAATCACTTCCAACATTGTTAGTCGAGCTATTGTCAGAACGGTCAACGCCAGAGACATTGACTGATACCGCATTGTCGTTCGCCGCTGGAGCACCAACAGATGCAGTCATCGCAGCTCCCATCATGGCTTTCATCTGCTGCATCATATCGACCATCCAGCGGAAGTTATCGGCCTGAGTTGGGTTAAGTACCATCTCGTTTGCTTTGAGTAGCCAAGTACCCTCGTTCTCTCTTGGTACGCTGTTAATACCATCGTGGGCTTGGCCTAGAATTCCACTAAAAGCTAGTGCTGATACCGACGCAGCCATAGGAGCAGTGGCAGTTAGTGCTAATGACATTGCTCCTGGAGCCATTAATGGACCAGTAATTGGTATTGCTGCAGTAGAGGCGTAGGCGTTTAAACCAGCCATCATCGACATAGCCTGCGCTTGCGTCGACACGGCCATAGCACTCGCAGTCGCCGTTTCCATCCCAACAAGCTTTTGCACCAGCTGATAAGCAAGCCACTCTGAAGCCATACGACCTAAAGCATTGACAAAGCTTCGACTCATACCATCGGCCAAATTAGTCATGGCATCACCCAGATTCTCTGAGTCAAACAACATTCGCTCGAAAGCTGTCCCCATCCCGGAAGAAAAGCTATCTATCGTGTTTGCGGCCAACTGGTCGACATTCATCAGATTGCTTTGCATTGATTCAAGATAACGCTCCCAAAAGCCTCGATTATCTTCTTCTCGTTGCTCTTGAATCTCGTTTTCTATTTCTCGTAATCGAGTTTGGTGGTCGGCTTCCGCGATCTCCTGCTGTAGTCGATACTCCTGTTTCAGCTCAGATAGTGTTTCTTGGTTGTTTTGCGCATTAGCAACCGCTTTTTGATAGTGTTCTTCCATATCATCCAAGCGAGCCTGATAGGCGTATTGCTCCTGGATAACCGCTCTGTTTTCGTAATCAGATTCAATCGCTAGCCTTTGCAACCAAGCATTCTCTAATTCGTCTGTTTGAGCGTAAAACGCATCAATGGCGGCAGTGTCTTTCTTGTCCTTTTTAGTCGCTTCTTTAGCGTCGAGCGATTGCGCTTCGAGCATTAGCTTTTTAGCTAACTCTTCATTGATACCCTTGAGAGAACCGTGCTCCAATTCATACTTAAGCTTTGCTGCGTGGGTCGTTTGGCCATAAAGCGCATTTTGCTTCTGCAGGTTGGCAAGCATCTTATTGGCAGATTCGGTTACCTTCTCGTCTTGAAGATCTTCGGGGTCAGGCTTATCGAGTGGTCGAGTTCGAATTTCGTCGAGTTCTTCTTCAAGACTGATAATCTCTTTACGTAGCTGGCTTTCTTCGCTTCTTAACTCCGCAAGCTGCTTGTTGCGTTGTTCTATTTTGTTCGTGCCGCGCTGATTATTGAGCGTCTCAATTTTTAGTTGAACTTCAGTAAGCTTGGCCATGCGCTCGGCCATACCTTGATTAAGTCTCTTGGCTTCGAGCTTATCCATTTGACCAAGCAAGGATTCAATACTTTCGGAGAAACGCCCTGTTTCGTCTGCAGCATCTGAATTGGACAACGCAAAATAACCGATAGCCCCTGCCGCCATCATGGCAATACCAGCTGGGCCACCCAAAATTCCTAATAACGCAGATCCAGCACGACTAGCGATATTCAGACGGCTTTGTGCTACGGCAAGCGCACCTGTCGTCGTCACCAGGCGCTGACGAGCTGCAGTTAATTGAGACTCTGCCCCGATAGCGCGAAACTTTTGATTATTCGACTGGCGAAGCGTTTCAAGGTAACGAACTTCAATTTGCTGTTTGGCTGCCAGAGATTTCAACTCAGCATAGTTGGCCTGTTCTTGTTTATGCGTTGCCGCAATAGCTTGAAGTTTTGCTGTTGTGAGTACGTATACGGCAGCTGCACCTCGGCCCATCGCAGCAGACATGGACACACCCACAATCGTGGTTACCAAGTCAGCGTTCTCGGCAAGTAACGTTAATGCGCCTGCGCTGCTTTCTGCGAATACGGTGAAGGAATCAGAGATAGGTTGCTCAAACGCCACCACGGCCTGTTGATAAGTACGGGCCATTTCTGCCGATTTCGCGCTGACGTTGTCTGCCGTTCTGGCGGCTGCACCATCGTAGTCTTGGAGAGCCGTTATCAATGTTTCTTTAAAAAACTGGCTTGTGACCTGCCCGTCGACGATCATCTGACGGAAACCACCTGAGGCAAGCCCTGCCGCTTTATCGAGTTTATTCAATAAACCTGGCATCGGCTCAACCACCTGGTTTAACTCTTCAGCTCGGACAATTGGTGACGCAAGTGCTTGCGACAGGCCGTACATCGAGTTGCCAAGCTGATCTGTCGTAGCACCAGTTTGGCTTTGTACGTTACTCATGCCCTCAAAGATATCTCGGACTTGATTCTGGGTAAGCAACCCAGCTTCTTGGAGACTCGCTAACCTGGCGTAATTCCCCGCCATTGCGATGAGTGTTTTATTGTGGTCTTCAGAAACCTGATTGAGATACTGCTCCGTTTCAATCCATTCTTGTTGGCCGCCAACGAGAGCGGTTATTTGAGTGCGGATATCCTGGTATTGCGCTAATGAGTCTTTGGCTTGCTGGGCAGCAAACAGAGCAGAGAATCCACCGGCTAAACCGAGCACCTGGTTTTTCAGGCTCCCCATCTCACCGGTGAGCTTGTCGGACTCTCGACTAAGCCCAGAGAGCTTGCCTTGTGTTTTGCCCGCATCACCACCGAGTTGATTAACAGCAGTGCCAGCTTGTTTTACCTGACCGATAAACTGCTTGTTTTCAGCGTCAAAGCGCAGGGTGAATTTAAGATCATTGTTCACGTTGGGTCAGCTCCTCGGCCAAGGTTCGGGCGATCACTTTGAGCTTCTGATATTGCTCTGGCGAGTAAGTGGAGTCAGACAACTCCATATCGGCTTTAACGGCCAGCACATCCATACCCAGACATACCGCGCCGTTAAACTTGAGAAAACCGGGAATAGAAAACCACCACTGCACCACGTCTAGGTGCTCTTCCCATAGTTCAATGGGTTCATCGTGGGCGTCCTGAATATCCTGCACACCCCACAGTGCTAACTCTTCTTCCCAGCTGTCTTCATCTCTTTTGGTGGCATTACGGCGGCGCATCAATGTGCGCACCGCCTCTATGAGTTTTTTTCTGCAGCCTGCCCTGAGTTAGCCTGCAAGTACGCATCGACAACCGCTTTAACAAATGCTGGGTTGCCAATCAGGATATTCAAATTCTTAGCGTTGAATTCCATCACTTCACCATTAGCATCACCGATACCAGACCAGCCTTTGACAACCTTCTTAATGTCATCTTTGAAATAGCGCAGGACTTTGTCACTTTGTTCGACATCGAGCAGGAGTAAATCGAGCGTAATGTCGTGGGTTTCAACCTTGCCATTATCGACGGCCACCGATACCTTGGCAGGCCAGTTTTTAACAAGGCGTTCCTTTTGAACTTTAAACATGGAGTGCTCCTTTAAACAGTCAGTTAAATGCGTTTAAACGGTGTTTAACGCGTGGTGATTAAATCCACATTGCCGATTGGGATAAGTGGAATCGATAAGGTTTGAGTGCCATCTTGTTCGCCATAGGTCGGACGGCCTAACTGCACTTGTGAACTGGACCACTCGACCTGGTTACCTACCGGACCATTGGCAAACGTAATGCTGTGCGTTGCCCCTGCCTCGGCTTTCGCAAATGCATCCCACGTTGTCTGGTCTGGCGCTTCAATGACTATGGTTCCCGTTGGTGCGTAGTCCGTAATGATGATCTCTTCGTGCCCAACGTACTCCTGATACACCACTGAGTTTGCCTGGTCATATTCGAGGCTAATCATCTTGAGTGGCGTACCATCAATGGCGAACGAGGAGTTTTGCACACCAATCTTGAGTGGGGTCTGCCAGACATCGAAGTTCGCCGCAGGTAATACGGCACTCTCAACCGGGCTAAACAGACCGCTGAAGGTGAACTTGATACCACCGAAGTTTTTCGCCTGGGCACTGATGGACATCGAACCACGAGCGCCCGTGACTTTATGCAGTGCACCGGACTGGTAGAAATAAAAGGTAAGGGATTCTGTCGAGTCTTCATCGATCACATAACGACATTCCGCAACATCGGTCTCGGTCTTACGCAAACAGGCTGAGAGTAAATCCGCATAAGGTGCAGCGGTAGCGACAGCACTGCTCGCCGACAGGTCGACGGTAAATTCCAGCGTGACATACAACTCGGTCACAATCTGTTGTGAGTTACCGAGCTGGCCGTTGTCATATTCCAGTGACTGCGATTCACCAGCCATCGGAGTAATGGAGAACTCACGCCCAAGCAAATATTGAGGAGAACCAGCAGCAATGGCATCAACGCCATAGGTGGATTCCACAGCAAAGGCGAGAATTTTTTTTCGTTCTTTACGAGCCATAACGATTCTGATCCTCTGTGTATTCAGTAATAAATTGGTCGAACCAATCTGCTCGACCGTTTGAGATGCCCATAAGTCGTCCTGGTCCTAACCAGAAAGGCTCATATTCATCATCCGGTGTCCAACCAAACAGACGCTGGCGAAGTTCTTTGCGCAGCGGCTGCCAGTCTATTGGTTTGCTGTTGGTGCTTTTGGTAACGATAACCACGCCAACCGTGGCTACGCAGTCTTGAAGGTACAGCCCACTGCCACGTACATCGGGCTTAGGGCTGTCACTGACCAAAAACACAAACAAGGCTGGCGTTCTTAGCAGCGCGGACTTCTTCTCATGCAGCTGAGTGAGCGAATCAATTTCTTTCACATCGATCCAAGGCGGCTTGCCGTTACTTTGGTCTTTAAGTCGCTCAATGGTGAGTTGAATTAAATCGCTGTCCATCAGATAAAGCCCTTGCTGTTTTGGCGAGAGAAGACACTGCCAGATGAAACCATCTGCGCGGTACTGGTCGGCGCTGGACGTTCACTATTGGAATTAATACCCAGTTGTACTTTGCCGTTACCCACTTGTTTCAAGTATTCAATCGCATCTCGATAGCGCTTGGTGACTTGGTGCTCATCGCCCAGTTGGTCGTCATACAAGAAGTAGCGAGCCAAATCGCAAGCCATGCGCAACAAAATGGAAGGCACGCTAGACAATGGCAGTTGGTAGCGGCCTCCAATGTAACCATCAATAGTGGCACTCGCGTCGGCAATGGCTTGGTCAAGAACAGCATCGACAATGGCACCTGTGCTACCGTCCTTGTCCGTCAGCTCAATCAACTCTTCGATGCTAAAGCGAGTGATCATGTCGTCACGAGTGCAGTACTTCATCGGTTACTCACCTTTTTCTTCGTCGTCAGACTCATCAGCAAGAGGCACGTCGCTCTCTTGGATAAGCTCCCAGGCTTCATCACGCTGCGCAGCAGACACTTTGGTTTGCATCAGTTCACTCAGCGCTTCCGTGGTTGGCTTACCGCTTGTGGTGAAATGCTTAGTGTTGCTTGGGTCGAGTCGCTGGATGGCTTCGACTAGATTGGCAGGAAGAGCGCTATCGCCCAGGTCGCTGTCGGATTGGTTACCACCCGTTGGCTCATTAGACGTGGGACTTGAAAGCGCATCTTCAGCCAAAGTGACTTTAAGTCGTGGATCGGCTTTAAGCTGAGCCAGCTGAGTTTGGGTAATGGAATCAGGTTTGAGGGTGTTTTCCCCTTTAGAAAACGCCATGCCTGCACGGCGATAACCTGTATGCGCGTGACAAATGACACTAACCAAAGAGGCGATAAGAGTTTTTTCAGCCATGACATAAGCTCTCCATAATTCAATGACAAAAGGAAAGCTGGCAAAGGTGACTAAGCCAGCTTAAATCTGACTTACGGCAACCAAGGCACCACAAGCACTTCCACCGCTTTGAAGTTGGTGTTGCTTTCACCCTGTGCTTTGTTTTCCGCTTCGACGACTTTCTTCGCCGCGCTGCGATTCGATGGACCAACAATCAACAGGTTCGGCATGATGCCCAGAGGACGACCTTTGTCGGACTTAAAGCCCATCATGGTTTCCATTGCGGTATCGAAGTTCGCATCGGTTAAATCCGCTTTAGAGGCAAACGCCTGCTGCCAGAAACCAAAGCCCCAGTTGCCACGAGCATCAACGCCATACAGGAACTCATCCATCATGTAGACGTGATCACTGTTGGAGGCGTCAGTCTTGTTATTCAGGTTGTAGTCTTTGCGCTGCTGATAAATCAGCGGTTTCAGAGGGCGCGTAGTATCCAACAGGAACCATGCCTCTCCAGCACCTGCCTGCATGTTAGAGACTGAAGCTTCTTGGCCTTCATCACCTACTGGGTGGTCAGTATCGAAGAAGTTCTGACCGTCGTAGCATAGGTTGTCAAAACCAGCCAACAACAATGCAAAGGTCATTTCGTCTGGGTGCGTCGCTGCTGCGTAGCCCATGTCCTGGAACTTCGGCATCAACACGCCATAGGTATCGTCTTCTACGTACTCACGACCAATGGCTTCTGTACCTTCGAACTTTTTGTTCGCCAAGGTGTAGCCATGCGCTTTCATACGGTTGATTTGACGCTCACCAATCCACTCACGCAGACGGGTAAATTCACCTAGCCAGGCATAAGTTTCCACGGCTGTGGTTGACGGCACTAACGTGGCGATTTTCGGCCAAAGTTGGGTATAGGTTTGTCGACCAATCTGGAAGTTGGTCTTTACCGCCGTATAGAGAACGCTGAGATTCGCTCCGCTTGTTTTCATCTTTCTCTCCTGAGAACTAATTCACTAAAGGATCACGCGTTAAGCGCTATACCACTGCAGGTTGTACCCACACCAAATCGCCATCGACTTCACTTACCACACCCGCTGTTGGGCGTGACGCGGTAGCGGCATCAATGGACACGCTGTTTTCTGTACTGAAGTACACTGTGGTGCCAACGTGGCTGTCATCGATGTCGCCTGAGTTAAGCAATGCGATTTGTTGCTTCTCGACTTCGACTTTCAATTCACCATCAGCGCCAGCGCTGTTGTCGGCGTTAAACGTGGCGATACCAGCAAACTTGGACGTACCATCTGCGCTAGCAAACGGTACAGCTAAGCCTGCTGTGAGAAACACTGGAGTGCAGGCCATCACCACGGCAGCTGCCGCTAGTGGGTAGGCACCTTTTAAACCTGATCGACGTGCGAAAACTGAGCTCATTTATGCTTCCTCTTGCTTGGTGGCGAGGTACTGCGCTTTGGTTAAGCCTGTCGCTTTGAGCACCGCCATTTCGGTTTCGGTTAGATCATCTTCATTGACCTGTTCTTTAGGTGGCTTTTTGCCTTTGGTTTGAGTGGCTTTTAATGCCGCGATAGCTGGACGCGCATCGAGCATCGCTTTGAGGGATGCAATACCTTGCTGCTCACCAAACTGAGTGAGGTATGCCATTTCAGCTTCAACCACTTTGCCATCTTGCTTGGCGGTATCGATTAGCGAGATGATGCTGGTTTGGTCTGAATCCGCTTTTAAGACTGCCAGCTCACCGACTACGCCGTTGTAAGCATCAATAGGTACGAACTTGGATAAGTCGACCTTGCCATCTTGTGCAGATAGCGTTGCCACTTGTGTTTCCAGACCATCAACCTTGTCGGCTTTTGTCTGCAGCGCATCGATGGCCGATAACGCCGCCGTTGCCATTTCATCAGTGAGTTCGCCGTCGACCGTGATACCCAGTCGGGCTAACAGCTTTTTGAGTGCTTCGTTCACGAATGCATCCTCCGTTTCGCCATAGAGATTTACGTCTACTCCGTTCTTAGAGAGACGCACATTGAAGTCCGCTGCCAGCGCTGCGACCGAGTCCATCTTGGTAATACCAGGATCGTTGGTGATGGCTGCCATGCGTAAATAGAGAGGTTTGCCCGATTTGTCGTAAGGAAAAACTGCCGAGAGAAACGCATACTCTTTCTCGTCAATCATTGACTGGGCTTTGGATGTCCATTCAGGACGGATGTAGATACCTTGACCTTCACGCCACTCAATATCGGTAGAGGCGGTTAGCCAGGCTGCAGCAGGGGCTCTTTTGCCTGTCTGTTCGACATAAAGGGTTTGGTGGTCATAATCGATCAGGACTTTATCGCGAAGCGCTTTGGTCGCAGCGATAAAAGCTTGTGCACCATCAGCATCTAAATGCCAGTGACCGTCTGCAGTATCACTAGGTCGGCCATCAGGCGCTTTGAACTTGCCAGCAGGCAGCAGCTGGTACCAACCATCATCATGCGTTGATAAATCGGCAGTTAGTACCGCTAACGGCTCATTGCCCTTGTTGGCAGAGAGTACCGCTTGTGCGATTGGGTGAGGTGTAAAGGTATGTGTTTTCATGCCCTCCATAGTGAAGGGCATGCAGGGTTAGTTGAGATTCACGAGGGTTGCTGTTAGCTATACCACCATGCTTTTAGGCGACTAGCCATAGAGACTTCTTCATGATGGTCATTAAAGCCATGCACTTTCGCTAGTTCGTTATGGCATTTATCGAGGAGCGCATCAATGATCGGCGGCTCTTCAATTTCGATGTTCACCTGTTTTTGTTTAAAATTTTTCTCTTGTTCGAGACCGATATGATTGATTCCAGTCAACTCAACCTCTAATGCTAAATACCGTTGTCTGAGTGAAGCATGAAGCAGAGCCTTACCACTGCTATCGAACACCAAATCTAAGATTTGAGATAGCGCCACAACGCAAGCCAACCATTTAGCAGCTTCTGTATTGTTCTGAAAAATAAAAGCGAATGCGGCGGAGCTACTAATCAAGGAGAGAACAGTGACAAACCTGCGCATACGTGAATAGAAGTTTTGAAGATGCATGTGATAGCGAATTCCTAATTGGGTGTTCCACCGCAAATTCCAAAGTCTATCTTTATCTTTCTGTGCTGGTTCCGTCATAGACGATCCTATTTCTTATCTGGATTAGGTGGCGTAGCTGTACGTTGCATGATTGTTGTCGCGCGTTCTTTTTCCCCACTTCGAACCCCATCACGGATATCCACCTGACCTTTTGGACGCCACAGTTCCTCAACAATAAATTCTGTATTTGAATGGGATGGCTTTTTAATTTGAGGTTTATTCTGATCGTTGTTTTTAGTCATGTTGATATTTCCTTTATCGTTTGAGTTTACAAGAGCATATCAAGTTGAAACCAAATGAGCACCACCGTAATTCACACTATGTGTTTAAACCCCGTTTAAAATTGTTTATTTGGGATTTAACCGCCATCATATGAGGCATTGCACCAATTATGCCGTTAACACGCTTAGAATCGCTTACAGCGCGTTTTATTCTTGGAGTAAAAAGTCAGACAGGATGTCGTAAATTTCGGCTTTATCGTCTTCATCCACACCTAACCAGGGACGGGCAGGAATTGCGGCATTGGCAGGTCGCATACCTTCACTGCCACCGAAGTGGTGAATTGCGCCGTATTCTTGGGGAGTACCAAAGAACAGGTTCGAGCCGGTGGCAATGTAACTGAGGTTGCCGCTTAAGATACTGTTCAGGGTTAAGATATCGTTTTGACGCTTGGGCTTTCTGGCCTGGTAGGCTGGTGACAGCGGAGCCCACGGCTCACCATCGGGGCTAATTTGATCGCGAAAGCGTTGGTCGTGGCTGAGCAACAGCATTTCACCAATATCTTGAAAGGCCGGTTGCAGACTGGTGCCCTGCTTTAAAAGCTGATTAAAGCGACGCTGCAGCTTTTCCTTCTCTTCAAACTTAAGGGTGTAATTCACACCTGCCATTAGATTTCACCCATCGAAAGCAAAACATACTGCTCATAAACTTCAGGGTCGGCGTGGCTAATCAATACCGTGTATAAATCACCAATGCGATCCGCCTCTTCGCCTTTCGCTTTAGACAGCAGCGCATCGTACTCCTGAAGGTTTTCAAGAGTCACTGGCGGTCTGGTGAGTTCGAGTGCTTGTTCGTAGATTGTCATAATATAACTTTAAATCGCCTTGTTAACCGTGTCTGTAATGAAGCTAAAGATTTCTGGATAGCGGTCATTCAGTGCCTCTGGCGCAAACAGCCATACTACAAAGTGCTCCGCAAACCATTCAAATTCATTCTGTTCGGAATACTGTGTAATGCCATAAGCGACAGGCGCTGCAGGTGAACCGGCTTTAAAGTGGATTTGGTGGCCCATCTCATGCGCCCAGGTATTCACCACTCTTGCCGAGTCTCCATACATCGCTTTCACTATAGTAGACAAACTGTATTGCTTGCTTGTTGCACTCAGAACCATGGCGCGTTCCATGGCTTCTCTTAGTTGTTCTGCCGTGACTCGCTTTAACGTATCTGTGCTTTTCGCTTTGACTACCACATGGTTCCAGTGCTTACTGGTAAAGCCATTGGTTCGTGTGGCATTGCGATGAAAGAAGTTCAGGATTGGCGCTCTTTGCCCCGACTGCAGATACTCTTCAATCGGTTCGACGAGTGCCCGGCCTTTCGCTTTTCCAGATAGTTCGCTCTGCTTGAGTACCAGAGTTTTGACTTCATGCTTGCTTAGGAACTCAGTAAAGGCAGTGAGCTGTGGGCTTGCTGTTTGCTCAAGAACGCGGCTGATTTCCGAAGCATTAACCCCTTTAACCGTAGAAAATGCACTTTCGACCGCTCGCGTTGGTAAGCGTTCTTCCAGAGGCGGCTTGGCCTGAACGAGCGTTTTGGTCTTCTCGATTAACTCTGCGCTGGACTTGGGCGTGTAGTCAAAACCTGGATCAACACCTTTCGGTACTCGATGAACTTCGCCAGTGACCTTGTCCACCCAATCATAATATTCAATCTTTGGTGCCTGGCTTACTTCGAGGCCAAGACGCTCCAGGGTTCGCTTGCTGGCAGTGAGCTTTTTGCACTTACAACCAAAGCCGTTAATTGGGGTGTGCGTCTTCCACCACGGGTCATCCAGCGGCAGCACCATGTTGTTCCAGGACAGGTGATCGTGGCGCGGGTGCTCAGAGCCGGAATGTTTATAGATGCCATACGGACGGCGATGTTTAATTTGCTCGATTTGTTGCTCACGGCCAGCGGTGTAGCTTTGGCGAAGGTTGGTCTCATAAATGACCTGGCTACGCCAATTCGCATGGCCGTTATGCTCCCATCCATGCTTGGCAACAATGTGTTTAAACTCGCTTTTAAACCAGTTTAAACTCTTGCCTTCACTAATGGCTTTATCGACCGCTGAACGAAAATCTGCCAGCAGATCATCTTTCATTGCACCAGCAACGATAAAGCTGCGGTCATGGGCCTGCTTCCACATGTCAGCCCAACGCTCAGTGGGAACGTTGACCTTATTGCGAAAGTAGGCAATCTGCTCTTCGAATGGCAGCGAGCTGTAGTTAACTATCCCGACCATAACCTTTATTCACATTGTCTTTTTTACAGATAGCAAAGCCACCTAACAGACCAGCGGCCATTCCAAGTAACATGCCCAATAGAAATACATTGACTAATGTCCATTCAGTAACTATCAATTCCCACCCTCCCAAGTTCTGCTGTGACCATGGCATTGCGCTTGTGTATTTCTGAATTCATCAATCGCTAAATCGAGCGCTCGCTGGTAGTGACGATGCACGACACCATAGTGCTTACAGTTATTGGATAGCGCTGTGACCAATCGACCTAGCTTACGCTGACGAAAACCTCTCATCACTTCCCATCCTCAACATCATTGATACCAGCCAGTTCTGCGGCGGCCATGGCCTGTGCCATCATTTCACCCAACTCATCGATACTGATTTGCCCTTGCAAGCCAAGGATGTCGTCGCGCAGCTGCTTGAGCGACGTGGCGTTTTCGACTAACTCGCGCACCGGCTCAATCATTCCCTCCAATAACGTTGCAGACTGGCTGTGTAGATTGGCGAGCTGGTCATCGACGACATCTTTATCTGATTGAGATTTGAGCGCGGCTTGATTGGTGACCTTGCCAGGAACATTTGGCTCTGGTGGTGTTGATGCTGATGCGCTCAGTACTGCTTCGCCATCTTTCGCCATCGGGATTTGGGTTTTATCGTGTGCCCACTGCAGAGGGACTCGCATACCAAGACCAACCAAGCCAGGCAACGAATCGGATAGATGCTTCAGGTCTTCCGCTTCGGTTAGGTCAAACTCGAAGCGAGGCGTACGACGCTGGTGCTGATAGCTTTTACCGTTCAGCGCATAAAGTGGATACACCACATCACGTGTCAGCGTGGCCGCGAGTCTGGTTAAATCAAAATCACGGATCTCTTCTCTTACTTCATTGTGCACATTACCCAGCGCATTGGTGCTGGCTTTGCCGTCGGCCTGAGAGGTCAGCGTACCACCTAGAATCGCTTTCGATTGAGATTTTTCACACCAACTTATCATTGCCATAAACGGATCAGATTGACCATCTGCCGCGTTTTGGAAATCAATGTCCATGCCTTTAGGAATGATGCCACCAGCGTTATGGCCAATGCTCATGACCGCACGCATCAAGGTCATTTTTTCTGGCTCGGTCGCGCCCTCCGGGTACTTACCCAGACGGATTGGCAAACCATAAATCTCAAGGAACTCTGCTAAATCGCGCACACTGTAGTTCTTAAACAGGAACGGCCAAGCTAAAACACGCACCAAACCACGGCGAGTGAGATAGCCTGATTTTGCTTTGGCGGTATGGCGTATCCAGCCAAACGGCTGCAGCTCAGCCCCTTCATGGCTGCCATCACGTAAACGCAGTTGGTTACGGTCGTCAGGGTGAGTTTTGAACCAGGAAGGATCGCGATGATGCACGTTTTGGATATAGTGCACTCCACCTTCATATTCCCAATCCAGCTCAATGTTGGAAAAGCTTTTTAAGGTCGCGTCACTCAAATCAAAAATGGCATCGTCCAGCCAGGTCGCATCTTCCAATATTTCCTGAATCAATTCGGCATCGGCTTTTTCTTGGGCTGTAGCGTTACGTGGTGGTTTGATGTTCCAGTCCATGCCCTGCAGCGCCATACGACGCTTACCTAACTCACTTTGGATATGGGCGTCTTTCTCTTCCATATCTTCCGCTAATTCACACTGTGCCTTTAAATCGCCCTGCTCAGCATCGCGCATTAGGCGAGCCAATTTAGCCGGTGTTAAACCAGAAGATGGATGGTCAGCAAATTCTCGATGCAGCGTTGCCAACTTTGCGTCTGTTTTGGTTTGTGGCTCATCAAGCACATCCATCTCAATAGGACGGCCCCATAAGTCCACGATATTTGATTGTCGTTTAGCCATAAGTATTCCTTGCCTGTTTGCTACCAGGCACCACGTTCAAACGCATGGTAGTCGTCATAGTCATCGTCGTTAGAATTGGGGAGCGGAGTAAATTCGATGGCACTGCCTTCCATCCAGCTGGCGCGAACGGCCATGGCAAGCGCAACAGCAAAGTCACCATGGCGCTGCTTACCGTCTTGGCCTTTGGTCTTGCCTTTGTCGATTTTCGGCACCCCGTTCACCACCTGGATATGGCAAAGGTCGCCTTTGACATCTTCATTGCGTGGCAGATCTAGGTTCTGGCTTTCAAACTCTGCTTTAAGTTTTGGCATCCACTCTCGATACCAAGGGTCATTAAGTGAGACCTGGTCAACCATCTCAGTCCCGTAGCGGAGTGCTGCTGCTTCTGCCAAATAGCCGCCGTTACCCGTCGCATCGTAGGCCATACCACGCTTACGTGGCAGGCGATCCAACAGATAGAACATCACCTGACGCTGAGCGTCATAGGTCATGTTGCGCAGCTCAACATAGAAAGGAACGTATTTGGTCAGATCTCGGCGCTCACCCAGTGGCACAAATATCGACAAGTCACCACGGCGTGCAAAGTCTTCCCCAAACGAGAAACGATGCTGGGGGTTGAGCTTGTCCAGTTCTGGCTGTAAGACGGTTTCATTCCAGTGCTGCACAAACAGGTTTCGAGCACTCTCCGGCCACTCCATGAAGTTCTTAGGTGCTTCAATCTCAAGGCATGCTGCACCGCTCTTCATAGCAGCATCGATAAGAACGATAGGCACGTACTGCCCACTGGAGGCTTTCGGCACACAGTAATACTCTTCGAGCGCATCATCTTCAGTGGCAGTATCTTTGAGCAGGTTCGCTTTCCACTCGTCTTCTTTTTCTTGGGTCCACTCAACCTTTTGGATCTGACAAATGCGCTGATACAAGCCTTCCGCACAGGCGTCATCGAGCGTGATGGTGTGCACGCTATAGCGTTTTTTTCCTGCCCGGCTGTCTTGGATGAGCTGGTTGAATAAGTTGTCCACGCCATTATGGGTGGAGATTAAGCGGACTTTTGCACCCCACATGGTCAGAGCCAGTGCGGCTTTTAACACTTCGGCTAAGCGATCATGAAACGCTGCTTCATCGATAATAACTGTGCCCTGCATACCACGCAGGTTGGATGGGTTACTTGATAGCGCCTGAACTTTAAAGCCTGATTCGAAGTAGACAACAAAGGTGAGGATGTCTTTGTCTTCATCATTCAGAATGTCTTCTTGTACTTCGCCAGCAGCTTTATCGAACATCTTGGCCCACATGGCGACAGCATCAATAAATTCCCGCGCCATCTCTTTGTTCGAGCCAACGTAAAAGACGTTAGAGCCGCCATCGGTCTTGCTTGTACCTGCCGTTAATGCCGAGTCTGCCGCTTCCGCAAAAGTTAAACCTGTACGGCGTGACTTCTCCGCGATCTTGAGTACCGAGTCATCTTGAATCCAACGCTTTTGGTAACCGAGCAGCAACTCATCTTTATCAAAAGCGACGAGCTCATCTTGTGAGATGGATTTGAGATCAAGCGCTCCCATCAGCTAATCCCCAGTAGTTCTGCTTTGAGCATCTTGACGGTATCCGACGTTAAGCCGGCTTTCTTCGCTACCGCCTCCGCTTTATCAGCAGCTTCAGTAAAGGCTTGTTTGCGAATCTCCTGTTCTAACTTCACACTGCCCGTTTGAGCTTCTTGCAGACGTTTAATCGCGAGAGCCAGCTGCCCCATCGTTTTTGGGTCGATAGGCTGGTCTGATTCCAGCTTGTCCATCTGGAATTCAAAGATGTGCGACTTGCCGATCTCAATCAGAGCGCGGGAAATATCGGTTTGGGGCATCTCACCAAACTGACCTACCCATTGCTTGGTTAGCTCTTGCGCCTGGGCGTAACGCTCCATCCCTTTGCGAAAGGACTGAGCATAGCGGCTCATCGCATTGCGCTTGATGTATTCAGGGTCTTCGGATAATCCTTTCTGGTCGATTTCATCATTAATCAGCGTACGGATACGCTCCTGACTCATTCGGCCATCACGCAACAGCATGTTTAACTGGCTTTTAAGTTCATCCGGCAGTTGGTCAATTTTACTGACGCGGTGCTTAGTGTGTTTCTTTGAATCGCTCATAAAGCCCTCTTAAACGACGAGTAAACGATGACAACGCCGGGCGAATAATCGGGCGACAACGGATGTAATAACGAAACTTCGCGTATTGGAACGCGCTATAAGACGCCACCCACAACAAGTAAATCTTCATTGGCTCTGACATAGACTCACCTGCTTTTTATGGGCTTGGACGTTTCACACCAGGATGAACCGCTTGCCCAGTGGCAATATCAATCCCACGCTGTTTGATAGTAGCGACTAAGGTGCCATTGATGTCTTTGGTAGAGATTAAGCCTTGCTCTTCGAGCCAGTAGATTTCGGCGCGAACGGTGTCACGACTGACTAGGTGACCATACGCATCTAAGCTGTGGTCGAGCACACTATCGTTGGCGGTGTAGCCCACTGATTCATTGAGAATACGCAGCATCACCAACCGTCGGTCTTGCTGCAGAAGTTCAGCCATTGCCATTGTTTCTTTCCTTTAGTTCGTTTTCGAGTAGCAACTGAGCCAGATGGTTAACGGGTTTAAGCTCGGCCCTTAGTTCTCGGATTTCTGCCTTTGCATCAGAGAGTTCAATGCGCAGCTGGGTTACTTCTTCATGACCAGGTAAGGCATCCACTTTCGCGTGCATGGCTGTCATTTCCTGCCTGACGGCAATCAGGTCTTCGGTTTTGGCGTAAGTCTTTTTGAGCACAAACACCACGATGATCCAGCCAAGCGTGATGCCACTCATGACCCAAGGGGTAAAGGTTCGGATTAACTCCAACGATTCAGGCTTCACGGTGCCTCCATTTCAGCCAGGCATTCCACGCAATGCGTCGCGTCCGGTTTAATGGCTAATCGGGCTTTCGGGATTGGCTCCAGGCATTCTGCGCAAATAACAACATCAGCAATTTTTTTCTGTATGCCCTGCCCGCGCTTCGTTCTTGCGTTATTGATACACCGCTCCAACTCGCTGTGTTGCTTCTCGACCGACTTGTCGATCCAATCGCTCATTGAGTCAGCCCTTTATCTTTCTCACGGTGGCGTAGGCCCATGTAAGTCACAGCTAAACCAAGCAGTAGCGAGGCAACGGTTAAGTCAGGTGATGGAGTTGTGATCAGGTAATAGCTCGCCGAGCCACAGCTGACCAGTGCCATCAGTGGACGCGACCAACGCACGACTTTGTCTGTCGCTGTGTCGCTCGATCGAATGGTAGTTTGAGTTTCATGGTGATCGGCTTGGCGGTCTTGGGCTGCGATTTTGGCGCGTTCAGTCAGCTCTTGTTCAAGACGAACACGAAGCGTTTCTAGCTCTAGCTTTTGTTCCGGTGGCAACGCTTCAAGACAATGGTTCACTGCTGCTTGTTTGGCGTCTGTCGTTGTCAGTTCTCGATGAGCAACTTCCACGGCATCCGCAACTTTGTCAGCCGCGTTGTTGCCCCCAAGCAACGCAGAAATGCCACGAATGGCGGCAGGGCCGACCTGTAAAGCCAGTGCAGCTATTGTTGAAAGTGACATGAGCGTATCTCCCTGAGTTTATCTAACGGGCTTGACGAACTTGGCGCTTTCACCAGGCCCAAATGGATATGAATGTCGGCTGGCGTAATGCTCTTCCAGCCGCGATTAAAATAGGATTGCAGGGTGGCATCGTGACTGTGTAACGGTGGACGTGAAGGCACAGCAACATTGTTGTGTTGAGCCTGTTCTTCGGACTCAAGCCGTTTTTCTCGCCCACGTTGATATGACCAATCCCAATTGCGCCCCATGTTGCACCTACGACTTAATGATCAGCTTGGCTGGCTTGCCACCCAGCTTGTGCATGAGGTGATTAAAGGCTGAGCGAGAATCGAGTACTGCCCACTGATTACGGCCTTGTCTGTCTTTAAGGACTCCGAAATCAAACCCCACACCGATACAGCCCTGCAGTTGGTCAACACGGTTCGCCACATGGATAAGAATGTGAGTGCGCTGCGATGGTCCCCAGATAGTGACGCCTTGCTCTTCGCCGTCTAGGGCGTAGCATTTGCCGAACTTAGGACTCTGGTGAGGCACCAGGTCGTATTGACCATCAGGAATGCAAGAAATCATCGGCGCGTTGTCCTTCCACGGGCGCTCAATGGTTTTGCAGATTTCATTGCCGAATTCATCACACAGCACACCAAAGGTGCCGTGTTCAAAGCCTCGACGGTAAAGAACTAAAGTTTGTGGGCTTTCTGGCATGCTCATATCCTCACGAATTGCATAGATTTCGTTGATTGTCATGAACATTTTGATTGGGGTTGGTGGGGAGCAGGAATTCACCCGCAACAATGGAGAGTTGAAAAAAGATCAGGTAAAAAAACGCCCCCAGAGTTGGAGGCGTTGGTTATTCAAATAGGCTGAATTGACGGCGCTGGATTTCTACTTGTCTCATCCTGGCAATGATTTCGTAGATGGTTTTGCTGGTCAGGTGATGACGCTTGGCTAGCTGGGGAACATTGCGGCCATTGAACTCGTTGAAAATCTCCATATCGCGGATTTGCTGCTTGAGTTTGTCACCACGTGGTAAGTACACCTGCATTCCGCCCATGTATTCACCGATGCTCATCACCACCTTTAACGGTAAGTCAGGGGTTTCGATGCCAGCTTGCTTTAGCTCGTTGGCCACAACACCATGCAGTTCCAAAAGCATTGCAGGCCAAGCTGCACTGCCTTCTGGTAAGTCACCAATATGGTCTAGCACCTTGCTATCAATTTCTTCATCACTGAACATTTCTCGTTGAGCCATCTTCACACCCTCCCACTTCATATGGGAAGTATGAAACAGTGAAAATGATCCTCAAGAGGAAGTTACCTGAGAAAAGATCGTCGAAAGTCATTTTAGTTAACCGTCTTTATCAGCCTTCTTGTCCTCAATAAGCTTCAGCTCAGATTTATCTTGAAGTTGGTGATATGACTCGTTGAGTTGCTTAATTGACTCTTCATCAAAAGTATCATCATTACTGGCAAGACACTGCATAGTTCCCCCTTGAGAATTGAACTTGTACATTTCTTTAATCGCACGAGCTAGTTCATTCTTCGCTTCTGGGTTTTTAATAAGTTTTTTTGCCTGTAAAGTTTCGATAACCTTCTCAACGATCCGCTGTTCTTCTGCCTCTATATTGTTCCTGGCTTCTTCAACAAACTGGTTGTAAATATCATTTGATACTGAGTTTTTCAGCCCTTTGACTTGCTTTAATTTGATGGTCAGGTCCGTTACAGAAATAGCTAGGTCAGTGAATGATTTTAATGCTTCAAAAACGATTTTCATCGCTGCTGCACCAGCAACTAGGTCTATGATAAAAGACCCTCTATCAGCATTGACTACTTCAAAAGTTTCCGGGGATTCTCCTATGGACATAGAGAACCCCCTTGCAATCATGTTCCAACTCTTAGCCCAATGATTAAACTCCACTAGGTTATTGATAGTTGCCTCATTATGAAACGTAATACGAGTTAATACCTTTCCTGCAGGGACTTTTACTGGGAATAAAATATCATTGTCGAACACCACTGGTAGTTGACTATGAATCTGACTCAACGATGTAATAGCTTTTTGCAATATCTTAACGTAACTATCTAATGTCGTAATGACGTAATTTGCATCGTCTTCAGTCATTGAAAACAATACTTCATAGTGACGGATAGCACCTTCCATGAGTATTGAGTTCAAGTCTAGATGAGTTAAGCAACGCCTTTGGTTAACTGTTAGCCCTTCATAGTTTATACGTTGGAGAGAGGTAACGACTCCAGACAACCTTTCTTTTGCTACTTTATTTAACTCATGCGGCTTTGTGGCTTTAGTATTTTTTATCGCGGTTGACGCTTTAGACAATACGTTTGGTAAGTTCAACGGTTGAATATTATCGATAAACCATTTTGTTAACGAATATAACTCATCAATTTGCATGTTCTATTTAATCTCCATGTAGCTCTTCTAGTAGATATACCAAGTGTTCAAGAGCTAATCACTAATTTACTAAACTCTAATCCCACAACTCTTTAAGGCAGCAGATAGGGATTCATCCAACTCATACTTTCCTGTTGTGCCCGAATTTGTCACACCTTCAGAGCGGTAAATTATTGTTTTGCCTCGCAGCATTTCATTGAGAATTGCTCTGGCTTTGTCGCCAGTAGTCGCGGTATAAGGCTGGAACATTTGGTTAGTTGCCTGTTTTGAAGTCTCGATAGCGGACTTAACAATTTGTTGTTGGTCTTCAGGCAGGTTTTCGTAATAGCTGCTCATCGATGTGAAGTCGAGACTCTTGTCTACTGGCGTCTCTGCATTGGTGATTGTCCAAGCTTTGTTGCTATCAACTCGCAGTTGTACCGTGCCAACCGGAACTTGGTATTTACCACCGCTCATAACACCAACTCGCAGTTCTCCATCCACTTGCTCAACAAATGGATACAGCTTGCCAACCTCAGAGTAAACACTATTGCCTGTATAGACAGAGCCTACTGTCACTTTACAGCGAGATTCATCGGTAAACTCGTCAACTGAACTATCTGCGACCCAATGGACACTTGGCGAAGTTGCACAGGCAGATAAGAATACAGGCAAAAGTAATATTGACTTTTTCATTAAAACACATCCATTTGAATAGTAACCAAATGCATAGTAACTGATTTGAGCGTCACAATAGAACGTGTTCTAAGAAAACAAGAATTCAACCACAAAAAAAACCACTCCGAAGAGTGGCTTGAGTAAAAGGTAGATGGATTTTTAAGGTTGCCAGTCAAGTTCTTTCAATCGACTAGCAATAGAGCTTTCCTTACCTAACGGGTCTTGCCCTGCCTTGATCATGCGTTCGGCCTGTTCAAAGTACCAAGCTGAACCATCATCTTTTGGCTGATTCACTTGCGGCCCTGATTGCTTGCCATCTGGAGAGCCTCCTAAACGCGTGGCTGCAGACTGATAGACCTGCTTTAGGTAGTTGTGGTTTGCCAAGGGTTTTGAATCGCTATAGCTAGAACGTTTTTCATGAATCTTGCTTACCGTTTCCGCTAAGGCCGACGCCAGGACGTGGTCTGCTCGATACTTCTCCAAGACTTCTCGCAACAGCTTCACCGCTCGCGCATTGGATAAATCCTGCTTGGCCGGACGAAACAGCCCCAAGTAACTCAACATAGGTTTGGCGACAAAATCAGGCAACTTTGCCACCTCTCCCAAAAGTTCTCGACCTGCATCATCCTGAACCAGCGCCTCTAGGTGCAAGTTGGCATGACAAACAGGACATCTCGATAACTTCATTCAGAACCTCCTAATGTAATGCGTCTATAGCTAGGTTGAACTGAATAGAAATTGATCCTTCAAAATTGGGGTTTGAGTACTGTTCCATGATCTTAGTATCTACACCTTCAGTTGTAATCGCGAACTCCACGCCATGCTCTAACACGGAAGTCGATACACTCTCAATTAGCGTTCCTGATGCTTCTGCAACATTATCTAAGCCATTAATTATGATTCCGAGTTCCTGACACGAGATTGTGGTGTCCCCAGCTTCGCCAACGATATCGATGCTAATTCTTTTATTTTCAATAGTGTGTTTGATGATGGCTTGTATCACTTGTTTAAAATTCATTTTGAAAGTTCCTTGTTCTTATCGAGATTGTTCTGATAAGCCTCAACTAATAGGGCGTAACCAGCTGGCTTACATGTTTTGGCGTTAATAGGGATGCACCACCCTTTTAAAGTCATGTCATCTATCATGACGCGGCGGTGCCAGCGCTTGAGTGCTTCTAGTACCTGCGTAGCTTGGTCTTCATCACACCAGGCAATGCAATCCACTTTGTCTTTTTGATTTTTAAGGATGCGCTGAGTGTATTTATCTAGCGCACTTTCAGAGCGGTCACGAACAAAACCATGGATTGCCATCGAGATCCAAATGGCACGGCACTTATCAATAATGGTGTTTTTCGACTTACCTGACTTAGGGCTTAAACGGCGTTTAAATGGTGTTTTACCTTTAGGCAATGTGCGTTTAAATCCTTTGGTTTCTAGTGCCGAAAGTACTTGTTCCAGCTCTTTGATGTTCATTTTGCTGCAGGAGGTTTTGCCCGTTTCGCTTTCCAGTAGTAAGCGATAAACATCATCTTCCAGAGCCAGCTCGCGTTTGGCTACATGGATGATTTGGATAAGGCGGTTGCGTTGGTTAGTCATCGCGTTCCGCCTCCACTGCCAATTTACAGCTTGGGCAGTAACTAAACCCTACATCCCAATCAAAGTCCCAACCGTTACCAGTTTCTGCCTTTTCAACTTCAATCACACCATCGTCTGGATGTTCTATACGGAGGTCTAGCTCTTCATGACACCCGTTACCGTCACATACTAACTTTGCTTCAAACATAATATTTCCTAAATTTTGGGTAAAAAAATCCCCGCGATAGCGGGGACATACATCTATTGGCTACCGTTCTAAGTGCTCTATGGCATCACTGGTTGGGGCGGACCATCGCCCTTGCACCCATCGCAGGGCGGCTATCACACCATCTTCATAGGTATCGTCTGGGTATCCCGTTCCTTCGATTTCAATCAGTGTTTGCGCAAGGTCGATTTCTTTCTCTACGGCCTCTTGGTCATGAGGGCTGGTAAACTGTGTCATGCTGCCTCCTTCTCGTAACGCCAAGCCCACTTCTCACAAAACTGAGAACGACTTTCTGCCCAGTGGCGGTTCTCCGGCTTAACTGCATAGCTTGCTGCTACCTGCCAGGCAAAAGCGGCGTCTTTGAGATAACCTACTCTTTCTAAACTGGCTGCATGCTCGGCAAAGTCTGGATAGCTACTTTTTTCCTTTATCATCGAGTCATTCCTTAGAGCTTTGAGATATCGAGAGGGAACTGCTTGTACTGGCCATTTTCCTGACGCTCATAAATACGCAGGTAAGCACTGGTTCCCGTGACTTGTACTGAATCGGCAATCGCTTCCATGGCTTCCATCCAGTCAGGCTCATCGATATTGAGTGAGCGTAAAGAGAGCACGGAGTTCAAATCAATGTGGCCTTGCTTATTGACTCGAAAGGCGTGCTCCACCAGCGCTTTAATGTGGTCATTTGCGCCTTCTGACCAACGACTGATGCAGCTGTCAATCTTGCTCTTCGCTACTTGAATACGTTCATCAAATACGCGGTGCTCACCCACAGCACGCATCAACTTGTACTTGCCATCAAACGACAGCAACGAAACGTTGCCTTTGGTACCGCCATACTTCACGTCGTATTCTTCTGCAGACAGGTCAACAAAATCACGAATCTGGCTCATTGCTATGGCTTTGAATTCAGCTAATGCTTGTTGAGCGGCCTTGGCCTTCTCCACGATTCCAGTGACCAAATCATCACGTAAGATATCAATATCTTTAACCTGTGATTCAGGCACTAACGTGCCGTTCGCTTTTAGGCGATAGCCTTCTGGTACTGCTACTTCTGACATTTGATAATTCCTTGTGGTTTGGCGCATTCAGGAAGCGCAAGTAAGACTTTTTTGGTTAGCTTTTCAGCCAACTGGTTAATGCCGCTGCAACCACCTTCATTGGTGACAACCGTGTAACACAGCTTGCTGTTATCCGTATCTAGAGATATGTCGATAACCACTTGGGCACTTAATGCAGTCGACATGGCAGATCTCCTTGCTTCCAGTTCACGGTGCAACCATCAACCTGCAGTGTATAAACCGTGGAATAAACGCCCTTTAAAAACTGTTTAATCTCGATGGCTCTAGCTTTCATTTCAGGCGTTGGCTGTTCGATATTAATAATCACGCCGCGTGGTGTTTTCATTGCTACTACTACTTTGCAACCGTAGTGGCGAAGCTTCTTGATAACGTGGGAAGCCTGTCTTTCTTGGTTGCTGATTGTGTTCGTTGTAATGGTCATAAATCACCTTCCTTGTGAACCAGTTTCCTCCTTTATATAGGAGGAAGCTGATTCACTTCGGTTATTGTTTTGGCTATTTTTTATACTTCGCTGCCCAAAGTAGCTGGTTGTATTTGGCTGCGAGTTTTATTAACTCCGCCTCCAGCAATTCGTTTAAGCGAAGCGAGTTGCCTTTTGCTTCTCTCTTCAAAAACGCCAATTGGTTATCCAGGTTGTAGATGTCGTTTTCTTCCGAAACTACGCTGATAGCTTTAGTGTTGGTGGTTTGCTCCAATTTCGAATGAGGACAACCTGAACGACAAGCCTTGTACAACCGTACTCGCTCCCTGTTGGACGAAGAAAACGGGCGCTGCTGATTATCTGCACATTCGTGTATTGGGATGTCACCTTTGACAGGACAAGTCACTGTCCTTGTCAGGTACATACCCTCAACTTTGATTCGGATATCCTCCACAGAACCTGGATAAACACCTCGAAGCGTTTGGCTGAGTTTAGATGTGCTGATGCCCAGCTCCTTCGCAACTTTGTTCTGAGAGTTACCAGGCTTTTCTATCTCTGCTTTTAACGCATCCAACCAAGTTTTTTCACTCATCAGGTTTCCTCCTGAAAAGGAAAGAAGCGCCCTTTAATCATCACTCCATCGGCCGTAATTTCTGGACATGCGCTACTCAAGTTAGCGTTCAAGCGGTAAAGCTCTCCGTCTGGGCCATTAACCTTGCGGATGATCTTCGCTTTCATTAACGGACGTAAAAAATTACGTCCTGTAGATAGAGCAGCTGAAGACGTCGCGCATAAGTCATGAAGAGAAAAGACTTTGAGTACTCGACATGAATTCCATAACCGTTGATTTACTTTGGGGCGATTCGGTCTTTTCTTTTTTAAGAACCGATTAGGAATTGGGCTAGGGTCGACAACGCGATATCGACTCTTTAAAAGGCTTGGCCCCTTATCCACCAACTCCACTCGCCCTAACTCAACTAGCATTGAAATAAGGCTCTTGGTTCTTGAATTGTTTAACTCTACTGCCTGCACTATCTGCATCCCGGTGAACTCCTTGCCACCGAACTGCTTGATATACGACCAAGCAAGCTGTCGCTCTGTCATAACACCCTCGCTAAGCTCTCATACCGTGGAAAGGCTGATCGCCCCACGCATCGAGCGTGACAAGATCGAGGTCATTGGCGATTGCTAGAGATTCAATTTTTTGCAGACCAATAGTGATTCGACGTAGCTCACCACCAGTTGCCATGCGGAGGTGCTCTAACAAGTCATCCTCAACTTGAATATCATGCTCAAGCAGAGATTCAGCCATGGTTCTGACGTCACTAATGTCGGCGGGTTTGAATTCGACCCATTCAGAAATACGGTTGTAAAACTGTTTATGGCTGCTAATACGACGTGCAATTTGGTCCATCCCGATGAGGATGATTGGTACCTCAGTACCATCATATAAATCACGAATGGTTTCGAGCAGGCGCTTGTCATTCATCAAGTAATCCGCTTCATCAATGAACAATGGGCGCTCGTGCATACTCATCTGCTCAATGATGAAGTCCACATTTTTGCTGATGCGATGCATTGGCTGTGCGCCAAGTTCTTCAACAATTCGTTGCAGCAAGCTGCTTGTCGAATCATGCGCTCGGGTACTGACATAAATGCCATTGACCTGATTGTAGAGGTAGGTTGTTGTTGTGGTCTTTCCTAGCCCGCTGGGTCCATGCAGCAAACCGATACCAGGAACGCCATATGAGCGTTGTAACAACATCTCTAATGCGATCTGTGTAGCAAGAAGGTTTTTAACTGGTGCAACTACTGGTTTCATTGCTAAACTCCTTTATAGCACTTTTAAGTTTTAACTTTTACTGACGGTGTTTATATGGCGCATCATGCTTGGCGGCGGTGCGCCATAATATTTTCAATAGCCTTACGGCTGAATTTGTTCTCTGGGTTCTTCAAATACTTCGTTAAGAATTCCTCCTCTTTTTCAGTTAACTCACGTTCAAGAGATTGACTGGCAATGTATTTCGCCTTCTCATGAATGTTTCTGATTGCCATGCCTTTCTGTTCTCGAACCTGTTCTTCTTGTTGAATTAGGTGCTGCCTTGCTATCTCTAAGCGCTCCAGCTCATCTTCACTTCGAGAGGTGTCTTTGTGCTTCGCTTTGTTGGCTTTTGATAGTGCGCCTAATACTTGGTTGTCTACCGTTTCAGCTGGTAGATCCAACCCTGCCAGGTTGTTTTTGGCCTTATCAGCTGCCAGAGATTCAGCGTATTGAGTGTCAATGCCGAACTCACTTTGCAGGCGCTTAGCACTTTTTCGGAAGTTGCTAATTTCTTTGTTGAACTTCTTACGAGCTGCTCTGAACTTCTCAGGTGAGATGCTCTTACCGACCAACTCATCGTTAACCGCTTCAACGTAAGTGCCGATGTCTTCCAACGAGTAAAGGGTTGCGGAGCCAACATCAGATGGGTCCAAAAATACGCGTACTTTTTTGCGGTCCCAGTCTGGATTCATTAGCTCTGGAGCTGTGTACCTAACTGATTGTGCTTTCACACCGCCGCGTATTACGGTTGCTTCACCAACAAAGTTGAGTAGAAGGTCGATACTGTGCGGGTCTGACAGTTTTCTTGGCTTGTAGCCACTAGATACATAACGGTTAAATGGCGTATCACCTTTAAGCCCTTCGTGCGCCGTGTGGTTGTATCGATGCTCTAGCCAATCGTTCATGACCTCTTCTAATTGAGCAGGGGTTAATGCCAACTCTAACGCTTCTTTTTGTAGCTTCTTCTTGCCTTCACCAATTCTCTGAGCAAAAGCTTTCGCCGCTTCAATTTGCTGTCTATCAGAGACACTGTGACCAATGTAACCAGGCAGTAACTCAAATAGAGCTCGGCTTAGCGTCCCGAAAAATCGCTCGACATATGGCTTTTCCCAACCAGAGAACGGATTAGCTCTCGACTGATCCAAATCCAGCATCTGCATTACGGTACTAACTCGATTCGAAACGTAGTCAGACCCGTTATCGGTACGAGCTACACCACCAGGGTTTAGGATGCCCCAATCGAGGATACATTTACGCAGTAGCAGACAAATGCCTTCTGACGATGATGTAGGAGCAAGCAATAGTTTCACTCTGCGGCTGTAGACATCGATCGCAGCAATGATGCTGTGTCTAACCAGCTTGCCATCCACGTTTAACTGAACGTCTGTTGGCGTACTATCGAACTCCCAGCAATCGTTAGGAGCTGAGATCCATGGGTACATTTTCCCGTATAGAGGTCGATGCTTATTGTTGTATGCGTCGGGGTTGGTCAAGTTGGTAAACTTCGCCCCATTACCCGCAAGCCACTTATCTCGCCAACGGCAAACAGAGCTGGCCGAAGGAATATTCCAATGCGGGAACGCAGACGACTTTTCCTTTAGCATTCTGTGCATCACATTTGGTCGCTTCGCTAAGTGAGGTTTGTTAGTAATCAGCGCAATTAGGTAATTCTGAATTTCTGGTTGTTGCTCGATAAGCCCTGATTTTTTATTGGACTCATACTTACCAGCTAAACGTGCAATACCTTCCTGCTCTAACTGCTTTTTCCAACGACGCAACGTACTGAAGCTGACTTGGGATACCTCTCTTAGAATCCAGTTATCCAGCTCAAGCAGACCGCTGTTGTATGCATTAACGAACTCGTGCTCTCCTACAACTAAGTTGTTGGCCAGTTTGAATGGTTCCAGAAACATAGCTCTCAACTCTACAATCCGTGCTCTGGCGTTAGCTCGGTTCTGCTGAGACTCAGGCAAGCTATTTAAGGCAATAGCTGACTTCATTCTCGCTTGACGAGTCGAAGCAACAGACTGCTTCTCACCACCTTCGAATAATGCAACGTCTTTTACGGCTTCTTGTGTGGCTTTATCAGACTTAGCCAACTTAGAAACCATCATTTTTTGCAGGTAAGATCTGGTTTCTAGTGGTAGTGAAGATATGTGATATTCACTGCCCTTACCTTTGGTACGCTTCTGAGATTTCCATAGCTCCTTCTGTGCTTTTGTTCTTACATTCCTATCGGTACTAGGTAACCCTGGTAGCCCAGCTAGCTCAGTTGGAGTAAACCATTCCTTATTCATGCGGACCTCCAACCAAATCATGCCCAATCGTTTCAGACAGCTTTTTCATAATATCCATGTAAATTCTGCCCTTAATTTTCTTTTGGGATTCCGGTGCATGTATTTGAATACACTTCTGCACCGTCCTAGGCGAGTAACCCTGCTCGATAGCCCAACTGCGACAGCTATAACCTTTGCGGATTAAAGCTGCATGTATGTCTCTTGCAGTGACTATATCCATGCTTTCAGTTACACTCTTGTTCTCGTTCGCACTGCGAACTCTTAATTAAAACGAACTACAGTACGCACTGCGCACTGTGGTAATGATAATAGTGCGTACCGGAGTTAATTTCAACACCAAAGTACGCATCCGTTTCAATTAATGCGATCTTTAGCTATTAAAGAAATATATATCTTTGATTTGATTGGATATTTTTAAAAACGGATCTTCACATGACAAAACGGATCGATGATCCGATTCAGCCAGAAGGAATCGGATCGGTAGCTGTGCGCCTGGAACAATTGATTGGCGAAGAAAGCTTACGCCAGTTCGCAAAGCGTACTGAAGTAACAGAAGGAGCTTTAAGAAAGATACTTAAAGGCTCGATACCCAACCTAGAAACAGCATTTAAGATAGCCTCAGCCTGTGGTGTATCTATTGATTGGTTGGCAACAGGCAAAGAAAGCAGTAGAGATGGCAAAGTAGCTGAGGCTGCTCCCGTTAAACCTTCTCCTATCAATCCAGTAGAAGTGTTTGAAGAGGAGTTTTGCTTAGTCCCAGGCTTCCATATCCAAGTTTCAGCTGGTAATGGGTGTGATGCATTTGACCAGGAACCTAAGCGCTGGCTGGCTTTCAGAAAGAAATACCTTAAGTTCAAGAGATTAAACCCTGAGCGCTGTGCTGTTGTGTTCGTGAGAGGCGACTCTATGGCCGACACGATCACGGACAATGACTCATTGTTGGTTGATAGGGATTCAACAACCCCTATTGACGGCAAAATATACGTGGTTCGCCTGGGTGATGAGCTTTATGCCAAAAGAATCCAGAAGAGCTATGACGGTTCACTGACTCTTATCAGTGACAACAAGGATTACGCGCCAATCGAAGTACCAAAAGACAAGCTAGATCAGTTGTGCATCGTAGGCCGTGTGGTTCAGAGAGCTACAGACATTTAAATGAGCTTTAAACGCCAAATCGGATGCTCTTTATCAATTTGAGCGTTTTCTCATTTTTTGCGCTAACTAGAAAAATTTCAGCAGATTTTTTTCATTTCTAGTGGATTTTGTTTTTTCGAGCTGATAGTATCCTCAGCCGTTGAAAGACGTGGCCTTCCGACTTATTTCGGCCAAATCCTATCTATTCCTTATGTTTTTCATATTAGATGGTAGGTTACAAGTGCTCGGTAAGATTCGTCCCGCTTTCAAGCAAAGCAATTCCTCCTTAGCTCAGTTGGTAGAGCGACGGACTGTTAATCCGCAGGTCGCTGGTTCGAGCCCAGCAGGAGGAGCCAGATTATAGAAAAGCCGTGTCGCAAGACACGGCTTTTTTTGTATCTTAATCGCCATGAAATCTAAGCCAATCTAGGCGCCATAAAATCACACCGAAAAAAGTTCAAATTACAGAACTCATAACATTGTCATAGATAGTGTTCTCACAGCACCACACATTTAATTCTGTCTCTTTTCTAGCAAAACACAATCGTAAATAGTTGAATCTATTATTAATGCAATTTAATCATTAAAAAAATGAAAAGCATTCATTTTACTCATAATAAATAAATCCATACGATTAAAAGGGTTAAGAATGGTTCCGTCCTACTCGTCGCCTCCATTCTAATTATCAATAACTTAGGGATTTACTTATGACTATTCCGACAACTGACATGCTAGATGCATGGGCTGGATTTACTGCTGGTGAATGGCAAAACTCTGTCAACACTCGTGACTTCATCCAAAAAAACTATACACCCTATGAGGGAGACGAGACTTTCTTAGCTGAAGTTAGCGAATCCACTTCAGCATTATGGAACCAAGTGCTTGAAGGCATAAAACAAGAAAGCCGCACACACGCCCCTATTGATTTTGACACAGACTTGCCCTCAACAATCACTTCCCACGATGCAGGCTACATCAACAAAGATCTGGAAAAGATCGTTGGCTTACAAACTGATCAACCGCTAAAACGTGCAATCATCGCCAATGGCGGGATTCGCATGGTCAAAAACTCTTGCGAAGTTTATGGCCGCGAGCTGGATCCAACGGTTGAAAAAATCTTCACTGAATACCGTAAAACTCACAACAAAGCGTGTTTCGACCTTTACACCAAAGAAATCCTAGCGTGTCGTAAATCCGGCATCATTACGGGTCTTCCTGATGCCTATGGCCGTGGTCGTATTATTGGTGACTATCGCCGTCTCGCCCTATACGGTATCGACTTCTTAAAAGCAGACAAAAAAGAACAATACAATTCAACACAAACGTTCTTAGAACAAGGCAACGATCTTGAGAAAACACTTCGTCTTCGCGAAGAAATAGCCGATCAAGTTCAAGCACTTGAAGACATTCGTCAAATGGGTCTGAAATACGGTATTGATATGTCGCTACCTGCAAAAACAGCACAAGAAGCGATCCAATTTACCTACTTTGGCTACCTAGCGGCGGTTAAATCGCAAAACGGCGCAGCAATGTCACTGGGCCGTACTTCGACTTTCCTAGACGTCTATCTAGAACGCGATATCGCAAACGGTTTGATTGATGAATCACAAGCGCAAGAAATGATTGACCACTTCATCATGAAGCTACGCATGGTTCGCTTCCTACGCACACCAGAATACGATTCATTGTTCTCTGGCGACCCAATCTGGGCAACCGAAGCCATGGCTGGTATGGGCGTTGATGGCCGTACGCTAGTATCTAAAACGACATTCCGGTACTTACATACACTACATACTATGGGCCCTGCTCCTGAGCCAAACATGACGATTCTTTGGTCAGAGCAATTACCTGAAGCGTTCAAGCAATACGCTGCAAAAGTGTCGATTGATACCTCTTCTGTTCAATACGAAAACGACGATCTAATGCGTCCTGATTTCAACAATGACGACTACGCGATTGCCTGTTGTGTGAGCCCGCAAATTGTTGGTCAGCACATGCAATTCTTTGGTGCACGTGCCAACCTTGCAAAAGCACTGCTTTACACCATCAATGGTGGTATCGATGAAAAATCGAAAGCGCAAGTGGGTCCGGTAGTGGACAAAGTTCAAGATGAAATTCTCGACTTTGACGCTTTGATGCCTCGTTTCGACAATATGTTGGAGTGGCTAGCAACGCAATACGTCACAGCGTTGAACATCATCCATTACTCACATGACCGTTACAGCTACGAAGCATCACTGATGGCATTGATGGATCGCGACGTGCACCGCACCATGGCGTGTGGTATTGCAGGTCTGTCTGTTGTCGCTGACTCTTTGGCGGCAATTAAATACGCGACCGTGAAACCTGTTCGTGATGAAGATGGCATCGCCGTTGATTTTGAAATCGAAGGTGATTATCCAAAATTTGGCAACAACGATGCCCGTGTTGATGACATCGCTTGTGATCTAGTTGAGCGCTTCATGAAGAAAATTCAGAAGATGCACACCTACCGCGAAGCAGTGCCAACTCAATCGATTTTAACAATCACATCTAACGTGGTTTACGGTAAAAAAACGGGTAATACACCTGATGGCCGTCGCGCAGGTATGCCTTTTGGGCCGGGTGCAAACCCAATGCACGGTCGTGATGAAAAAGGGGCGGTTGCGTCTCTGGCATCGGTGTCTAAATTACCGTTCGCTTACGCTAAAGATGGTATTTCTTACACTTTCTCAATTGTGCCGAACGCATTGGGTAAAGATGAATTAAGTCAGAAGAAAAACCTAGCCGCGCTAATGGATGGTTACTTCCATCACGAAGCAAGCAACGAGGGCATTGCGATTGAAGGTGGTCAACACCTTAACGTCAACGTTCTAGACCGAGAGATGTTATTGGATGCGGTTGAACATCCAGAGAAATACCCTCAGTTGACGATTCGAGTGTCTGGTTATGCGGTACGTTTTAACTCTCTAACGACAGAGCAACAGCAAGACGTCATCACTCGTACTTTCACAAGTAAGATATAAACATAGTCCATCAAGCACTCAGAAGATTTAAATAATTAGCTTGTAAATATGCATTGCCCGCTTCTCTTTTCTACCTGGGAGAGGCGGGCTTTTTTTAAAATCACACATTAGATGAAAATTAATAGGTAGTATCCTCTCGCTAACAATACATTCAGCAAACGATTCAATTTCTTATTGATTCATCAAAATACATCAATTAGACGACTATTTTTCCATCGTGTATGTAAAACCACATCGTTCACTGGTTGTTATTGGTGTCACAAAACACGATAATATCAAGATCGGATTTTAAGAACGTAATAACTATGACCGAATATGTTTTGTTGTTGGTCGGCACTGTGCTGGTGAACAACTTTGTACTGGTGAAGTTTTTGGGCCTATGTCCTTTCATGGGTGTGTCCAAAAAACTGGAAACAGCAATAGGTATGGGCTTAGCGACAACTTTTGTGCTAACGCTCGCGTCAGTGTGTGCGTATTTAGTGGAAAGCTACATCCTTCGTCCACTAGGTATTGAGTACCTTCGAACCATGAGTTTTATTTTGGTGATAGCCGTTGTGGTGCAGTTCACCGAAATGGTTGTGCACAAAACCAGCCCGACGCTTTATCGCTTGCTTGGCATTTTCTTACCGCTGATCACAACAAACTGCGCAGTATTGGGCGTGGCACTTCTTAACATTAATGAAAACCATAACTTTATTGAATCGATCATCTACGGCTTCGGCGCCGCTGTTGGTTTCTCATTGGTGTTGATACTTTTTGCATCCATGCGAGAGCGCATAGCCGCCGCCGACGTTCCTGTACCTTTTAAAGGTGCATCAATAGCAATGATTACAGCAGGTTTAATGTCACTCGCCTTTATGGGCTTTACAGGTTTGGTGAAGTAAGCGATGAGTACGATTTTAATTGCGATTATCGCGTTAGCGGTTCTGGCTGCGATTTTCGGCGCGATACTTGGTTTTGCTTCTATTCGCTTTAAAGTTGAAGCGGACCCTATTGTGGATCAAATCGACGCCATTTTACCGCAAACTCAATGCGGTCAATGTGGCTACCCTGGTTGCCGCCCTTATGCTGAAGCAATTGCAAATGGCGACCACATAAACAAATGTCCACCTGGTGGTCAGGCAACAATCGAAAAGCTCGCCGACTTAATGGGTGTTGAGCCAGAAGAATCTGCGCACGATCTCGACAGCAAAATTCCAACCGTTGCGTTTATTCATGAAGACATGTGTATTGGCTGCACTAAGTGTATTCAGGCGTGTCCGGTGGATGCAATTGTAGGCGGAACAAAGGCGGTCCATACCGTAATCAAAGACGAATGTACGGGCTGTGACTTGTGTGTTGCCCCATGTCCGACTGATTGTATTGAAATGATTCCTGTGGCAACGACCACAGAAAGCTGGAAGTGGCAACTTCACTCCATTCCGGTACTTAACATTACGGATGCTGCCGACAATGCAGCGAACGTGAAAGATTCAATTAAGTAAGGTTTCACATGTTGTCTTTGATTGAACAAATTCGTACAGGCGCGCTTTGGGATTTCCCAGGTGGTGTGCATCCGGCAGAAAATAAAAAGCAGTCCAACAAAACTGAACTCGCTCATGCGGCTATCCCGTCAGAAATTGTATTGCCGCTAAAACAGCACATTGGTAAAGCGGGTAACCTACTGGTTGCCGAAGGTGACTACGTATTAAAAGGTCAGCCATTAACGCAATCGGAGACCGGCTTTACGGTTCCAGTGCATGCTCCAACATCAGGTACGCTCACCGCGATTGAGCCACGAACTGTCGCGCACCCTTCTGGGTTAAGTGAGTTGTGCGCAGTCATCACGCCTGATGGGAAAGATGCATGGTGTGAAAGAAACCCCGTCGCAGATTACCAACAAGAAACCCCTGACGCACTGATTGATATTATTCGTCTCGCTGGTATTTCTGGTATGGGTGGCGCAGGCTTCCCTACTGCAAAAAAAATCCAATCAGGTTTTGCTCGTACCGAGATTCTTATCGTTAATGCAGCAGAGTGCGAGCCATACATCACGTCTGATGACAAGCTCATGCAAGAACATGCCGAAGAGCTTATTCAAGGTATCGAAATTGTCGAACATATCCTGACACCAAAGCTCACGATTATTGGCATTGAAGACAACAAACCAGAAGCAATCAAAGCGCTAGAAGCTGCGGCTATAAACAAAGATATCGTTATTCGCGTTATCCCAACTAAATACCCTTCTGGCGGTGAAAAACAGCTGATCAAAATTTTAACCAATAAAGAAGTGCCAAGTGGCGCGATTCCAGCCGATATTGGTATTTTGGTTCAGAATGTTGGTTCTCTTTACGCTATAAAACGCGCAGTCATCGACGGTGAGCCGATGATAAAACGCATCGTGACTCTCACTGGTAAAACCTTCAAACAACCACGCAACGTTTGGGCATTATTAGGGACACCAGTACAAGCACTGTTGGATGAGTTTGGCTATAAAGCAGATAAGAAGTTACAGCGTTTAATTATGGGTGGGCCAATGATGGGCTTTACCCTTCCTCACTCCCAAGTGCCGATTACCAAGACAGCAAACTGTATCCTTGCTCCGACTCGTCGTGAGATCTCTCCGCACCAGTATGAGATGGAATGTATTCGCTGTAGCCAATGTGCAGAAGCGTGCCCTGCTTCGCTGCTGCCTCAACAACTGCAATGGCATGCAAAAGCTGAAGAGTATGACAAACTCGAAGAATTAAACTTAAAGGATTGTATCGAGTGCGGCGCTTGTGCGTTTGTATGTCCAAGTGAAATTCCGCTCGTACAGTACTACCGCCAAGCGAAAGCAGAAATTAGAACTAGAACACAAGAAGCGGAAGCTGCAGAGCGAGCAAAACTGCGTTTTGAAGAGAAAAAAGCGCGTATGGAACGCGAAAAAGCAGAACGTGAAAATCGCTTCAAGAAAGCTGCCGATCAGCGCCGTAAAGAGATGAAGTCTTCTGGCGGCGATGATGCGATAGCAGCAGCAATCGCACGAGTGAAAGCTCAAAAGACAGAAACCACAGAAAAAACAGAGCCAGCAGTAAAACCAGCCGTAGCGGCAGCCATTGCCAAAGCGAAGGCGAAACAAGCGGCAGCAGCTAAAGCAGGCTCTAGTGAACCTGATAACTCAGAAATGGCAAAACTGCGCGAAGAGCGCAAACGTCTTGCTCGCGAACGGAAAGCGCAAAAAGAACAAGGCGAAACGCCAGACAATAACGCTGATGATAAAAAGTCGGCAGTTGCGGCCGCCATCGCCCGAGCTAAAGCGAAAAAAGCACAACAAGAAGATTCAACTGAATCTGTAGAATCGGAAACGTCTGCACAGCAAGACAGCGATCCGAAGAAAGCCGCGGTTGCTGCTGCCATTGCACGTGCCAAAGCACGTAAAGCGAAGCAAGCAGACTCAACTGAAGCGGAAGAAGCTGACGCACCTGCTGAGCAAACCGACGATCCGAAAAAAGCCGCAGTTGCCGCTGCAATTGCTCGAGCCAAAGCGCGCAAAGCTAAGCAAGCAGACTCAACCGAAGCGGAAGAAGCTGACGCACCTGCCGAGCAAACCGAAGATCCGAAAAAAGCCGCCGTGGCTGCTGCGATTGCACGTGCCAAAGCACGTAAAGCGAAGCAAGCAGACTCAACTGAAGCGGAAGAAGCTGAAGCACCTACTGAGCAAACCGACGATCCGAAAAAAGCCGCCGTGGCTGCTGCGATTGCACGTGCCAAAGCGCGAAAAGCGAAGCAAGCAGACTCAACTGAAGCGGAAGAAGCTGACGCACCTGCCGAGCAAACCGACGATCCGAAAAAAGCCGCAGTTGCCGCTGCCATTGCACGTGCCAAAGCGCGCAAAGCGAAGCAAGCAGACTCAGCTGAAGCGGAAGAAGCTGAAGCACCTGCCGAGCAAACCGAAGATCCGAAAAAAGCCGCCGTGGCAGCTGCCATCGCTCGAGCCAAAGCGCGCAAAGCGAAGCAAGAAACGCAAACAGAGCCTGTTGAAGAAGCAACCTCCGAAGAACCAGAAGTGGATCCGAAGAAAGCCGCGGTTGCCGCAGCAATTGCGCGCGCGAAGGCACGCAAAGCGCAACAAGAAGCTAATAAAAATAATACTGAGGAGAACGAGTAGTGTCGTTTTTTATTGCCAGTTCACCGCATACCCACAGTCGTCGTAATACGCCAGACTTAATGAAATGGGTGGCACTTTGCGCACTTCCAGGTTTAGTAGCTCAAACCTACTTCTTTGGCTGGGGTACGCTGATTCAGCTGATTTTTGCCATTGCAGTCGCTGTATCCCTTGAAGCCTTAGTCATGATCTGTCGTAAACGCTCACCAATGAGAGCGCTACGTGATAACAGTGCAATAGTTACCGCTTGGTTGTTAGCCGTTGCTATACCACCATGGTCTCCGTGGTGGATTATGGTGATCGGGCTTATTTTTGCGATAGTAATCGCTAAACACCTCTATGGTGGCCTTGGACAAAACTTATTCAACCCTGCAATGGTCGCTTATGTGGTCTTGTTGATCTCTTTCCCAGTACAAATGACGAGTTGGAGTGCACCGACATCACTCATACCTGATCATGTAAATTTTGCAGATACACTCTCTTTAATTTTTACGGGCTATGATTACGACGGCTTATCACTTCAGCAAGTTCGCTCAGGTGTTGACGGCGTGACAATGGCGACACCACTTGATGCATTTAAGACTGGCATTCTTACAGGTGCCACTCCAAGCGAAGTAATGTCGCAGCCAATATTTGATGGCTTAGGTGGTATTGGTTGGCAATGGGTAAACCTTGCTTACCTTCTTGGCGGCATAGTCATGATCAAAAAGCGTATCATCCAATGGTATATTCCAGCAGGTTTCCTTGCGAGTCTGACTCTGTTTAGCCTAGTGTTCACGTTGCTGACGCCAGGGGAAACTGCGTCGCCAATTTTACACTTGTTATCTGGTGCAACCATGCTTGGCGCATTCTTTATTGCAACCGATCCCGTTTCGGCGTCTACCACCGTCAAAGGACGTTTAATCTTCGGTGCGCTTATTGGTGCTTTGGTTTTTATCATTCGCAGTTGGGGCGGTTTCCCAGATGGTGTTGCATTTGCAGTGTTGCTTGCAAATATGTGTGTGCCACTGATCGATTACTACACCAAACCTAGAACTTACGGTCACTGAGGTAAACATGTTAACCGCTATTAGAAAAAATGGTCTGACACTCGCGATATTTGCATGTGCAACAACCGGATTAGTCGCCCTTACTCAGTACCTAACAAAAGACCAAATCAAGGTACAAGAGCAAAAACAATTACTTTCTGTTTTGAATCAAGTCATTCCAGAAAACATGCATGACAACGCACTCACGCAAGCTTGTACAATGGTCACGTCTCCAGATCTGGGGACATTACGTGCGATGCCAGCCTACCTCGCCACGAAGAATGGTGAACCAACAGCAATCGCAATAGAATCTATCGCGCCAGATGGCTACAATGGTGAGATAAAAGTGATTACTGGGATTGATAATCAGGGCAATATTTTGGGGACACGCGTCCTAAACCACCAAGAAACCCCTGGTCTGGGCGATAAAATCGATCTTCGTGTCACCGACTGGATCCTGAGCTTTACAGGAAAGCAAGTCACGGAAAACAATTGGAATTCGTGGAAAGTTCGTAAAGATGGCGGCGATTTCGATCAATTTACTGGTGCAACGATCACGCCAAGAGCCGTCGTAAAAGTGGTGCGAAATACCGTTAACTACGTAAACCAATCTCGTGAAGACATTCTTAGCCAGCCGTTAGGCTGTGAAGGAGAGCAGTAATGAATGAGAATAAATTACTGATGAAAAACGGTATGTGGAGTAATAACCCCGCTCTCGTACAACTGCTGGGCTTATGTCCACTGCTAGCGGTTTCTTCCACGATAACCAATGCATTAGGTCTTGGTATTGCAACCTTACTCGTGCTAGTTGGATCCAACGTAACAGTTTCTCTTATCCGTAACTATGTGCCAAAAGAGATCCGTATACCTGTATTCGTTATGATCATTGCCTCACTCGTTACCTGCGTTCAGTTGTTAATGAATGCCTATGCGTACGGTTTGTACCTGTCTCTAGGTATCTTTATTCCTCTGATTGTAACGAACTGCATTATTATTGGCCGAGCAGAAGCTTACGCGTCAAAAAATGATGTTGCACCCGCTGCGCTAGATGGTTTGTGGATGGGCCTTGGTATGACGAGCGTCTTGGTTGTTTTAGGTGCCATGCGCGAATTAATTGGTAATGGCACACTATTCTACGGAGCAGACCTTCTCCTAGGAGACTGGGCTTCAGCTCTACGGATTCAAGTTTTCCAATTTGACAATAGCTTCCTGTTAGCGCTTCTCCCACCTGGTGCATTTATCGGTGTTGGGCTGTTGATAGCGCTCAAAAATGTCATAGATAATTCAATTCAGGCACGTCAACCAAAAGAAGAAAAACCAACCATAGAACGTGCTCGCGTCACTAACGCATAACAAGATAAGGCTCTGTCATAGGAGCCTTTTTCATAAACCGCAGAGACGGTATTGGAAGTCAGCAATGAACAAAATAAAAAGAATCGAAATTCTTGAGCGATTACGAGAAAACAATCCGAATCCTCAAACTGAGCTTAACTGGAGCTCCCCTTTTGAGCTGCTAATCGCTGTATTACTATCAGCTCAAGCAACCGATGTAAGCGTCAATAAAGCCACCGACAAGCTTTTCCCTGTAGCGAATACACCTCAAAGCATTCTTGATTTGGGAGTCGATGGCTTAAAAGAATACATAAAGACCATCGGTTTGTTTAACTCAAAGGCAGAAAACACAATCAAGACTTGTAAGATCTTGTTGGAAAAACACAATGGTGAAGTTCCTGAAGATCGTGCAGCGTTAGAAGCGCTGCCAGGCGTAGGTCGCAAGACCGCAAACGTCGTGCTCAACACCGCTTTTGGTTGGCCAACTATTGCCGTCGATACGCACATTTATCGCGTGTCGAATCGCACTAAATTTGCGATGGGAAAAACGGTTGATGATGTCGAGCAGAAGCTATTAAAAGTTGTGCCAAAAGAGTTCAAACTCGATGTGCACCACTGGCTCATTCTTCATGGTCGTTATACGTGCGTAGCAAGAAAGCCTCGCTGCGGTAGCTGCATTATCGAAGATTTGTGCGAATATAAAGAGAAAGTATACCCAGATAGCTAACGCTATTTGTAAATCAAAGCTAGGAGCAAAAAATGTCAAACGGTCGAATTCTCCACACTATGCTTCGCGTAGGTGATCTAGACAAATCCATCAAGTTTTACACTGAAGTTATGGGCATGCAGCTGCTTCGTACTAACGAAAATAAAGAGTACGAATACACGCTAGCGTTTCTTGGTTATGGTGACGAATCCCAAGGTGCAGTGATCGAACTGACTTACAACTGGGGTAAAACTGAGTATGACTTAGGTACCGCTTTTGGTCATATCGCCATTGGTGTTGATGATATCTACGCAACTTGCGACGCTATCAAAGCGGCGGGCGGTAATGTGACGCGTGAGCCAGGTCCAGTAAAAGGCGGAAGCACGCACATTGCATTCGTAAAAGACCCAGATGGTTATATGATTGAGCTTATTCAAAATAAGCAAGCTTCAGCAGGTCTTGAAGGCTAAGCGGCACTTCTAATAATCACTTGTACTGCAAGTTGAACTCCGATTACAGGCAGGTCTGCGATCTGCCTGTCCTTTTATAAACAAAACTCTTTACTTGATAATGGTTATCGTTTAGATTTATCCGCAACTTCGATATGCGGGATTACGATAATGATCAGTGAATGGGAAAAACACACACTTCTAGCCGATACGGCACTTCAACTAGATGACCCTGTTCGCAGCATTCTTCATTACCAGCAAGCCCTAAGCCTGAGTGAAGATATTAGCGAATGTGTGGAAATTGAGGCGGACGAGCGATTATTAATTTCTGTGATTTCTTGTCATAACTTAGCTCAGTTCTGGCGTTGGGCCGGAGATACTGACTATGAACTCAAATACCTTCAACTGGCCTCTGAGAAAGTCTTAACACTTATCCCACAATGCCCAAATAAAGAGTGTGCAAGCTTTATCGACTCGATAGGATGCTGTACTAAGGCGTTGATAGACTTTATGAAGCGTCACCCTAATCCAGCTATTGCCAAACAGGTTGAAAAAATAGATACCGCAACCAATTGCGAAGTCATTGCCAAATTCCGCTTAAACTAACATTCAAATTATACAGCAGGAATCACCGAAACGTGCTTGGCAAAATACCACTAAAATATTATTAACAACGTCAGTAAATCAAAAATGCCGAAGCTTTCAGCTTCGGCGTTTTTATATGCATCACACTTGGGTTCGCCCTAGAGATATCACGACTCGGCGGTTTTTGTCTTTTCCTATTGGCGAACCGTTATCTGCAATAGGACGACGCTTGCCGTACCCTTGCACTTGAATTCGATCTTCCGGTAGCCCTAGAGACTGAAAATAGTCACGAAGTGACTCTGCACGTCGCTCTGATAAACTTTGACTCGCACTTTTACCATCGGTTGAATCTGTGTAAGTCGCCACCAGCACGAGATCGATATCTTGATTATGTCGGATATAATCTGCAATTTGTGATAAACGCTTTTTAGAGGCCTTGGTTAACTGATCACCTTGTCTTTCGTAGTGCAAAATCGTAAAAGCAATGTCCTCAAAACTGTATTTCAATAAGTTGGAAATACAGTCGCTAAACGCGTTGTACTTGTTTTGAAATAGTACTGATGACAATGCGACTTCAATTCTCTGATCTCGGCTCTGCCAATCTTGGTAACTAAAAGTCGGATAACGGCCTTTTTCCAGCTCAGACAAAATGCCCCATGCTGTTTGCCCTCCGACATAACCATCAAACTGTTTAAAAAACTTTAGGTTTGTAATTCGATCGGCGTGTTCACCTGGTCGCCAAGGTGGCGGCATAGAAATGAGACTGACGTTACGTGTTTCTCCCATCGGGCGACGCATTTTTAACTCAAAGTCTAAATTGATTTTTTTGTTCGCACGAGATGAAAATACCGCATCTCCAAAGCTTGGAATGGGGTGTACAAGCTGACATTCTAATGGTGTATTGACCACCATTTCCCATTGAGATTGCTGTGGAGTTGCAGCATAACGTTTGCCCATCAAAGCGAAGCTGCTTGTGCTAAACAACGAAAATACAACACCACTGGTAATCAGCCATTTCTTCATCTAATACTGTCTCTTAAACGGCAGTCTGTTGCCGTCAATTTGCATCAATAAAACCACTTCAACCGGCATGCAAAAATCTCGCCAATATAGGGTTATATGTCACACTGCCATTAATGTGAGCCACCGTGTTCCAATCACCTTAACCGCCACTTAGCGTTTTACTTCCTCATGTTTTATCGGTTTACATGATGCAAAGTATGGCGAATAAACGTCTACATAATATGCAATACAAACTTATTGATTGGATGCAAAATAGAATTCCGGTTTTCTCTTAAATTGCGGTTTTTCTCATCGGTATAATCTGCAATAATGCAGCCTTCGTCACACAAAAATAAGCCAACATGACACTAGAAAATGAAGCTCTAACCTTGAAAAAACGCTTTCGTGGTTATTTCCCTGTGGTAGTAGACGTTGAGACCGCTGGTTTCAATGCTCAAACTGATGCACTTTTAGAAATCTGTGCCGTTACGTTGAAAATGGACGAACATGGCGTGTTGCATCCGGCCTCCACCATTCATTTTCATGTGGAACCATTTGAAGGCGCTAACTTAGAAAAAGAAGCGCTTGAATTCAATGGTATTCGTGACCCTTTCAGCCCTCTTCGTGGTGCTGTTTCTGAGCAAGAGGCGCTAAAGGAAATTTATAAGCTTATTCGCAAAGAACAAAAAGCCGCAGATTGCTCACGTGCAATTATGGTTGCTCATAACGCAGCATTCGACTTGGGTTTTGTAAATGCAGCAAATGAACGCTGTAAACTAAAAAGAGTCCCTTTTCATCCCTTTGCTACTTTTGATACGGCTACATTAAGTGGCCTTGCTTATGGCCAAACAGTTCTCGCTAAAGCTTGCAAAACAGCCGGGATGGAATTTGATAACCGTGAAGCACACTCTGCGCTTTACGATACACAAAAAACAGCAGAATTATTCTGCGGTATTGTCAACAAATGGAAGGCCCTCGGCGGTTGGCCGCTTGTCGACGAAGAATAATAAGTAAACACAACATATTAGGAAAAGTATGAATCCTGTCGTTATATCAGTGTGCGTCATGCTCGTGTTAGCATTGATGCGCGTAAACGTGGTGGTTGCCCTCACGTTTAGTGCCATCGTAGGCGGCCTAGTCGCAGGCATGAGCCTTGGGGATACGGTTGCCGCATTTGAAAGTGGTCTAGGTGGCGGTGCAACTATCGCGCTAAGCTACGCCATGTTAGGTACTTTCGCTGTTGCCATCTCGAAATCAGGCATCACGGATCTACTGGCCAAAAGTGTTATCAAGCGCTTAAATGGCAAAGAAAACTCCGCCTCCACTACTGGCTTAAAGTACGCCGTGTTGGTGGCATTAGTGCTTGTTACGATGTCGTCTCAGAACGTAATTCCGGTCCATATCGCCTTTATTCCAATTTTGATTCCACCTCTTTTGGGCGTATTTGCGAAACTTAAGCTCGATCGACGTTTGGTCGCGTGTGTTCTTACCTTCGGTTTGATCACACCTTACATGATCTTGCCTGTTGGTTTCGGCGGTATTTTCTTAAACAACATTCTGTTAAAGAACCTACATGACAACGGTTTGGAGAATGTGGTTGCAAGCCAAGTCCCAACCGCCATGTTACTGCCTGGTGCAGGTATGCTGTTTGGTCTATTACTGGCTATCTTTGTTAGCTATCGTAAACCGCGTGTCTACAAAGAAACTGAGTTGACTGTCGTTGACGAAACCGATCATGTCATCAATAAAAAGCACATCTTGGTTGCGGCACTTGGTATTGTCGCTGCATTGGGTGTTCAGCTTTACACGGGTTCAATGATTATCGGTGCTCTAGCTGGCTTTATGGTGTTTACTTTCGGCGGCGTTATTGCATGGAAAGAGACGCACGACGTGTTCACTAAAGGTGTACACATGATGGCAATGATTGGCTTCATCATGATTGCAGCAGCAGGTTTTGCAGCAGTAATGAAGCAAACTGGCGGTGTTGAAACACTAGTACAATCGCTATCAACCAGCATCGGTGACAATAAGCCTTTAGCTGCACTACTGATGCTGATCGTTGGTCTGTTGGTAACAATGGGCATTGGTTCATCGTTCTCTACGATTCCAATCCTTGCAACTATCTATGTGCCTCTTGCGCTAGCATTTGGCTTCTCGCCGATGGCAACGATTGCACTGGTAGGTACTGCGGCGGCGTTAGGTGATGCAGGCTCTCCAGCTTCTGACTCTACATTAGGCCCTACATCTGGTCTAAATGCCGACGGTCAACATGAGCACATTTGGGAAACAGTCGTTCCAACCTTTATCCATTACAATATCCCTCTAATCATCTTTGGTTGGATTGCAGCAATGGTGCTTTAATACTATTGTTTGGATGGATATACATTTAGTTACGAAAAAGCCGCTCAATGAGCGGCTTTTTGTTATTCATAACTGTGGTTATTGCGCTGGCATATTGTCAATAATACGCTCACGAATCAGCTTCAAGGTTGGTTCTGTCGACAGGTAATCGATGGCAATCGGAAAATAAGCGTCGTTAATTTTAAGAACCAAGCTAGGGTAAGAGCTCACACCTAGGCTCTTTGCAAGGCTCAATTGATCTTCGAACACACCTTCTAAGAAAGAGCCATCCATGTCATTCTTGAATTGCTGAACATTCAAGCCAATTTCTCTCGCTAGTTGCAAGTGAGTGGCTTCTTCATGAGGAGGCATCGCACGTAAGTAATACGCATGCTGAATCGCTTCTAGCATCTGCTCATAAGAGTCTTGAAAGCCCGCTGCAATAACCGCACGACAAGATTGGTAAGTGCTTCTAACTGGCGTACAAAGCTTCCAGAAATCGTAGTTAAACTTAGTGCCTAACTGGCGCTCAATCTGCTTCCAAATACCTTCGAGTTTTTGTTGCATCTCGGGCGGCATCGGTAAATTAGTATCTGGCGCAAGACCACCAACCACATACTCAAACTGAATCACACCTGGCAGTTGCTGTTTTAGTTTATCCAGCGTTGGTTTGTAACCCCAACACCAACTGCACATTGGGTCATGCACGTAGTAAAGCTTTATATCCACTTTAATAATTAAACCTTTAAAATCATCTCAAAATCTCAGAGTAATTATACAGTCTCATAAGTTGAAAAACTGCTTTATCTTAATAATTCGCTCTAAAGCCAGTCTATACGAGGCGTGTTAAGTTTCATTGTAGATCTTAGGTTAGATAAACAAGTCTGTCAGCTGAGAACTCTAGCCCACCTAGCTCATTTTGTTCGCACAAACTCTTAAAATGTTCAGTACAATACAGAAAGCTCGCTCCTAGCATCTTTGACTTGAAAACAACCTTTTCTGCAACGTCGCTTTCATTAAATACTAACACCTCTACACCTGCTAAGCTGCCATATTCAATTTTTTGGACGCACTTATCTTCATCTTCTTGCCCAAACTCCAACGGTGTATACAGGTACCATTCCTCTTCTTTATAGCGAATCGATAAGAACTCGCCTACTTTGCTCAATGGCTCTTTTAAAGATGCATAAGCTTTAGGGCAAAGCACTAAGAAAACCCGTAACCATAAACTGATATCAGGAAGTAATGAGTCTTTCTTGAGAACATCTTCAAACTCAATATCTACCTCACCCCATATACTTTTGAAAGAAAAGTTTTCTAATGGCTGCACAAAGATTTTTTCTATTAAATCCATGTCACCTAACTGCCTAGCTACAGAACTAGGCGTAGTGCTCACGATTTTATATTCATTGTGACAGTCGAAAATTTTATAAACCGTCATTAATCTATCAACTCCTCATGTTTTACTACCAAGTGCTACCTATGGGTAAGTTACTTTTCAAATCATTTTTCATGAAGGAAACAGGCCTAAAAAAGCTGCGTTTTAGAGGAGAAAGCTAATTTTCTCGTCGACCATTACAGTGCTTACAAACCTCAAAATCAGAGAAATAGTATTTTCATATTAATAAAAATCACTAATTAAATGGATCTGTCAAATTAGAAGAAAACATGATGCCATTGAGCTGATTTTGTTCACACAAAGCCTTAAACTTATCTGTACAGTACAAGGTGCCCGCTCCTTCTAACCGAGACTTGAAAACCATTTTGTCTTTAACATCATCGTCAATAAAAACAAGGGTATCTAACCCATCTCGGCTCCCATATGCGATTTTTTCTACACACTTTCTCTTGTTTTCCTGTCCAAAAGTCAGTGATGCATATAAATACCATTGCCCACCTTGGTAGTTAGCAGGTAAAAACTCCCCGTGTTCACTTAGATAAGCATTCAATATTTCATATGCCCTCGGAGATAAAACAAGGTATGTTCGCGCCCATAAACTAATATCAGGCAATAGAGAATTGTACTTAAATACATCTTGAAACTTTACCTCCACAGGCTTCCAAATATCTTGCAGAGATTGGTTTTTAATAGCCTGTAATAAGATCCTCTCAAAATAGTCGAAGTCACCTAACTGGCTAGCGATTTCATCGGGACCAGAGCAGACCGTTTGAAATTCTCTTAAATTATCTATTATCTTGTAAACTGTCATAATTCTCCCAAAACTTGGTTCTTAGCGTCCAATGCTGATTTATGATGGGGCTTACTCTTCGAGTGCATTTTGTGCCGAAATAAGTTGGCCTAAAAATTCTGGGGAGTTAAATTGCCTTTAGTGTAATTCCTTAACCAAATACCATTTGTAGCAACTCCCTTATCAAAGACGTGTAAGCAATGATGTTTGAAAACGACTTTACGAAATAGATGGCAGCATACATCGTAATTACACGCCAATATACATCAAAATTCATACTGGAATTTTTGTATACACTAGGCGGGATTAACATGGCTTCGCGAGGTTTACGAGATAGGCAGTTAGAACAAAGCTTTATGTTCATTCCACTAACCTAAAAAGAAAAAGGAGCCAGTACGGCTCCTTCGTATTCTATCGCTAAATGTGAGTATTTACGAATTACTCAGCTTGATCTTCAGCGCGCGCTGCTGCTTCTTTGATTAGAGGCTGCAGTTCACCTTTTTGGAACATTTCTAGAATAATGTCACAACCGCCGATAAGCTCACCTTCAACCCATAGTTGAGGGAAAGTTGGCCATTGCGCGTACTTTGGTAACTCAGCACGGATATCTGGGTTTTGCAGAATGTCTACGTAAGCGAACTTCTCACCACATGCCATTAGTGCCTGTGACGCTTGAGAAGAGAAACCACAGCTAGGTAGTTTCGGTGATCCTTTCATGTACAGCAGGATTGAGTTTTCAGAGATCTGCTGTTTGATTTTGTCGATAGTTTCCATCGCTTCCTCATTCATGGGTTTGAACTTTATTTATTTGCCACATTCTACTCAATAACGACAGAATAAAAACCATATAATTAATAAGGCTTAATTTTAGGTTGCTCATTGGCGAGCAATGCAGCACTTCACCACTGCTAACCTCTTAAAATATTTTCATATCGGGGTTTTAATAAAGTAAAAACTTGCTAAAATACTTAGCAAGTCAGCCTTAAAGGCGACATAGCTATAAAAAAACACTAGAAGCAATCGAAAGGTCATCCTTTCAAATCAATGGAGAATCGAGTAATGGCATTTGAACTACCAGCTCTTCCTTACGCGAAAGACGCACTAGAACCACACATCTCAGCAGAGACTCTAGACTACCACTACGGTAAGCACCACAACACTTACGTTGTTAAGCTTAACGGTCTTATCCCTGGTACTGAGTTCGAAGGCAAAACTCTAGAAGAGATCATCAAGACTTCTACTGGTGGCGTATTCAACAACGCAGCGCAAATCTGGAACCACACGTTCTACTGGCACTGTCTTGCTCCAAATGCGGGCGGCGAGCCAACTGGCGCAGTTGCAGACGCAATCAACGCAGCATTCGGTTCTTTTGAAGAATTCAAAGCGAAGTTTACTGATTCAGCAATCAACAACTTCGGTTCTTCATGGACTTGGCTTGTTAAGAAAGCTGATGGCTCTCTAGAGATCGTTAACACTTCTAACGCTGCTACTCCTCTAACAGAAGAAGGTACAACACCACTTCTAACTGTTGACCTATGGGAACACGCGTACTACATCGATTACCGCAACGTACGTCCTGATTACATGAACGGCTTCTGGGCTCTAGTAAACTGGGACTTCGTAGCTGAGAACCTAGCGAAGTAATATACTTCCCCCTAAGTTCAATTTAGTCTTATTCAAAAGCTCGCTATTTAGCGGGCTTTTTTGTTTCGCCTTCCCTAGCACCTTTAAATAATTCCCTCTTTTACTAAAGTTCTTCTTATTCACGCCGTTAAAAGAGCATCGAGCGAGGAACATCATGCAAATTCATACGTTAGACAAAGCTGCAATTATCAACGAACTTCAGTTCGGTAATGGTATTAACCATGCCGTACACGAAGGTCGTCGTGCGGATTTCTCGCTGATTCTGTCTATGTTCTCTAATGATGTTCGCGATGTGGTCCCAGTTGAAGAGGTCCAGGAAGTCATCACCAGTGACAGTATTCTTCGCCAACAATTGGGTTTATCGCAACCTCAAGCTCTTCGTTCTGATAGCAGCAGCTATGAACTCGCAGCTGAACAAGCGAAACAGTTTCACGATGCAGGATTGCCTTCCGCAAAGCTGAGCCATTACCTAAAACCAGATGCGCTGACTTACCTGCCTGAAGACACATTCAACCTACCAGAGGAGGTTTATCACAACCTATCTGGTCATGAGCGACGCAGATTGGGCGAACGCAACAAACAACTGATCCCAGATGCTGGGCTATATAATCAGCTAGTGACGGCTCAACGTCAGCATCAAATTCAAGCTAAAGCATAGAGATCCGCTTTTTATCCAATAGCTTGCAATACCTACACGTCAGAAATGTGACATCTTACAAATTACCGCACAATAGTCCTCACTCGAAAGCGTTAGTTTGAAGCCTTTCACACTGAACCCAACGAATTTCAACCATGCTATTAGCACAAACCACTGGTGTATTGTTTTTCACATATGGATACAGTGAAGGTGCTATGGATATCAAAGAATCAATTATTCTCGTCACGTCTGCAGGTTCGGTTATAGGAAGAACCTGTGCAAATCACTTTGCTCACCTTGGAGCAACGTTGATTCTTTGTGACCAAAATTCTAGCGCTTTGAGAGCGAGCTATGAGCAAATCAGCGCTTTCACTGACAAAGTGTATGCTATGAATGTGTGTAGTGATAACACAACGTCCATTAACTTATTGTTTGACCAGATAGAATCACAGCTACGTGCGACACCAGATGTGATTGTTAATTGCTGGACCAGCTCCCCTATGCCTGGCTTAATGGCGCCAGAACCAATGAGTACTTACATTGATCACTTGTCGTCTGCGGCACGCTTCCTTTATACCTACGGCCAAGTAGGAGCAGAGCGCTTTCGAGCCAGAAACAAGAAAGGCGTCATTGTTAACGTCATTTCTCATGACAACCATGAAGACTTTACGGGAGTTGAAAGCATGGCGGCGTTGGTGTCAGGTTTTACTCACAGCTGGGCAAAAGAACTCACACCATTCAACATTCGAGTGGGCGGCGTTATTCCCTCGGTAAATCATACAAAAGAAGAGCTCAACGAGAGGCACTGGGCTGAGATCCAAGACGAACTAGTCCGCAACACAGCATACATCGTCGCGAATGAATACTTCAGTGGCCGAGTAGTTGCGACCGAAGTGTAAGCATACACAGCAACTCTGTTTTCCCAAGCCAGATGTAACTCCTGCACCTGACCCGTCCTGATATGGGTTGACACTTTTTAACTAAAACGCTCGATGTACTTCATCGGGCGTTTTGTATTTTAAAG
>NZ_JAWPOX010000338.1:0-806 GCF_033344475.1 Vibrio sp. 1288
GCAAGGTAAGCTTCGTAATCTGGCACTTCGATGTCGACTTCTTGTTCTAGAAGAGGAGAGTCGAAGAGGAATTTTGCCGTTGCACGGTTAGTCGCAACTGGGATGTTCCAAACACTCGCAATACGAAGTAGGGCTTTCACATCAGGGTCGTGAGGTACGGCGTTTAGTGGATCCCAGAAGAAGACCAACACATCGATTTTACCTTCCGAAATCAATGCTCCGAGTTGTTGGTCGCCACCCATCGGGCCGCTGATCATACTCTTAATTGCTAAGCCAGTTTCTTTGCTCAGCATGTGGCCAGTTGTGCCTGTAGCGTACAAGAAATGGCGTTGCAGCTTTTCTTTATTCTCTTTTACCCAGCGAAGTAGCTCAGGTTTGCAATTGTCGTGGGCAACCAATGCCACGTGTTTATGCGCAGGCATGGTACGAGTCGTTTTTTGCATCAAGTTATTCCGATTTTATGATTATGAACTGGTTATCTATCAATAAAACACTTTTTTAGCGCATCAATCAACAGCCTTTATGCTGAATGTCGGCCTATATTCTGACGGAGATAACGATTCTTCAATTGTGTCATCGTGAAGCGTCTTTGGCGTCAGTGGTTTGATGATTGGCGATGCCTGTTTTTCATACGGTTGATGGCGTAAATAGTGCGCCGCTTGCATGACAGACAGGCGGCCTTGCTGCACCATTTTGTCTGTCGGAGCAAAAAGCACTTTATTGCGCAGAAGACCACGATACACACCGTGACTCAAATACACCGATACCAAACCAATATCATGGGTTTTATCTGCGCTGCGCAATTC
>NZ_JAWPOX010000339.1:0-806 GCF_033344475.1 Vibrio sp. 1288
CCCGAATGAAGGTCTTGATGAAATCCGCCGCAAGGTTGACCGTTTCAAAGTAGAAACAAAGTGGCTAATGGACGGCGCAGGTCTGAAACGTAAAGACATCACACTGCACGTGGCTAACTCTTACATCACGCTAAATCTGCCTGAAGCACATCTGGATATGGTTCGTCCTGGCGGCATGCTGTACGGTGATTACCCTGCAACCCTACCTTACGAGCGCATCGTGTCTTTCAAAACACGCGTAGCATCACTGCACCACCTACCGAAAAACAGCACTGTGGGTTACGACAGCAGCTTTACAACCACTAAAGAAAGCGTAATGGCGAACCTTCCTGTCGGTTACTCTGACGGTTACCCAAGAAAAATGGGCAATACGGCAGACGTGCTGATCAATGGTCAACGTGCAAAAGTGGTTGGCGTAACGTCAATGAATACAACAATGATCGACGTTTCCGATATCAAAGGCGTGAAGCCGGGTTCTGAGGTCGTTCTGTTCGGCAACCAAAAATCTCAAACCATCAATGCCGCAGAAATCGAGAAGAACGCCGACGTGATCTTCCCAGAACTTTACACCATTTGGGGTACATCAAACCCTCGCGTGTACGTGAAGTAATCTTACGACTTCCTTTTTAAACACTTCCTAACTCAAAGCGAGCTTCGTGCTCGCTTTCTTTTTTCGCTCAAAAAGCCCTGAAACACCGATAACGTTAATGTCATCTTGTTGTCTGCGACGAAAACCACATTTTGGTTGTGGTTGAAAGCCCATCCAATTGATGTTAAACATGCAGTTTACAAAATCACAACAATAC
>NZ_JAWPOX010000340.1:0-805 GCF_033344475.1 Vibrio sp. 1288
AAGTCGGCCCATTCGGCTAGAAATTCACCACCGAGGTTTCGCAATTTCTGGGGTGGCTATTGGCCTTTTTGTTGTTGCAACGGTAACTTTTTGCCCACCAGTTGAACCCTTTTTCGCTGGCTTACGTGCTTGGCTAGTATCCAATCTTGACTGGTTCTTTCTTGCTTCTGGCAACGTATTTGTCATTGTCTGCTTGGTCTTGATTGTGACACCGCTTGGCCGAGTTCGAATTGGTGGTACTGAAGCGACACCAGATTACTCTTATGCAGGCTGGCTAGCGATGTTGTTCGCAGCCGGTATGGGCATCGGATTAGTGTTTTTTGGTGTGTCTGAGCCAATGTCGCACTTCAGCTCTGCACTTGGCGGCGTGAACATTGAAAATGGTGTGCGCACCGACTGGGCTCCACTTGGTGGTGCAGTTGGTGATACAGATGCTGCATCTGCACTTGGTATGGCTGCGACCATTTACCACTGGGCACTTCACCCTTGGTCTATTTATGCGTTGTTGGCCCTTGGCTTAGCGATTTTTTCGTTCAACAAAGGGTTGCCACTGACCATGCGTTCCATCTTCTACCCGCTATTTGGTGAACGAGTTTGGGGCTGGGTAGGGCACATCATTGCTATTCTTGCGGTTGTTGCGACGGTATTTGGTCTGGCGACATCGCTCGGCTATGGCGCTTCACAAGCAGCAACAGGTTTGAACTTTTTGTTTGGTGTGCCAATGACCGACACAACTCAAGTCGTGTTGATTGTAGTGATCACGGCATTGGCGCTGATCTCGGTGGTTGCAGGCCTTGATAGTGGG
>NZ_JAWPOX010000341.1:0-804 GCF_033344475.1 Vibrio sp. 1288
TTATTTTGATCGCCAATGCGATCGGCGCTTATGCCAGCGTCTATGCGCTCACTTCTGGTAACTACAACGTCATTACGATCCGTATTGCCAGTTTGGTGTCTGGTGATTTGTTCCTAGAGCCAAATTTAGCAGCCGCCATCTCGGTCATCTTAATGGCGCTGTTGGCGTTTATTACGGTGATTAACCAGTGGCTGATTGCCAAAAGTTACGCAGCTAAGAAAAGCAGGAAGTAAACCATGCAAGGCGTAAATTCTCGATTCCATAAAAGCGTCGTTTACACCATCGTCGGAATCATGCTGATCCCGATTCTAGCGACGTTTATTTACTCGATTTCTTCTCGCTGGGGCGCAACGATTCTGCCTGATGGTTTCACTTTTGACTGGTACATTAAACTGCTTACGGATCCTCGCTTCTTACAGGCGTTTGGTCGCTCGCTCTTTATTGGCCTTTCAGCACTAGCACTGAGTGTTGTTCTCATACTGCCTGCGATTTTCGTGGTGTTTTACTACTTTCCGAAACTCGACAAGCTGATGAATATCCTGATTTTGCTGCCATTTGCAGTACCACCAGTGGTTTCGTCTGTGGGCCTTCTTCAACTCTATGCCGACAGTGAAATCTCCCTCATAGGCACACCTTGGATTTTAGTGGGCACTTACTTCACCATCGCATTGCCATTTATGTATCGCGCCATTTCCAACAGCTTTGAAGCCATCAATTTACATGATTTGATGGACGCCGCGCACTTGCTTGGCGCAAGTACGACCAAAGCTTTTTTGTTGATCATTTTGCCCAATTTAAAGAAAG
>NZ_JAWPOX010000342.1:0-804 GCF_033344475.1 Vibrio sp. 1288
CAAAGTGTTGCAGCATTTCACCCGCGATGAAACACAGCGTGTGACTCGCGCAATGGCGAAACTGAATGGCATAAAAAGTGATTCAGCACGCGGCGTGATTCAAAACTTTTTTGAAGATTTTCGTGAGCACAGTGGTATTCGTGGTGCATCGAAAGAGTACTTGTCGAACACCTTGCGTAAGGCGCTCGGCAATGATCTTGCTAAAGGTTTGTTGAACAACCTGTACGGTGACGAAATTCGCAACAACATGCAGCGTCTGCAATGGGTAGAGGCTGAAACGCTGGCGCGATTTATCGTCAACGAGCACCCGCAGATGCAAGCCATTTTCTTGGCTTATCTGCCAGCGGATAGCTCATCTGCCGTGCTGAAACATCTGCCGCAAGACTACCATGATGAAATCATCTTCCGTATTGCGCAGCTGCAAGACATCGATCACCAAGTCGCGACTGATCTGCATGAACTGGTTGAAACTGAATCCAATGCGATTGTTAAAGGCGCATGGTTGTCCGGTGATAACCGTGTTGTGCTGGTGGCAGAAAACTTGGAAAACGTTGCTGACGTTCGCCGCACTTTGCGCCATGAGTTTATTGCTCACAATGGCCTATACGCAAACCTAGACGTTGCTCAACAAGCGCAGTTAACCAAGAAGGTCAACAGCCTACGAAACGTTAACTCTTTGAAAGGCATCTTTGCCGAGGTTGATAAATCATATCGAACCGCACCGGAAGACGTAAAAGCGGAAGAGGTGATCGCTAAGATTGCAGAAACAGAGTCTAGCGTTTCTCAACGAATCTTAGACAAAGT
>NZ_JAWPOX010000343.1:0-803 GCF_033344475.1 Vibrio sp. 1288
CTTTGGAGCCATAAAACTTACGAAGCTCATCCTGTATTACGTGCAATTTTCGCGATTGGCGGCGCTTTTTCTCTCCAAAACAGTGCATTACACTGGTCTTCTGATCACCGAGTGCATCACAAACATGTCGATAACAATGACAAAGATCCCTACTCCGCCAAACGTGGCTTTTGGTATTCACATATTGGCTGGATGTTGCGCGACTACAATAAGTCTAAAGAAAATGAGTACACCAATTGCCGCGATCTAAAACGCGATGGGATTGTGATGTGGCAACACAAGTACTACGTGCCGTTAGCTTTGCTGACTAATATCGGTTTCCCTGTAGCTTTGGGTCTTATCTATGGGGATGTTTGGGGAATGCTGCTGGTTGTTGGCGCAGCTCGCCTGTTCTTGAGCCATCACACAACCTTCTTTATTAACTCTTTGGCGCATGTTTGGGGCAAGCAAACTTTTACGGACAAAAATACGGCCCGCGATAACGGTGTCTTAGCCTTCTTTACCTTTGGCGAGGGTTACCACAATTTTCACCACATCTTTGAGAATGACTACCGCAATGGTGTTTATTGGTGGCACTACGATCCAACTAAATGGCTGATCAAGTCATGTTCTTGGTTGGGGCTGACGTCCAAGCTTCGCACTACATCAACTTTCCGAATTGAAAAAGCGCGAGCAACCCAGTTGTTGAAGAAAGCGAAAGAGAAACTGGAGTCCAAACCCAATGCGCAAACAGTTCTCGATCAACTTCAGCAAGAGTTTGATGCATTGGTTCACCATATGCAGGAATACTACGAAGCACGCAA
>NZ_JAWPOX010000344.1:0-803 GCF_033344475.1 Vibrio sp. 1288
TAAACTTCCAAAGACAGAAAACAAAACCCGAACAAGGGAAAGGGTTTTAATAATCTAAACAAAAGGTTGGCGTATTTCGGAGCAGATTCTCGCAACAAGTGTTTCTTTTGCAGCAAGAATAATGTGAAGTCACGCGGATTTACGTTTACAATAGCGCGCATGAGCGAGATAAGAACACAAGTCCAGTTCGTTGATATCGACGAAGACATGGCGGGTCAACGCATTGATAACTTCTTGCGTAACCAATTAAAAGACATTCCAAAGAGCATGATTTATCGAATCGTGCGTAAGGGTGAAGTGCGCGTGAACAAAAAGCGCATCAAAGCCGAATATAAACTAAAAGCTGGCGACCTAGTCCGAATTCCACCTGTAACGGTTGAGAAAAAGGAAGAGGATGTCGCACCAAGCACGAAACTTAATAAGGTTGCTGAACTAGAACATATGATCATTTATGAAGATGATCATATGCTGATTCTGAACAAACCGTCTGGTACAGCAGTGCATGGTGGTAGTGGCTTGAAGTTTGGTGCAATTGAAGCATTAAGGGCATTGCGTCCACAGGCACGCTTCCTCGAATTGGTTCACCGTATTGACAGAGATACCTCGGGTATTTTACTGGTTGCTAAAAAGCGCTCGGCGCTTCGCCATTTGCAAGCGCAGTTCCGTGAAAAAACGGTGAAGAAGTTTTACTTCGCCTTAGTGATGGGGCAATGGAAAAGCAGCTGTAAAGTTGTGAACGCACCTCTACTTAAAAATGAAGTGAACAGTATTGTACGAGTGAACCCAAACGGTAAGCCATCGGA
>NZ_JAWPOX010000345.1:0-803 GCF_033344475.1 Vibrio sp. 1288
TCTTCGGCCGCTTGTTCTGAATTTAAATCAGGACCAAGCATACGCATTGTCGGGGCAAGCAAAGACGCATCCGACAAACGATGCATGCACACTTTAACGAAATCTGAATGATAACGCGGATGCAAACTGTCTTGCTCCGGACAAACCACGCGCACAAAAAATTCGCCATCGCCCATCACTATCGGGAATTCACGACCTAGCACTTGGCCGTTGTAACGTAACGCATCCATCAAACCGTTAATGGCTTTATCTACCGCACTGACGGTGGTGTTATCAAAACACTCAAATTGCAACTCAACAACGTACATGCTTACACCGCAGCCTCAATTTTGGCCAAAAACTCCACAACATTCTCTGCGAGCACTTCGCGCTTATCTGTTCCTAAACGCTCTAAAATCACATTGCCCGTTAAGTTACAAATTGAAATCACGTCCAATTCTGCATCCGTCGCTGCGATAAACACCGTCGGTTTTAGCTTTAGACGACGCTGTGTCACCAAGTGACCCAAAATGTTCTCTTGTAAACGAACAAAATCGTCATCACTCCAAACTTGAAGCAATGTCAGAGGATTCGTCTGCCACGTTGCGTCCATATCCGCACTGTATTGAGATCCATAAAACGCTTTAATGTCTTCATGCAGCGTCAACTCAATCGCATTTTCAACGTTAGTAAAATCCGCCATCTCTTCTCGCGGGAATGCTTTCCACAATACCGCGCCGTCACACTTCTCTTCGACACATGGAGAAACAAGATCAGCAAGCTCCTCATTGCGAGGCAATTCATTATGCTTATTTTGCCAAGCT
>NZ_JAWPOX010000346.1:0-803 GCF_033344475.1 Vibrio sp. 1288
TGGCGGCTTGGGTTTCACTGTGATTGGTGACGTTTGGCGACATTGGCGTAAAGGTTTCCACTTCTTACATATTCACACCAAAATCATGCTGATTGCCACGCCGTTACTGCTGTTGGTGGGAACGGTGCTGTTTTGGCTTTTGGAACGTCACAACCCCAACACCATGGGGTCGCTCACTATTGGCGGGCAATGGTTGGCCGCTTTCTTCCAATCAGCCAGTGCGCGGACAGCGGGTTTTAACAGTGTTGATTTAACGCAGTTCACGCAACCGGCATTACTCATCATGATCGTTTTGATGTTGATTGGTGCGGGTTCGACCTCTACGGGTGGCGGTATCAAGGTGTCTACTTTTGCTGTCGCGTTTATGGCGACGTGGACGTTCTTGCGTCAAAAGAAACACGTGGTGATGTTTAAGAGAACGGTAAACTGGCCAACGGTAACGAAGTCACTGGCAATCATTGTGGTGAGCGGAGCAATTCTCACCACCGCGATGTTTTTGTTGATGCTGACGGAGAAAGCTTCTTTTGACAAAGTGATGTTCGAAACGATTTCTGCTTTTGCAACGGTTGGGCTTACTGCAGGTTTGACAGCAGAGCTTTCAGAACCAGGTAAGTACATCATCATCGTCGTCATGACCATTGGCCGTATTGGACCTTTGACGCTCGCATATATGTTAGCGAGACCAGAACCAACCTTGATTAAGTACCCAGAAGACACGGTTCTTACTGGTTGATTTGTCAGTAATAAGCAAAATGAATGCAAATTAACGCATTGAATTTAAAGTGATATTTTGACTTTTTGAG
>NZ_JAWPOX010000347.1:0-802 GCF_033344475.1 Vibrio sp. 1288
ATTTTGCACGCCTTTGATTGGAAGTACGCTGACATTGCCCAACGAGCAAATGAAATCCACGAGCTAGGTTATGGCTCGGTGTTGGTTTCGCCACCAATGAAAAGCGCCCACGATGAACGTTGGTGGCAGCGCTATCAACCACAAGATTACCGTGTTATCGACAACGCGCTCGGTGACACCCAAGACTTCATCTATATGGTTCGCGAGCTCGAACGCGTAGGCGTTTTGGTATACGCCGATGTGGTGTTTAACCACATGGCTAACGAAGCACATTTACGCCGTGATCTGCAATATCCTCGTCAGGATGTGTTAGATCAATACCGACAAAACGAACATAAATACCAGTCTTTAAAGCTTTTCGGCGATTTATCCAAACCGCTATTTAGCGAAGAAGATTTTGTTGAAGCGTTTGGTATCAAAGACTGGAAAGATAAATGGCAGGTCCAAAATGGCCGAATTACAGGTGGGCCAACCGATCCTGGTTTACCAACCCTTCGCGTTTGTGAACATGTTGTCGAGCAGCAGCGAGCTTACCTAAAAGCATTGAAAGCGATAGGTGTGAAAGGCTTCCGCATTGATGCCGCGAAGCACATGACGCTTGAACACCTAAAACGCGTATGGACAGACGACATAACCCAAGACGTGCATATTTTTGGGGAAATCATTACCGATGGCGGTGCAACAGAAGAAGAGTATCAACTGTTTCTTGAGCCGTATTTACAAGAAACCCGTTTAGGTGCGTATGATTTCCCGCTGTTTTCGACCATCTTTAAAGCATTTTCAAAAAAAGGCAGTTTCAAGT
>NZ_JAWPOX010000034.1:0-50941 GCF_033344475.1 Vibrio sp. 1288
AGTTCTTTTAGTTTTTGATTTCATAACACTCTCCAATTTTGGGGGTGGAAAGTGTCAACCTTATTTAGGACGGCACAGTAGATACAAAAAAGGCTTGGTTTTCACCAAGCCTTTTTCTGTTCAGTCATAGTAATACATCAAAGAATTACTTAGTACCGAAGATCTTATCACCAGCATCGCCTAGACCCGGAACGATGTAGCCTTTGTCATTAAGCTTCTCATCGATTGCCGCAGTGTATAGCTCAACATCTGGGTGTGCTTTTTCTAGCGCTTCAATACCTTCTGGTGCAGCAACAAGTACCAGCACTTTGATTTGGTTACAACCTTTCTCTTTTAGGAGATCGATCGTAGCAATCATAGAACCACCTGTTGCAAGCATTGGGTCAACAACAAGCGCAATACGCTCCTCGATGTTTGAAGCAAGCTTGTTGAAGTAAGGAACTGGCTCAAGCGTTTCTTCATCACGGTAAATACCCACAACACTGATACGTGCGCTTGGCATGTGCTCAAGAACTCCATCCATCATGCCTAGACCTGCACGTAGGATTGGCACTACGGTTACTTTTTTACCTTTAATCTGGTCTACTTCTACCGGACCGTTCCAACCATCAATGGTCACTTTTTCTGTTTCAAAGTCTGACGTTGCTTCGTAAGTAAGTAGGCTACCGACCTCAGTCGCTAACTCACGAAAACGTTTTGTGCTGATGTCACCTTCTCTCATTAGACCAATTTTATGTTTTACTAGAGGGTGCTTTACTTCAACAACTTTCATGTCCATCTCCGGCTATAGTTGGCAATATTTAAACAAACCTTCAGATTATACATGATTTTCACAGGGATATCAGGATAAATCACTAAAGAAAAAAACAGACGCAAACGTTTGCTATCTATGTTTAAGCACTGTTAGAATAGCGCCGTTTTCATATCCAACTTAATACCGAGGACTTCCCTGTGAGTGGTAACAACTCTTCTCTTAGCTATAAAGACGCTGGTGTAGATATTGATGCAGGCAACGCGCTTGTGGATCGTATTAAGGGTGCGGTAAAACGTACTCGTCGCCCTGAAGTTATGGGTGGTATCGGTGGTTTTGGCGCGCTATGCGAATTGCCAACTAAATACAAACAACCTGTACTGGTTTCTGGTACTGATGGCGTTGGCACAAAACTTCGCCTAGCACTGGATATGAACAAGCACGACACGATTGGCATCGACCTAGTGGCAATGTGTGTAAATGATCTTATCGTGCAAGGCGCAGAGCCACTGTTTTTCCTAGATTACTACGCAACAGGCAAACTAGACGTTGATACCGCAGCGGATGTTGTTTCAGGTATCGCAGAAGGGTGTGTTCAAGCAGGTTGTGCCCTAATTGGTGGCGAAACTGCGGAGATGCCTGGCATGTATGAAGGCGAAGACTACGACGTAGCTGGTTTCTGTGTTGGCGTAGTAGAAAAAGAAGACGTGATTGACGGCACGAAAGTCGCTGCTGGTGATGCACTTATCGCTGTTGGTTCAAGCGGCCCACACTCAAACGGTTACTCCCTTATCCGTAAGATCCTAGAAGTATCTGGTGCAGATAAGAGCGAAGAGCTAGCAGGCCGCACTATTGGTGAGCACCTACTAGAACCAACAAAAATTTACATCAAGTCAGCACTTAAGATGATTGAGAAACACGACATCCATGCGATTTCTCATATCACTGGTGGTGGTTTCTGGGAAAACATCCCACGCGTACTGCCTGAAGGCACGAAAGCAGTTATCGATGGTAACAGTTGGGAATGGCCAGTTATCTTCAAGTGGCTACAAGAGAAAGGCAACGTCGACACACACGAAATGTACCGCACATTCAACTGTGGTGTAGGTCTAATCGTCGCACTACCGAAAGACCAGGCAGATGCAGCAGTTGCTCTTCTTAAAGAAGAAGGCGAAAACGCGTGGGTGATTGGTCAAATCGCACAAGCAGACGCGAACGAAGAGCAAGTTGAAATCCAATAATTTGCAAATCGAGCTCAAAAGATAAGAAGAATGAGGACACTAGATGACTAGGTCCTCATTTTGCTATCTAGAACACTAAAAACCATTCTATTAGTAGGTAGTTTAGAAGCTACATAACTCCAACCTACAATACCAAGGCGCTCTCGACATCATGAAAAACCATACCCTAAAAAACATTGTGGTCCTCATCTCGGGTAACGGAAGTAACCTGCAAGCTATCTTGGAAGCTTGCGAAGACAGCATGCCAAACGCACGAGTGGCAGCCGTGTTCTCTAACAAAGCAGATGCTTTTGGTTTAGAACGTGCAAAAAAGTTTGATGTGGACGGTCACTTTGTCGACCCTAAAGCATTCAGCTCGCGTGAAAGCTTTGATGCAGAGCTAATGAGTCAAATAGATGAATACCAACCAGACGTGATTATTCTTGCTGGTTACATGCGCATTCTGAGCAGCGCATTTGTTTCTCATTACATGGGTAAGATGATCAATATCCACCCTTCTCTTCTACCAAAATATCCTGGGCTACACACACACCAGAGAGCAATTGATGCTGGCGATAAAGAACATGGTACGAGTGTGCACTTTGTAACGGAAGAGCTTGATGGTGGCCCTGTCATACTGCAAGCAAAAGTTCCTGTGTTCGAAGACGATGATGCTAGTGTACTTGCGGCACGTGTTCAGGCGCAGGAGCACCGAATCTACCCTATGGTGGCTAAGTGGCTGGTAGACGAGCGGTTGATCATGAAGGATGGTAAAGCCTATTTAGATGGCGCAGAGCTTGGCGTACATGGGTACGCCTCAGATGAGTAGCCCTGAATAATAAACTCCAGGCACAAAAGAGCAGCCTGAGGGCTGCTCTTGGTTGTTTTAATACTTATAAACTTGATTCAAGAAAACCATGGTGAGACTAGAAACCTAAAACCCAACATTCTAAAAAATCCCATAACCACTTGAGTAACATAACACTCGGAAAGTAGATTCTGAATCTGGTTCGTTCTTCACCGTTCAGACTGACGAGGTGTTTTATGAGAAATTTCTATCAGTTACGTCTTTACAGCAAGCCTTAGCGAGACTAGGACTCTACTACCAGCACTCTAGAAAGTAAGAATGCTCATCCGTATCCGCCCTCGGTTTAAAACGCATAAAAATAAAGCTCGCGATTAAGCGAGCTTTATTTTTATATTCAGAGTAAGAGACCATCACTCTAACGGTTCGGTTGGCGCTTGATTGCCCGGCTTAGCCGCCGAAAACGGCACATTTACCAGTTCAGAGGCATTATTTTTGACTAGTTCACCTAGGTGAAACAAGCCGTATTCGCCAGGTTTCATACGCTGCCAAGCTTCGTTGCCCGTCAAAGGTTGAGTTGCGATCACAGAAACGATGTCATGTGGCGTGGTTTCTTCTTGGAAGTTAATTTCCACATCTTCATCAAGCAAAGCAGCTTTTCCAAACGGTGCGCGTCTTGTGATCCAATACAAATGATTGGTGCAATACGTCATTACATACTCACCATCACTCAGAAGCATGTTAAATACACCCTTCTCTCTTAGCTCATCACAACATTTAGCAACATATAAAAATACCGACTCCATATCCTTTGGTGGCTCAGGATATCGATCTTCCATTTGCTTCAATAACCAGCAAAATGCCAGTTCACTATCTGTTTCACCGACAGGTCGATGTCGACCTGTATGCAAGTCTTGATAGCCAGAGAGCTGACCGTTATGCGCAAACGTCCAATACCTACCCCACAGCTCACGTGTAAAGGGATGAGTATTTTCTAAATTAACACCACCACGATTCGCCTGTCGGATATGACTAACGACCGCACGACTTTTGATGGGATAATTTTGTACCAACTCTGCTATTTTAGACTCACAACTTGGCTTGGGATCTTTGAAGGTTCGAAAGCCCTTCCCTTCGTAGAAGGTGATCCCCCATCCGTCACGGTGTGGGCCGGTTCGACCTCCACGCTGCATGAGCCCAGTAAAACTGAAACAAATATCCGTTGGAGCATTAGCGCTCATACCGAGCAATTCACACATGGTTTAAAAAAACTCCCTAACAACACAGCTCGAAACGGTGGCCGTAAACGATTATTCCATCTCTTTTTCGATCAACTGAATGATGATATGAATAATCTTAATATGAATTTCCTGAATGCGGTCTGCATAACCAAAGTGTGGCACGCGGATTTCAATATCTGCAAGGCCTGCCATTTTGCCGCCATCTTTACCTGTTAGCGCAATCGTCTTCATGCCTTTCGCTTGTGCTGCTTCAATCGCTTTCAGGATGTTACCTGAGTTACCTGAAGTCGACAGACCAAACAGTACGTCACCTTTTCGACCAACCGCTTCTACATAACGTGAAAACACGAAGTCATAACCAAAGTCATTACTCACACAAGAAAGGTGGCTTGGATCTGAAATAGCAATACCAGCATAGCCAGGACGATTTTCTCGGTAACGGCCTGTTAGCTCTTCGGCAAAGTGCATTGAATCACAGTGAGAACCACCGTTACCACATGACAATACTTTACCATCTTGCTTGAATGAGTCAGCAATCATTTTCGCCGCTGCTTCGATTTGCGCAATGTTATGGTCATCGCTTAAAAATTTGTTGAGCACTTCAGCAGCTTCGTTTAATTCACTTCTAATCAGATCATGGTACATAAGACGTTCTCTTTATTATTTCGGCTTCAGTCAGCTCTAGACTCACTGAGCAAATTGTTCTGATACCAATTTGGTATCGGACATTTCATAAACCTGAACTCGGGTTTGATTACTCTGAGTTTACCCACAAACGAGAATTAGTGTCGATAGTGAACCAACAGATTTAGATTAGTGATGGTAATAAACTTGTCAACTTGCTCATGAAACCATCACTCAAATCTCAACTTTAGAATTTTAACTCTACTTAGATCACTTTTTATCCAATCTTATGTTTTACATTTCCTTAATATTTTGATTACACTTAAACCAACTGGTTAGACCTCTTACCTAACATACAGACGTACAAAACTTATAAAGTCTGAAAAGGAAAATACATATGGACATCTTGCTCTCAATCATCACGATGGCGATCGTGCTAGGCATTACGCTCTACCACCGCATGTCTCTCGTGAAATCTATTAGCTTACTCACCGCAGCCATGCTGGCTCTTACAGTAGCTGGTACTGTCGGCGTTATTGGTTGGGCTATTTACGTTCTCGCCGCAGCTGTGCTCGCGGTTCCTGGCGTACGTCAGTCTTTAATTAGCCGCAAAGCGTTAGTGCTTTTCAAGAAAGTGCTGCCAGCTATGTCTCAAACCGAAAAAGAAGCGTTAGACGCAGGTACCGTCTGGTGGGAAGCCGAACTATTTAAAGGCAAACCAGAGTGGCAAAAGCTACACGCGATTCAAGCACCTAAGTTAAGTGCGGAAGAACAAGCCTTTTTAGACGGCCCTGTGAATGAAGTGTGCGCCATGGTGAGTGATTTCCAAGTGACCCATGAACTCGCGGACTTACCGCCAGAAGTTTGGCAATACCTGAAAGATCATAAGTTCTTCGCCATGATCATTAAGAAAAAGTACGGTGGTCTAGAATTCTCAGCATACGCGCAATCTTTGGTACTACAAAAATTAACGGGTGTTTCTGGCGTTCTATCGTCTACCGTTGGTGTTCCTAACTCTTTAGGCCCTGGTGAGTTACTGCAACACTACGGTACTGAAGATCAGAAAAATCATTACTTACCGCGCCTAGCTGAAGGTAAGGAAATCCCTTGTTTCGCCCTAACAAGTCCAGAAGCGGGTTCTGACGCTGGATCTATTCCAGATTACGGTGTGGTCTGTAAAGGCGAATGGGAAGGAAAAGAAGTACTGGGTATGCGCCTGACTTGGAACAAGCGCTACATCACCCTAGCGCCAGTCGCAACGGTACTAGGCTTAGCATTCAAACTTCGCGATCCTGAAGGTTTGCTAGGCGACAAAGAAGATCTTGGCATCACTTGTGCGCTTATCCCAACTGATGTCAAAGGTGTTGAGATTGGTAACCGACACTTCCCACTCAATGTGCCATTCCAAAATGGTCCAACGCGCGGTAAAGACATCTTTGTTCCTATCGATTTCATTATCGGTGGCGAAAAAATGGCGGGCCAAGGTTGGCGTATGCTGGTTGAGTGTCTGTCGGTTGGACGTGGTATCACGCTACCTTCAAACTCAACAGGTGGCATCAAAACTGCGGCAATGGCAACCGGTGCTTACTCACGTATTCGCCGTCAATTCAAACAGCCGATCGGCCATATGGAAGGAGTTGAAGAACCATTAGCACGCTTGGGTGGTAATGCTTACGTGATGGATGCAGCAAGCAACTTAACCGTTGCGGGTATCGACTTAGGTGAAAAGCCATCAGTAATCTCAGCTATCGTGAAGTATCACTGTACGCACCGCGGCCAGCAAAGCATCATCGATGCAATGGACATCGTAGGCGGTAAAGGTATCTGTATGGGACCTTCTAACTTCCTAGCTCGTGGTTACCAAGGTGCGCCAATCGCGGTAACGGTTGAGGGTGCTAACATTCTAACACGCTCAATGATCATCTTTGGCCAAGGCGCAATCCGTTGCCATCCGTACGTTCTTGAAGAAATGAACGCGGCGTATTCTGAAGCAAGTAATGCTGTCGAGAAATTTGATAAAGCGCTTGCTGGTCACGTGAGCTTTACAATGAGTAACCTAGTGCGCAGTATCTGGTTTGGTTTGAGCGACGGTCTGGGCTCTTCATCACCAACCAAAGATGCAACCAAGCGTTACTACCAACAATTGAACCGTTACAGTGCAAACCTTGCTCTGCTATCGGATATCTCAATGGCAGTGCTAGGTGGCTCTTTGAAGCGTAAAGAGCGTCTATCAGCACGTCTTGGTGACATTCTAAGCCAGCTATATTTGAGCTCTGCGACGTTGAAACGTTTTGAGCAAGATGGCCGTCCAGTCGAAGATTTACCATTAGTACACTGGGGTCTACAAGACAGTTTGAAACAAGCGGAAGTGGCAGTAGATGAATTCTTAGCAAACTTCCCGAACAAAGTAATTGGCCGTGCGCTACGCGTATTAATCATGCCATTTGGTCGCGTACGCAAAGCACCAAGCGATAAACTAGACAGTAAAGTGGCGCGCATTCTACAAACGCCAAGTGCAACGCGATCACGCATTGGTCGCGGTCAATACCTTGAACCAACCGAGCACAACGCAGCAGGTAAGATTGAACTTGCACTATCAGTCATTCTTCAAGCTGAGCCTGTGTTTGACAAAGTATGTAAAGCGCAGGGTAAGCGTCGCCCATTCTTACGTTTGGATATGATTGCTCAGGAAGGGCTAGAGCAAGGCTTTATCACGCAAGAAGAAGCCGATCTACTCAGAGAAGCGGAACAGCATCGTCTAGATACAATCAACGTTGACGATTTTGAGCCGGAACTGCTTGCCGCAAAGCCGCTATACCCTCAGATGGATAGTGTCGCGTAACTCTAGAATCTGAGACCACAAACGGGAGTATCAGCTCCCGTTTTTTATTGCTTCCAGAATCGCATTCATAACACCTCACACCACGAAGCCCCTGCGCAATCGCAATAAAAGCCACGCACTCCAATCTTTCCCCCGATTTCCAGTGATAACTAACTCACAGACGTTCCAACTAAGCGGTGTATACTTTAAGTAACTCACTCACATATATGGTAAATCCGTTGGCTAAAATATTACTCGCACAGTGGTTCCCAGGGCTTGTTCAGCTTAAGCATTATCAAAAAGAATGGTTTGTTAACGACTTCAGAGCCGCCTTGTCTGTTGTCGCGGTTGCACTGCCAGTTGCCATAGCTTATGCACAGTTAACTGGTGTATCCGCAATTGTCGGTCTGTATTCGTGTGTACTGCCAATGTTGGTTTACGCCATGATGGGCACATCTCGACAACTCATTGTCGGACCCGATGCAGCAACCTGTGCAGTGATTGCTGCTGTTGTGACACCACTTGCCGCAGGTGACCCCACAAAACATTGGCAGTTGGTTATGACCATGACAGCGATGACGGGGATTTGGTGTGTACTGGCAAGTCGTTTCAAGCTAGGGGTGTTTGCAGATTTCCTTTCTCGTCCGATTCTTTTGGGTCTACTCAACGGTGTTGCTCTCACAATTATCGTTGGTCAGTTTGCGAAAGTAGTCGGTTTGAAATACGAGCAACGTTATTTACTGGAACGTTTATGGGAAGCTCCACAACGATTAACCGATCTTCATTGGCCTACTGTAACTCTGAGTATCGTGACAGTTGTCGTTTATTTGCTCACCAAACGCTACCGACCAACTTGGCCTGCTGCCATGCTGGCGATCCTCGTAACTACTGCGTCAGTTTGGTTTTTCCATTTACAAAAGATGGGCGTATCGGTTGTCGGACTCACTCAAGGTGGCTTCCCTCAGTTTCAAACACCGGAGTTTGAGCTAGGTGAAGTCCGTGAACTAGTGGTCCCGGCGCTCAACCTTGCGATTGTCAGTTTTGTTAGCATGATGCTCACCGCCCGCAGTTTCGCTGCTAAAAACGGTTATGATATTGATGCTAATAAAGAGTTTCAGGCGTTGGGTTTTGCCAACATTGCCTCAGCGTTTTCGCAAGGTTTCGCGATAAGCGGCGCTGACTCACGCACAGCCGTCAATGATGCAAATGGCGGTAAATCTCAATTAGTTTCGATTGTCGCCGCAATCACCATTGCCATTATTGCGGTATTTATTTACGAGCCTTTGCAGTTCATCCCTATCGCTTCACTTGGTGTTGTATTGATCATTGCGTCCCTATCGCTGCTCGATCTTAAAGCAATTTGGAAATTAAAATCTCGTGACAAAGATGCATTTTATCTGGCCATCATTACTTTTATTTCTGTGTTGATCGTGGGTGTAATACCGGGGATCACTTTGGCGGTATTGCTAGGGCTGTTTCAATTTTTACGGATCGTCATGCGACCGAGTGATCAGCTACTTGGCTTGGATGAAAAAGGTACCATTCGGACCATCGACGACTCAGGAAAAGCTTCGCCTATTCCTGGAATGGTGATTTACCGCTTTAACTCACCGCTAACTTACTTCAATGCTCCTTACTTTAAACGTAGAGTGTTAGAGCAGGCAGAGCATCACAAAGACGCAAGTTGCGTTGTCATCGACGCCGTATCGAGCTTTACTCACTTGGATCTCAGTGTGATGGCAACACTGGCAGATATTAACAATACTTTGAAAAAGAGAGGTGTACGCTTAATCCTCGCAGGAAGGAAACGACGTCTTCGTCAATGGTGTGAGCTTACTGGTATCAGCACCAGTGAAGGAGGCATTTTACTGCGAGCTGATATGTACCTTGCCATTAAACTTAGTGGCTGTTACATCAGTGCTGTGGGTGAGGGACAAATTCCTACTGTTCAAAAAGAGCCTGATTTAGAGCAGCCACCCAAACCAATTCCAGAAGTGGCTTAAATACAAATTTAATATAGAAAACAGGAAATTAAACTCCTGTTTTCTAGTGCTTATCTTCACAGCTGAATACGTGTTACGCCTTTGGCTTAAACTTTTTTGTCATCCCTTGGCTTTTAGGAGCCACCAGCCTATAACCAAGCTTTTCGTAAAAGACCGGTTCATCAGCAATCATAGAAACGTAAGAGCCTTCAAGTGCAACAGATGAAAGATAACCGTCGATGTATTCCATGACTTTTCTACCTAAACCGTTGCCTTGATAATCAGAATCAACGGCAACGTCGACAATTTCGAAGTTACACGCCCCGTCACCAACAACCCGACCCATTGCAATGAGCTTTCCTTCATCCCGAACAGATACGCCATATAACGAATTGGGTAGACCAATTTCAGCAGCTTTCAACGATTTGGGTGATAGCCCGGCTTTGACACGCATATCACAGTATTCTTTCGGGCTTGGCACATGCTCTTCATATCTTATTGTCATTATGTACTACTCCTTTGTATCACCTTGGAGCTTACATAACTAAACTGTATAAATAAACAGTTAAACGTTGGAAAGATGTTCCCATTAAGCACACAAAGTATCAGGTCTAGAAAAGAAGCCACCGACAACTCTGACGCCATAATAGATATAAGTTGCTCTGAAGCTAGACATTCCTTTTTCTAAACATGTTTCTCTCAACAACGTATCCGCATGCTTTCGAGCACTTTGTGGCAACACCTCTTCCCTCATGAGTTGGTAAAGAGCATCATGCACTAAAGAAGCTTTCATAATGTTTTTTGTGTCTAACGCTGGCCCACTCGCTCCATCCCATGCATAGCCCTTTTTAATCGTTAACACGCCTTGTTTGGACAAACTAAGAAAAGGGCTGTCATACGCGTTACTCACTGAAATTTGAGTCTCAACCTTTTCTTCAGAATGGAGAGTGTATTTATACTTCTGACGCTTTTTGTATTTCATAACCTAACCGCCTAGCTAACTTCAGTAGGAGGAACGGAGATGACTCTCAAATTAGAGTTTCTCAGAGAGTTTTTTCAAATAGGACTTAGCAAGCTCATGGTTATCTCTGCTCAACCACTTAATACAATCAAAGAGTTCCCAGATCAGGCCTTGATCACCACTGGTATAAACTGGGAAATCTTCATGCTTTGGCGCAGGTTCATCAGTAACCATGCCCCCAATCACATCAGCTTTATCAAATAAAGTCTTAAATGGCTTAGAAAGTTTGAAGGGCTCACAGAGATCTAAACAATGAATCTCTGCACTGGTTAGGTCATTAAAAATGTATTTTTTGAAACACGCATTTTCGTTGTGCTCTCCCTCAAGGCGATAAAAAATATCTTTATTAGCTTCAAACTGGGTAAAGCAAGGCTCTGAGGCTTTATGGAAGTTGTTTTGAGTAAATACAACAACATCAGCGTCCGAAATACGGTCACCTTGTCCTGATGACAAGGAGCCAAGCAATACCGCGGCAACAACGTCTTTTTCAGAACAAAAGGCATCATAAGCTGACTCAACCAAGGCCTTTTGTCGTGGTAAATGTTCTAGTCCTAACTCTCCAATTGTCATAACTCACTCCGTCGATACGCACTAAAATCAAGTCGAAACGTAAACAGTATCATGCGAGCTTTATTATGATTAATCAACGTTAAATCATGGTGTTACTTTAAAATAAAATGATTAATGACCATGAGAAGCATCAAACTCTGTCTCAAACTTAAACTGAAAAAACGGAGCCGATTGGCTCCGTTTCTCGCTTTATGTGTTACTACTATTTCTTTGGTACTTCTAATTGCATCTCTGGCATGGCATCGCGCTTCGCTTTAATTTTGCGCCAGACTATCCATGCAATGATCACAATCAGCAGCATTATCAAATTACCCACCGCGATAATAATCATGCTGCGCTTACGCTCAGCCTCTCGCTCAGCGATAATTTGCTTTTCCATTTCAATACGGCGCTGTTCGGCTAATTCAGCTTCTTTTGCAATTCGAGCAGCTTCTAGATCAACTTCATCAACAACACTGAAGGTTTGCTCTGGGATAGGAAACACCAACGAGCGCTGAGTTGCAAAATCAGTGGCAAAGATCTCGCCGCGCCATGCGTACTTACCAAGCTCAGCATCGTTATTGAGGTTCAACGTAACTCTCATTCCATCTTTAGAGACCTGTCCTTGGCTGTAACTAATGAAACCATCGGGAGCGTCCTTTTTCACTGTGACTGCAATAGAGCCTGGTGCAATCATACCTTGCTCGCCACTCACCACTAATTGGTGTGGCTTATCGGGATTACGAGCCTGAATAAAAGTACGAGAGATTGGGTTCGGATAAACCAAGATGACTTGCTCTTGCGCTCGTAAGAATACGCCATTGCCAGACGTGATGCGCGCACGGTACTTACCAGGCTCAACGTCTATTGGGAGCTGAACCGTGAACACTCCATCCCCTGCTTTTTCATCCAAGCCTCGGCCGTCATCAGAAAACTCACCCACAACCATCGGCACTGGACGTGCTTCTTTGATCAGCTCATCTTCATTTTCGACAAACTTGGTAAATGTCACGCGCAGATTCACGCGATCAAGGAAGTCGCGCAGTACAAGAGGTTTGCCGTCGGAGGTCAGGCGAGCTGTAAACTTAAGCGCTTCCCCATTATATAATCGGTTTGGGAACAGGTCCGTACTGAGCTTTAGGTGAGAAATTAAGCGGATGTTATTTTTAGGCGTAACTTTCCCCACAGCCTGCCATGGACCTGGCATCGGGTTATCAACGGAAATAATATCGAGTGAGGCTTCTTGATACCAACGTACATTGTCGTAAGAGCCCCAAGCATAGTATTTTTTACCGTCAGGACGGACTAAAACAACTGGCTGAGAACTTTGCTCACGATAAACCAAAAACGTGATCTGCTCGATGGTTGGATCAACTCGAAAGCGATTGTCTAACAAAGACATTGTAGATTCACTCGCAGCACTCGAGAGACTACTCCATATCGCTAAAAACGCGACCAACAAAGCCCTCAACATAGCTTCTCCTATTGATGCCAAATACAGTCGTTCACCAACTCTAATCTTTTTTGGTGAGCTTCTAGTTCATCGGCACTTGCGCGCAAAACCTTTAGCGCTTTTCTTCCTTCAATACGACGAATGGTTTCTACCCCACCCTCTTGTTTATTCGCGTTAAATTCTAGACTCGTTTGACCACCCGTCATAAAGAGGTAAACGTCGGCTAGAATCTCCGCATCGAGCAAAGCTCCGTGGAGTGTACGGTGCGAGTTATCAATACCGTAACGTTCACATAAGATATCAAGGTTGTTTCGCTTACCAGGGAAGATTTTCTTCGCCATAGCAAGGGTATCGGTCACCTTGCAGTAGTCGTCCGTTTTGCCGATGTTAGGATCGAGCATGCCAAACTCGTAATCCATAAAGCCGGTATCGAAGGGCGCGTTGTGGGCAACAAGTTCTGCGCCTTTAATAAACTCAAGAAACTCTTGGTGCACGCTCGCGTATTCCGGTTTATCAACCAAGAATTCATCCGTAATACCGTGAACTTCAACCGCTTCTGGTTGGATTTCACGATCGGGTTTTAAATAAACGTGGAAGTGACGACCAGTCAGCTTACGGTTGATGATCTCCACGGCACCGATTTCAATAATGCGGTGTCCCATGTAGTGAGGACCACCCTCGCGGTTCATACCTGTGGTTTCGGTATCGAGAACGACAATGCGGTTATATTCAGAATTGCTGCTGGTATTCATAAGGTTATGTATGTCAGACTATGCTTTATTAAATGTTTCGGCTAATAGTACCAAAAAATATGACCAAACACGTTGAGATTTTCACTGACGGTTCTTGTTTAGGTAACCCAGGACCAGGTGGTTACGGCATAGTATTGCGTTACAAAGACGTAGAAAAGACACTTTCCAAAGGCTATACGTTAACTACCAACAACCGCATGGAAATGTTGGCGGCTGTCGTCGCGCTACAGACGTTAAAACAACCTTGTAAAGTCACTTTAACGACTGACAGCCAATATGTGCGCCAAGGTATTACTCAGTGGATCCATAACTGGAAGAAGCGTGGTTGGAAAACAGCGGATAAAAAACCCGTGAAGAATGCCGATTTATGGCAAGCTCTAGACAAAGAAACCGCACGCCATCAAGTTGAATGGCATTGGGTAAAAGGCCACGCGGGCCATCGTGAGAACGAAATGTGTGATGAGCTAGCCCGGACTGCTGCAGAAAACCCAACTGAGGAAGATACAGGTTACCAACCCTCTTAGCGAGATTCTTTCCTCATAGTGTTACCCTCTCGACTCATCACCCCAAGTGGTGTGAGCTTTTTCTTCAAGCGCCAATGCGGTTTGATAGGCTTGAGAGGGTATGTCCGTTTCCGCGCGACTATGTAATACAAACTCCCAGCGGGTGATGCCCAATCACCAAGACTATTTTCCAACCATGTCCACATCGTACGGTAACGTTTCATCGGAAACAGCGCATAACGATCACAATGAATCACTTGATAATTAAGTAACCCTAACCAATCTTTGATGCGGTTCGACGTAAACATTCGTCCACTCCAAGGCAAATTATGTTTACGCCATGGAAGCAAACTCGCTAATCCAGTCAAGCTTAATGGGTTGAATCCAGTAATAATTACATAGCCATCATCCATCATCACTCTATCGACTTCACGCAACAAACGGTGTGGATCGCTTGCATAGTCGAGCTGATGAGCGAGTATCACAACATCAAAGCTTTTTTCCAAAAAGGGTAATTCGTAACCATCTGCAATCACATTATGCAACGGGTTCTGGATATCTACGTTGACTTGGTGTTGAATGTTACAATTACAGCTGGTTAGCTCACAGCTCAACCCGCCCAGTTTGAGCATATGGTAGCCGAAGAGTTTCGGGCACCATTCATCAAGTCGGGTCTGGATTGACTCAAGCACCCACGGACCGTTGTTCATTGCTGACCAAGTCGACGGGTGTGGTATAGTTTTGTTGCTGAGTGCTGGTTTCATTAACCACCTGACTAAAATGGGTGACGGAGAACGAATCGTGTTAGAGATCAAAAGCATACCCGCATTTAATGATAATTACATCTGGCTGATACAAAATAGCGATAAGCGCTGCGCAGTCGTTGATCCGGGCGATGCGAAGCCAGTATTAGAATTTCTGCAGGCTAACGAATTAACTTTAGAAGCGATTTTAATTACGCACCACCACAACGATCACATTGGTGGCGTTCCAGACTTAGTGCGTGCATTTCCTGACGTCGCCGTTGTGGGCCCAAAATCAGAGCCAATTCCAACCCTAACGACACCAATGGAAGAAGGCGACAAGCTGGAGTTGTTTGGTGAGATTTTCTTAGTACTTGGGTTACCCGGCCATACTTTGGGCCATATCGGTTACGTTGGGGACGGAAAACTGTTTTGCGGTGATGTGCTCTTTTCTGCTGGCTGCGGTCGTATTTTTGAAGGTACGCCTGAGCAAATGTTTGAATCACTGAGCAAACTAACGTCTCTACCAGAAGAAACTCAAGTCTTCTGCGCGCATGAATACACCGCGAGTAACGTGGCGTTTGCTCTAGCGGTTGAACCTGACAATGAGCAACTTCGCCAATATCGCGACGATGTAAACCGACTGCGAGCACTCAACATTCCGACACTTCCAACAACAATACGCAAAGAAAAGTGGATTAATCCGTTCTTGCGAACCTCTAACCCTGACGTGGTTCAATCTGTTGCTAGTCGCATTAAAAATAGCGATCCATGCTCGGTTTTTACTGCTTTACGCGAGTGGAAGAACGAATTTTAACCATTTTCTGCTTGTAAGTTTGCAAGACCCCAGTATTATCAGGGACTGATTTTTCGAGAAGCGCCACTGGCGCTTCTCTTACGTTTGGGGTTGATATAAATCTATTTGAATTTCTCCCCATTGCATAATTAGAAGCTCTTTGCCTCTATAAATTAGTTAGTGTTTAAAAGATGTCTATTATCTTGCGACTGCCACGCACATTACGTTGCGCGACAGGCAGGTGAAGATAAACAGGCCCTAAATAGGCTGAATCCATGCGTTTGAAGTATACTTGGGCGTTGGCGTTGTTATTATCTGGCTGTCAATTGACTCAGTCAGATTCAACGTCTTCTACACCAGAAACCAATAAATCTGAGCAGACTGCAAAGCAAAATGCAGTAAAAGCTCAACCGGGCAATAAATCGTCACTAGCAAAAAAATCCGCTAACGACGCGCCTAAAGTTCTCTCCCCCCAAGAACAAGAAGATGTGTGGCAACGTATCGCCATGCAGCTGGACATGGATATCCCAAACCACAAGAAAGTGGACTACTACCGTACGTGGTATTTAAAGCACCCAAATCACCTTTACACGGTATCTAAGCGTGCGACTCCTTTTCTATACATGATCACAAAACGTATCGAAGAGCGCGGACTCCCAATGGAGCTAGCTTTACTTCCTGTAGTGGAAAGTTCATTCGATGCCTTTGCCTACTCACATGGTAGCGCGGCTGGGTTGTGGCAATTTGTCCCTGGCACCGGAAAAATGATGGGACTAGAGCAAAACTACTGGTATGACGGTCGCAGAGATGTGGCAGCAGCAACGGATGCAGCGCTGGACTACCTAGTACAACTAAACGAGCGTTTTGATGGTAACTGGGAACATGCAATCGCCGCTTATAACAGCGGTGGAGGCCGAGTTTCTAGCGCAATTCGTAAGAATAAAAAGCTCGGTAAACCTATCGATTTCTTCTCATTAGACTTACCAAAAGAGACCAGCAGTTACGTTCCTAAGCTATTGGCCTTGGCTGACGTTATCGCAAACCAAGACAAGTACGGACTTAATATTCCTGCAATTCCAAACAAGCCTGTTCTAACGCTTGTTGATCCAGAAGAGCAGTTAGATCTGGCTATTGCCGCAGATTATGCCGGCATTAGCGTAAAAGAGTTGCAGAGTTACAACCCAGCATACAACCAGTGGTCGACAGCGCCTGAGGGGCCGCACCAACTTTTGATTCCCGTAGAGAAAAAAGAGACTTTTCTCACCAAGGTGGAGAAAAATCGCGGTAAAGGGATGAAGGTCGCTCGCTACAAGGTGAAATCTGGTGACTCTTTAAGCGTGCTAGCTAATAAATACGGCACAACCACGAAAGTCATTCGACGTGCCAACGGCCTATCGAATAACAACATTCGTATTGGTCAATACCTATTGATTCCGACATCAACAAAAGACGATGCAAAATATGCATTAACGGCACAAAACCGATTAAACAAGACTCAATCTCGTGCTCGTGGTCAACTCAAGCTCACCCATGTCGTTCAGTCTGGAGAAAGTTTGTGGTCAATCGCACGTAACAATAAAGTGTCGTATAAATCGTTAGCTAAATGGAATGGTATGGGCCCTAAAGATCCATTGCGTGTGGGTCAAAAGCTAGTGATTTGGAAGGACTCAGACAAAGGTTCTGTGATCCGTACCGTTTTCTACAACGTTCGCTCTGGCGACACCATTAGCGGCATTGCAAGCAAGTTCAAAGTAAAAACGAACGACATCGTGAAATGGAACTCGCTACACAAGAAAAAATACTTACAACCAGGTCAAAAGCTTAAGTTGTACGTTGACGTAACGAAGGTAAGTGTATGAACCCATCAAGCAATCCACTTGTGATGCTGTTGGACATTTTTCGTTCTCCAACATCTTGTTTTCTCGCGCTTTATCAACGCGGTGGATGGGGATGGCAACCGTTCATCTTCCTGATGCTTAGTCCGTTTTTATTCTGGGGTGCTTACTTTTCGAATGTCGATTTCACGTGGCTCAGTGACCAACTTGCTGCGCAATTTCAGCAAATCGACCCGAAGCAGATTGAGCTATTAGAACCAAACACGCTAATGGCAAGCGCGATCATCAATGATGTATTCAACCGCTTTGCCACCTTAATATTGCTCGCGCTTTGGTTCTTTCTTGCAACAAAGGCAAGCAAACAACAATACGGTTACTGGAAATGGTTTGCCGCATCGTGTGCTATCTTATTCCCAGCAGTATTGGGCGATGTAGCAAGCTACGCGAGCTTGCTACTCAAGCATGGTCAGGTAATGACTTACGCTGCCGATTTAAATAGCCTCAATGGTCTATTAAAGCTGCCTCTTACTAACGAATGGTCTCATTTCGCTAGCTCGTTACCTTTGCTTCTGCCTTGGTACATTGTGCTCGGCTACGGCGTTGTACTGACGTGGACGGAGTTTGAACGTGGCCAAGCTTTGGTGATTGCAAGCCTGCCATGGGTATTCTTCTACGTTATTTGGGCACTTTATATTGTGGTAACCTAAGCTAGTTATTTAACGTAAATGACAATAACAATGGGTTATGATCGGAAGCGTCGCTCTGCGGTGCTTTTGCGTACTTAAGCGTCAGACCTCGGTAAAACACATGGTCCAGTGGTAACCCTGTTATAAATTGGACTCGATGATCCGGCAAGAACGTCACCTCTTGTAAGTCCGCAGCCTTTAAGGCCTGCCTCATCGCATTAACGCGAGATTCACTCCAGCTATTGAAGTCTCCAGCAAATAGAATTGGCCCCACATGATGCTTTAAAAGCATTTCAAGCGCCGTTAACTGAGATACATACTCTTTTGTGCCCACGGTGAAGTTAATTGCATGTACATTCACCACTGCGAGTTTCTCGCCATTACTCAAGTGATACTGGCTATATAATGCAGACTTAGGTAAGCGAAGCCACGGCTCTTTAGAGGTGTAAGCGCAGGCTTTTTCTGGTTGCCCTTGAGCAATACTAATTACACCGGCACCGCTACCCAGCGCCTTAAAAGCACTCACTTGATTACTAACCCAGCGACCATCCACCAACCACTGTTTAAATGATGGTGTCATGCTGGCTTCTTGCAATAACAGCAGCTGCTTATCAGCAGAAAACTCATCGAGTGCACGTTGCCAGTTAGCCCGGTTCTGTTTGTAGATATTCCAGACAAGCACATTGATTTTGCCGTCATGATCGAGAGCTTTTGAATCGCTAAATTCGATGCACCTAATATCTTGTGTCAGCTCGGTACCTGTTTGAGTAATAATTTGCGGCTGATCTGGTACGGTGAAAATAACCTGGAAGCCAACCAATACCGTCATTACGAGAAAAGCTAACGCCAGAAAAAAACGCTTAAACATACGACAAACCTGAATGTAGGCACCCGAAATCTAGAACAACCAATCTCGGGTTAAATGATTTCACTAATAAGCAAACAACAAAAAAGGAGCCACTTGGCTCCCTTTTAGCATAATAAATACGAAACAGGTGACAAGAAACCTTAGATCGCGTCTTCGTCTTCTTCACCAGTACGAATACGAACCACACGCTCAATATCAGTGACGAATATTTTACCATCACCAATCTTACCAGTTTGCGCGGTTTCAATGATTGTCTCTACGCATTTATCAGCCACATCTTCCGTTACAACGATTTCGAGCTTCACTTTAGGTAGAAAGTCCACCATATACTCTGCACCACGGTAAAGCTCTGTGTGACCTTTTTGACGACCAAAACCTTTCACTTCAGAGACAGTCATCCCTGTAATGCCAACTTCAGCTAGCGCTTCTCGAACATCATCCAGTTTAAATGGCTTGATAATCGCTTCAATTTTTTTCATGTTCATCCCTTAAGCTTCAATCGATTGCGCTTATTATCGTTTAGCGTTTCGCAACATTCAATGTTTGTCTCTGATCCACCAGCGAAAATCCAGGCTGAGCAAATTAACATAGCGAATATCGTGAGTTGATAAAACCCAATGAGGACTGCTCAATGCCCAATCGTCCAGGCTTTTTCAGACTCGCGTTTACTTCAAACTTGCGTAGTAAGCCGCTAGGTTAGCGATATCTTCATCAGACAACAATGAAGCTTGAGCTTGCATCACAGCAGCAAGCCCACCTGTTCGCTCTTTGTTTTTATAAGCTTTAATTGAACTGATAATATATTGCTCATTTTGCCCTTTCAGATTTGGGTAACCCGGAATGACAGCAATACCATCAGCGCCATGACACGCCGCGCATACTCCCGACTTTGCTTGACCTGCTGCAGCATCTCCCGCAGCTAGAGCCTGCCCACTGAACATGGTTAACGCCACCATTGCACCCATGATTGTTTTCTTCATTGCTTCACCTAATCAATTATTATTTAAGGATTTTTATATTTTATAATCGACATTGTGGCATGAATTTTCATTACCTGCGCCAAATAAGTTCACAATCTTGACCATTAAACGCCTGATCAACGAACAGATCTGCCACAGCAACGACTCGGTCTTGGTACATTAAAATCGGAATTTGACGACGCAGCCAGCTTGGCACATTGTATTCTTGGAATAACTTCTTCAGTTTTCGACTATGATTACGCATGGTTGGATGCGCTGATAAGCCTTCCGGATTGAAGGTCACGCGAAGCAATTCTGGCTGACTCGGTAGCGCAATCGTTGCGTTACTAGAACTCGTCGTTAAGGTCAGCTCCCCGAGTCCCTCAGGCAGCGACAAAGTCGCATCAACTTGAATCGTACTTTGCCACTTAGTGACATCAGCCGTTTCCTTTACCCAATAGAGACGATTTCGAAAACGGCGCACTTCACCTTGTTTAAGTTGTAGTTTGGGGTTGGCATCTTGCTGAGCTAATGCCACTTCATTCCAGATAAGATTGAGTTTTACCTGAGTCGGCATACTAGTATTAAGCTTAGCTAGCCACATACGAATCAAGCGCGCACGCGCTAATCCACTGTGCTTAGCCAGTTCTTCAATACTCAAACTTAGATCCGTTTGTAAAGCGCGTTCAAACACCGTGCTCAATAGTTCATCCAATAGTGCTTCTTGTTGAGCACATAAACTTGCACTGCGCTGAACCGCTTGATGGATACTCGGCCAGCGACCAGACAATTCAGGAATAACACAATGACGAAGAAAGTTACGATCATAACGGGTATCTTGATTGCTTTCGTCTTCCACCCACTCCAAGCCTAATTTAGTAGCGGCTTCTTCGATGGTCTTCCGCTTGATAGTAAGCAATGGTCGAACTAGAGATCCGCAAGAAAACGGCATACTCTCCGCCATCGAAGATAACCCTTTTGGCCCGCTACCGCGCTTAAGAGCAAGGAGAAAAGTCTCTATTTGATCGTCGGCATGTTGACCAGTCAACAGTATATCGCCTTCTTGAATGTACTTAGTTAAGGCTTGGTAGCGAGCTTCACGAGCAAGAAGTTCAATACTTTCACCATTGCTGATGTCTAAGCTCACTCGCTCGATCGAGCACGATATCCCCACTTGTTGTGCCCAAAGTAAGCATTTATCGGCCCAATTATCGGCATTCGAGCTTAAACCATGGTGCACATACACAGCGTGACACTCTACAGAGTGCGCTTGTTGGTAGCGACTGAGTAATTCGAGTAAAAGACGTGAATCCACTCCTCCGCTAAACGCCAAGACAACCTTAGTGCCTAATTGATAGTAGCGGCCGAGAACTTGAGCAAAATGCAGGTAAAGCGATTCCATAAGCGATCCGATAGGTACAAAAAAGGGCTGGACTCTCATCCAACCCTTTCTATTTTAACTGTTATCACTTGAGATATCAGCTAACGCTTAATAGCAATCACCGAAATTAACAGTAACCGTAGCTCATTAGACGCTGGTAACGACGCTCACGTAGCGTCTCTTCATCCAATTGTTCTAGATCTTCTAGCTGACGAAGTAGTGTCGCTTTCATATTCGCTGCCATTTGAACATGATCGCGATGAGCGCCGCCTAGTGGCTCTTCAATGATTTCGTCGATCAGTTCAAGCTCTTTAAGACGCGGAGCAGTTAGACCCATTGCCTCTGCCGCTTGTGGCGCTTTGTCTGAATCACGCCATAAGATTGAAGCACAACCCTCAGGAGAAATTACTGAGTACGTAGAGTACTGAAGCATGTTCACATAGTCGCCTACACCGATTGCTAGTGCACCACCAGAACCGCCTTCACCAACAACGTTACAGATTACTGGCACTTTAAGACCAGACATCACTTTTAGGTTTTTCGCGATAGCTTCAGATTGACCACGCTCTTCTGCGCCCACACCTGGATACGCGCCAGCCGTGTCGATAAATGTGATGATCGGCATGTTGAAACGCTCTGCCATTTCCATCAAACGTAGCGCTTTACGGTAACCTTCTGGTTTTGGCATACCAAAGTTACGTTTCACTTTCTCTTTGGTTTCACGACCTTTTTGGTGACCAATGATCATCACAGGGCGGCCTTCAAGGCGAGCCATGCCACCCACAATCGCTTTGTCGTCTGCAAACGCGCGGTCACCCGCTAATTCATCAAACTCCTCAAAAGCGTGTTGGATGTAATCCAGCGTGTAAGGACGTAGTGGGTGACGAGCCAGTTGAGCTGTTTCCCATGCGCCTAGGTCGCTGAAGGTTTTTTTCTTCAGCTCTAAGCTTTTCTTCTCAAGCTGTTCGATTTCTTTATCCAGGTCAATCGCAGAATCACCACCGTGACGAGAGACATCACGTAATGCTTCAATTTTCGCTTCTAGTTCTGCAATTGGCTTTTCAAATTCAAGAAAGTTTAGGCTCATCTATGAATCCTTGTTTACTCAGCGTCTAACATATTGCGCTGAATTTTTAGTTAAATTCGAGTTCTACCTGGCTTTTGCCAAGTAACTGTTTTAAATCGTCGAGTAATGTATCACTTGGCGTTACTCGCCACTCGGTGCCCAATGTTAACCGCGCTCTGGCGTCGGCACGCTGGTAGTATACATTGACGGGTACGGTTCCGGCTTTGTGCGGTTCTAAAATACGGCTGAACTGCTCAAAAAACTGATCGTTGATCTGATTTGCATCTATCGATACCGACAAACCACGAGCGTATTTCTCGCGCGCACTGCCGAGATCCATAACTTCACGCGCCGACATTTTAAGGCCACCGTTGAAGTCATCAAAGCTGACCTGTCCAGAAACGACCAAAATTCTGTCTTTTTCGAGAAGTTCAGCGTATCGATCCAACGCATCTGAGAACAACATCACTTCCATGCGACCACTTCGGTCATCCAGTGTCATAATACCAATTCGTGTACCACGCTTGGTCGTCATTACACGAGCGGCAATAACCAGGCCGGCTACCGTGACAGATTGATCGCGGCGAGTGGGCGTTGCGTCTTTTAGTCGACAACTGGTGTATTTGTTTAGTTCCTTTACGTAGGCGTTAATTGGGTGCCCTGTCAAATATAGACCTAGGGTATCACGCTCGCCCTCTAACCACACTTTTTCTGGCCAAGGCGGAACCTGCGTATACTTATGCTCTACTTCTTCAGGTGCATCCGTTAGCACACCAAACATATCCGTTTGACCAAACGCCTCAGCTTGGTGATGTTGACTTGCTGCTTTTACCGCATCATTGAGTGACGCCATCATCGCCGCACGGTGTGGGCCTAGTCGATCCAACGCGCCCGCGTAAATCAGCTTCTCTATCACTCGTTTATTGACGCGTTTTAGATCAACTCGAGCACAGAAATCAAATAGGTCTTTAAAGTGACCACCTTTATTTCTCGCCTCAAGAATAGCATCGATAGGACCTTCACCTACCCCTTTTATCGCACCAATACCGTAAACAATTGCGCCATTTTCATCAACATTAAAGCGATATAGGCCAGAGTTGATGTCTGGTGGCAGCACGGTAAGCTTCATACGGAAACACTCATCGACCAAGCCAACGACTTTTTCCGTGTTATCCATATCGGCTGTCATTACCGCAGCCATAAATTCGGCAGGATAATGTGTTTTCAGCCAAAGAGTTTGATAAGAAACCAATGCATAAGCAGCAGAGTGCGATTTGTTAAAACCATAACCGGCGAACTTTTCTACCAAGTCGAAGATTTTCATCGCCAACTCGCCATCGATACCGTTCTTTATCGCACCTTCTTCAAAGATAGCACGTTGTTTTGCCATCTCTTCTGGCTTTTTCTTACCCATTGCACGACGAAGCATGTCCGCACCACCTAGCGTATAACCCGCTAAGATCTGCGCAATCTGCATTACCTGCTCTTGGTACAGGATGATGCCGTAGGTTGGATCAAGCGTCTCTTTTAGCGACTCGTGTTGCCACTTTTCATCTGGATAAGAGATCGCTTCTCGACCATGTTTACGGTCGATAAAGTTATCTACCATGCCCGATTGCAAAGGACCCGGACGGAAGAGTGCTACCAATGCGATGATGTCTTCGAAACAGTCTGGCTGAAGTCGTTTGATCAGCTCTTTCATGCCTCGAGATTCAAGCTGGAATACTGCTGTCGTTTCAGAGTTTTGCAACAAACGGAAAGAGGCAGGGTCTTCTAACGGTATGGATTCAATTTGAACCGGTTCTTTCCCTTCTCGCTCTAGGCGTGGGTTAATCAGCCCTAACGCCCAGTCAATAATGGTTAAGGTACGTAAACCCAAGAAGTCAAACTTAACTAGGCCAGCGGTCTCAACATCGTTTTTATCAAATTGAGTAACCGGAAAGTGACCTTCAGCGTCTGCATAAATTGGCGCAAAATCGGTAATTGTTGTAGGTGAAATTACAACGCCACCAGCGTGTTTACCGGCGTTTCGCGTACAGCCTTCCAAAATATGACACATGTCGATGAGTTCTTTAACTTCCTCATCGGCCTCATACAATTCAGGTAGTGCAGGTTCAGCTTTAAACGCTTTATCTAGTGTCATGCCTGGATCGGGCGGGATCAGCTTTGAAATACGATCAACAAAACCAAATGGGTGGCCCAATACGCGGCCAACGTCACGGATTACCGCTTTTGCCGCCATGGTACCAAACGTGATGATCTGAGACACCGCGTCACGACCGTACATTTCCGCAACGTGGTCAATAACCTGGTCACGTTTATCCATACAGAAATCGACGTCGAAATCGGGCATCGAAACACGTTCTGGGTTCAAGAAACGTTCGAACAGCAAGTCGTATTCTAGTGGATCCAGATCGGTGATTTTTAGTGCGTAAGCCACCAAAGAACCAGCACCGGAACCACGTCCAGGACCGACAGGAATTCCATTATCTTTTGACCACTGGATGAACTCCATTACGATCAAGAAGTAACCAGGAAATCCCATTTGGTTGATAACATCTAGCTCTATCTGAAGACGTTCATCATATTCAGGGCGGCGACGTTTTCTCTCTTCCTCATCTGGAAATAGGAACTCTAAACGCTCTTCCAACCCCTCTCGGGATTTCATGACTAGGAACTCAGTCTCTTTCATCCCTTCGGTTGGGAAAGCTGGTAGGAAGTACTCCCCTAAGCGCACAGTCACGTTACAACGCTTCGCTATCTCGACACTGTTTTCTAACGCTTCAGGAATATCAGCAAACAGCTCGCACATTTCTTCTTCTGTACGAAGATATTGCTGCGGACTGTAGTTTTTTGGCCTACGCGGATCTTCTAATGTGTAACCATCGTGAATCGCTACGCGTATTTCATGAGCATCAAATAGGTCTGGACTCAGGAATACAACTTCATTGGTCGCCACTACTGGCAAGTCTTGCTGCTCTGCCAATTCAACCGCAAAGTGAAGATAAGTTTCTTCATCTGGACGACCGGTACGAAGTAGCTCAAGATAAAAGCGATCTGGAAAATGCTGTTTATAGAAATCAACACACCCTTGCACTATTTGACGGTTGCCTTTCAAAAGGCCGCGACCAATTTCTCCGCTTTTACCGCCGGATAATACAATCAGGCCTTCAGACATTTCAGCCAACCAGGCTTTGTCAATCACTGGGTGGTGTTGAACATGTCCACGTAAGTACGCTTTTGATATCAATAACGTCAGGTTCTTATAACCTACATTATCCGCCGCAAGCAAAGTCACTTGTGTCAGCTCTTCACCAAACTCGTCCGACTGCATTTTAAAGTCAGCACCAATGATCGGTTTAACACCACTGCCATGCGCCGTACCGTAAAACTTCACCAAACCACATAGGTTGGTAAAGTCGGTCAACGCCATTGCGGGCATACCGAGCTCAGCAACTTTCTTTACGATTGGCGGAACTTTGTTGAGGCCATCCACCATCGAGAAGTCACTATGAACACGCAGGTGGATGAATTTGGGATCTGACATTAACAGGTACCGTGTAACTCTATTTTGTTGGGGATTCTAACCTAAAGAGGTTGGGTTTATAACACCAATTAGATCGTTTGATTATTCTATGCTTAACGCTTTTTTTACTGGCTTGAAACTCTTGCGGTGTTCACTGATCACTCCGTGTTGCTCAATCGCTTCAAAGTGCGCTTTAGTTGGGTAACCTTTGTGCTTCGCGAAGCCAAATTGTGGATGAAGTTTATCCAACTCTTCCATCTCTTGGTCACGCACGACTTTGGCAATAATGGAAGCCGCACTGATTTCGGCAACATGTAGATCGCCTTTTACTACAGCTTGAGCATCCATTGGCAGCTCCGGACAACGGTTACCATCAATCAACACCAAATCAGGTTGAACCTGTAACCCCGCCACTGCACGCTGCATCGCAACCATAGTCGCCTGTAAAATATTCAGTTGATCAATTTCTTCAGGAGAACAACGCCCGACCGCCCACGCCAATGCTTTTTCTTTGATTTCAGGAAGCAACGCCATGCGTTTCTTTTCGGTCAATTTTTTCGAATCGTTCAACCCTTCAATAGGATTGTGAGGATCAAGGATAACCGCAGCGGTGACGACGTCTCCCACCAAAGGGCCACGTCCTACCTCGTCGACTCCGGCCACAAGCTGGTAACCTTGCGGATATTCAAACGGAGGGAGTTCAACTTTGGTTTTGGTCGCTTTTGGTTTAACAGCCATGATAAATCTCTATTTTTCAATCAGTTTTAGAACCGCGTTTGCGGCTTGTTGATCCGCATCTTTACGGATCCAATGATGCATTTCCGTAAACTTATCTAACATCGGTTTATTGTCGCTTTCCAATAAGCGAGAAACCTCAGTAAACAAATTGTCTGGTGTGCACTCATCTTGTAGATATTCTTTGACGAGCTCATCATCCGCCAAGATATTCGGCAATGACACATACTTCGTTTTCAATAGACGTTTAGCTAAGAAAGCAGTAAATGCATTCACACGATAACCCACCACCATTGGACGCTTGAGAAGCATACACTCCAACGCTACGGTACCGGAGGCCAACATCACGGAATCGGATGCGGTGATGACGTTGCGTGCGGTGTCATCAACTAACTTGAAGTCCAACTCTGGCGCTAGCTCTTTCCATGCTTGTTCAAACTGCTCACGGCGTTTTTGATTAACAAGCGCGACAACAAACCCCAGTTCTGGAAATTTTTTATGGAGTAACTTGCAGGTTTCAATAAATGGCTCTGAGAGCATTTTTAACTCGCTACCACGACTGCCTGGCAGGACAGCAAGCCACTTTTTATCTTGTTCTAAACCAAGCAACTCACGTGCAGGCGCTTGTTCTGATTCTAGTGGGATGGCATCAGCCAAGGTATGACCAATGAACTCGCAAGGTACATTAAATTTGTCGTAGAACGCTTTCTCAAACGGAAGAAATGCTAGCACCAAGTTCGTTGCCGCTTCTATTTTAAAGATGCGCTTCTGACGCCAAGCCCAAACAGACGGACTCACGTAATGAACGGTTTTAATGCCCGCTTGCTTGAGGTCAAGCTCCAGGCGTAAGTTGAAGTCAGGAGCATCGATCCCGATGAAAACATCAGGCGGATTCTGAGTAAAATACTGAACGAGCTCAGCTTTCACTTTAAGAAGTCTCGGTAAGCGGCCTAAAACCTCGACTAATCCCATCACCGCAAGCTCTTCCATATCAAACAGAGACTCGCAACCTTGGGCTATCATTTTCGGACCACCAATGCCTACGAACTCTGCGTCTGGATATTGTTGCTTTACTGCTTTGATAAAGCCTTCACCTAGCGTATCGCCAGACAATTCTCCGGCAATGATGCCAATACGTAATGGTCTTTCCATATCTACTTCGCTATTTTTCCTGTGCGCTATGGATAACGGTTTGCCTTATCCATAAAACACAAAAAGATCGTAACCTCAAATTTGGTCACGATCTTTTTATTTATTGGTTCATTCGCCAATTAACGAATAATGCCACGTTCCGTCGTTTCCAGAATATCTGAGAAACGCTTCACAGCCGGCCACTCTTGAGCCATTTCAGCCAGAATAGGCTTCACTTCTTCTAGCGTCTTACCTGAACGGTAGATTTCTTTATACGCTTTTTGTAGCGCACGAATCTCTGGTTTCTCAAAGCCATTACGCTTCAAGCCAACAAGGTTCAAGCCGAATGGAGTAGCGTGGTTACCTTGCGCGAGTACATAAGCTGGGACATCTTGCACCACAGCTGAACAGCCGCCAATGTATGCGTAAGCGCCCACTGTACAAAACGGATGAATCGCAGACAGTGCCATCACACCGGCATAGTCATCAACAGTAACGTGACCACCAAGAATCGAGTTATTACCGATATGAGTGTGGTTACCAATAACAACATCATGCGCAACGTGTGCATTCACACACAATAAGTTGTCATCACCAATGATCGTGGTTGCTTTGTCTTGCACTGTGCCGCGGTGAACTTGGACCGCTTCACGAATGACGTTACGGTCACCGATAACCACAGTTGTGTCTTCACCACCGTATTTTTTGTCTTGGTTTTCTTCACCAATGACAGCATGTGGGAAAATACGGTTATCTTTGCCAATAGTTGTGTGACCTTTGATCACAACGTGAGACATCACTTCTGTGCCTTCACCAATTTCAACCGTAGAGGTGATGTACGTAAAAGGACCTACTGTTACGTTAGCACCAATTTTGGCGCCCTCTTCTACCACCGCTGCCGGGTGGATTTTAGCGGTTTCATGAATCATATTAAAACTCTCGACGAGCACACTTCAGTTCTGCAGAACATACCACTTCGCCGTCAACTTTTGCTACACCGCTAAATGCAGCAATGCCGCGACGTTCTTTCAGAAATTCTACCTCAATAACCAATTGGTCGCCCGGAACCACTGGTTTACGGAATTTCGCGCCGTCTACGCTTGCAAAGTAGTACAGTTCATTTTCTGTTGGTGCACCAAATGATTTAAATGCAAGTAAGCCTGTTGCCTGAGCCATTGCTTCTAAAATCAAAACACCTGGGAATACTGGTAGTTGAGGAAAGTGACCTGTGAACTGAGGTTCGTTAACCGACACGTTTTTAATCGCGTGAAGGTACTTCTCTTCTTGGAAGTCTATCACTCGGTCGATCAATAAGAATGGGTAGCGATGAGGTAGTAGCTCTTGAATTTCAGAGATGTTCATCGTTTTCTTTTCAGTAGTCAAAGTCGTCTTCCTATATCAATTTTTTGCCGCCAAGATGGCAAACGTGGCAACAGGTCGTAAAGCCGAATCGCTTTGCAATATACTAGCAAAATACGCACCATCTTGGAGTTAAATCTACTTAGAGCGCGTCATTATAGAAGAAAAAGACCCGCATTTCGCGAGTCTTCGTACAGAATATGGAACTAGAGCCTGTTAGCTTTCACGTTAAATACAGAGCGAAAGATAACTTGTTCTAAATTTCTTCTTTCTGTTCCAGCTGTTTTTCAACCGCTTTCAGGCGCTTATTCATCTCATCAATACGGTGAACTCGAGTTGCAGTTTTACGCCACTCTCTGTTCGTTTGTAGTGGAATACCTGATGAGTAAAGGCCTTTTTCTTCGATACTGCGCATTACCATGCCCATACCTGTAATCGCCACACCATCTGCGATAGTGATATGGCCATTCAGAACAGACGCGCCGCCAATCTGGCAGTACTTACCAATTTTTGTACTGCCCGCGACAATAGTACCACCAGGCATCACGGTACCATATCCGATCTGCACGTTGTGCGCGATTTGAAGTTGGTTATCCAGAATGACATTGTCTTCAATGATAGTATCTTCGAGTGCACCGCGGTCAATCGTAGTACAAGCACCAATCTCAACGCGGTTACCGATACGCACTGAACCAAGCTGAGGGATTTTGATCCACTCGCCTTTGTCATTCGCATAACCGAAGCCATCAGAGCCAATGACGGTACCCGATTGAACAAGACAGTCATCACCTAATGACACTTCATGGTAGATAGTGACATTAGCCCAAAGCTTGGTGTTATTCCCTAGCTTGGCGTTCTTACCGATAAAACAACCAGCGCCAACGCTTACGTTATCGCCGAGTTCTACGCCCGTTTCAATCACAGCGTTAGCGCCGATTGTAACGTTCTCACCCATCTTAACGTCAGCGGCAATCACAGCACTTGGTGCAATATCGTCTGCCGGTTTTGGTGTGGTATCCATCGCTTGAACCACACGAGCAAATGCGACATAAGGGTCTGAAACCACTAGCGCATTTCCAACGCATTGATCTTTATGCTCAGCCTTTACCATAACAACGGTAGCTTGGCACTCAGAAAGGTGTTTTGCGTATTTTGGGTTAGACAAGAAGGTTACGTCACCTTCTTGTGCTTTATCCATTGGGGCAACACGGCTTACAACGAGAGACTCGTCACCAAACAGCTCACCCCCGGTAATTGTCGCCAATTCGGCTAATGTCAATGTCTTCATAACTTCTTATTTTAGAGCTTTAATTACGTCTTCAGAGATATTGTATTCTGGCTTGCCGTACTGCAAAGCAGAGATATCAATCACAAGATCGTAACCATTTTTGTCTGCGACTTTCTTAACTGCATCTTGAATCGTTTTGAAAAGCTTCGCTTTTTCTTCAGCTTCACGACGCGCACTTGCTTTTTCAAGTGCTTGTGCTTTCACTTTGTACTCGCTGTCTAGCTTCGCGATATCGATACGTAGCTTTTCAACTTCGTCTTGACCCAAAAGCTCGCCGTCACGTTGTAGCTTCTCAATCTTTGTTTTAGCTTGTGCTTGGATTGACTTCAGTTCATCAGCTTTGCTTTTGAAGTCTTTCTGCATTTTTTGTAGTACAACTTCACGTTGAGGAAGAGCTTGAAAGACTTGAGCTGTATTTACGTAAGCAATTTTCTGTGCAGCTTCTGCCGCATTTGCAAACATTGAAGAGCTCAGTACAAGAAGGCCAATCCCAGCCGCTTTGATCATTTTATTCAAAATATTTTCCTCTTTAGAAAGTTCTACCGATAGTGAATGTGAAGAACTCTTCATCATCGCCATCAAATTTCTTAATTGGTTTCGCTAGTGAGAAGACTAGTGGCCCCATTGGAGACATCCACTGCAACGCCGCACCGTAAGAAGAGCGGTAGTTGGTTGGATCTGAGTAATCGTAGTAGTAACGGTCACCATATTCCGCACCTGAATCGCGGTAGTCAAACTCCGTATCCCAAACACTTGCCATATCAAAGAAGATACTGGTACGAATTTGGTTTTGTACTTCTTCTGATGCAAATGGTGTTGGGACAATCAACTCAACACTTGCTAGCGCTACGGCGTTACCACCAACAGAGTCATCTGTTGCTGTATCTGCGCCATTGTTTGAACCAGATGTATCACGGTAAACCGCTTTAGGACCAACAGAGTTTGAGCCAAAGCCACGAAGCGATGTAAAGCCACCTGCGTAGTAGTTTTCGTAGAATGGGAACAAGTTATCGTTGCCATCCGTTTGACCGTAACCATTACCGTAACCTAAGCGGCCACGGAACAAGAGGGTAAACTCGTGCTTTTTAGTCAATGGCACATACTGACGAACATCGTACTGCATTTTGAAGTATTGAACGTCAGAGCCAGGTACGGTCATTTTATAGAATGCACGCTGATGGTTACCTGCCGTAGGGAAGTAGCCACGGTTTAAGTTATTACGTGTCCAAGAGATATTGAAGTCGAAATCGTTTGTGTTCAACGCTCCACTAGAATCAATGTTGTCTGCTTGTGCTCGTAAGAACTGCTCTACCTGTAAGTAAGGCGATAAGTTACCGATCTTGTTGTGCGTATAACCGACACCGAATTCAAAACGGTTCAACTCATCGAATGGGAAACCCCACGTTAAGCTCGCGCCATAGCTTTCGTTGGTATAGTCAACGATATTGGCTTCTTTCGCTTCAAATTCGTTATAGAAAACCTTACCACCTAAGCTTACACCGTCTAAGTTCCAGTACGGATCACGGTAATCTAGACTGATGTTTTTCTGGTAGTCATTCATCATCGCGTTGATACCAACACGGTTACCACTACCAATGAAGTTATCTTGTTGCAGGCCAACCTGGAAGCTCACACCCGATTCTGTGCCGTAGCCAACACCGAAGTTAACGCTACCAGAGTTCGCTTCTTTGACAGAGTAAACTAGGTCAACTTGATCATCACTACCAGGAACTCGAACCGTCTGTACTTCAACATTTTCAAAGTAGCCCAAACGATTTAGACGAGTTTTACCCGTTTCAATCGATTTCGAGTTCAACCAACTGCCTTCCATCTGACGCATTTCACGACGAAGGACTTCATCTTTGGTTGAGTTATTACCCGTGAAGCGAATGTCACGAACATAAATTCGGTTACCCGGATCTACGTTAACGACCAAAGAAACTTCTTGATTCTCGTCGTCAAACTCAGGAATGGTATTCACTTGAGGATAAGCATAACCGGACTCACCAAGCACACGCTTAATCCCTTCTTCCATTGAAGTAACCAACGAGCCGTTGTATGTCTCATTGTCTTCAAATGGCACAAGTCTTTCGAACGTCGCTTCCTCGCCAATCAAATCACCACGGAACTTCACGTCCTTAACGGTGTAAACCTCGCCCTCTTCTAGACCAAGAGTAATGTATACCCCTTTCTTGTCAGGAGAGATTGCAACTTGTGTCGAATCAACGTTAAATTTTAAGTAACCACGATCCAGGTAGAATGATTTGAGTGCTTCAATATCACCTGCAAGAACTTGCTTTTGATACTTTTCATCAGAAAGGAAATTCCACCACGGCACATCAACATTTAAGTTAAAGCGCGAAAGCAGTTCTTCATCACTGAACACTTCATTACCGATAAAGTTGATTTGCTGAATTTTTGCCGACACACCTTCAGTAAAGACAAACTTAAGATCAGAACGATTACGTGGTAGTGGAGTCACCACCGCTTTTACTGTTGCGTTGTATTTACCTACGCTGTAGTAAAAGTCTTCTAAGCCTTTTTCAATGTTGCTTAGCGTGGTGCGGTCAAGCGCTTCACCTTCACGAACGCCAGACGCGTTCAGGTTTTCTTGTAGCTGCTCGTCCTTGATTGCTTTGTTACCTGAAAAAGAGATGCTTGCAATGGTAGGACGTTCTTTGACTTGAACCATCAGAACACCACCGTCACGCAACACTTTCACATCTTCAAAGTTACCAGATGCATACAGGGCGCGGATAATTTCTGCAACATCGCCTTGGCCAATGGTATCACCGACACGTACAGGCATTTTCAACAATGCAGCACCCAGTGCTACACGCTGCAATCCATCGATTTCAATATCTTGAACTACGAAGTTCTCTGCTCCATTTGCAGATACACTGGTCGCCAGTAAACTTGCAAATAGAATTCGCTTAATCGCCATACTTGTTCTAATTATTCCTTGCTACTGCTTTTGTCTCTGAACTATCACAGACGAGTAAAATCATTAAATAGCGCTAACGCCATGAGCGAGAAGATGATCGCACCACCAATTCTAAAGCCCATTTCCTGCACTTTCTCAGGAACAGGACGTCGAATGACTGCTTCAATTGCAAAAAACAACAAATGACCGCCATCCAACATTGGTAAAGGAACGAGATTAATAATACCTAGGTTAACACTAATTAGAGCGAGAAAACCTAAAAAGTAGACCAAACCATAATCTGCTGTCGCGCCTGCGCCTTTGGCTATTGATATTGGTCCACTCAGATTATTCAGACCAACGTCTCCAACAATCAGCTTCTTAAGCATGCTGATTGTCAAACCAATGACTTGGCCAGTTTTGTCTACTGCTTTACCTATTGACTCGAATACACCAAACTGAAGATCGAAGCGATAACTTTCTGGCCATTCTGCGACTTTAGGTGCAATACCTGCAAAACCAACGACTTCTTTGTTAGCTAGCTCACGGCTACCGGGCGTCAGCGTCAATGTTTGCTCATAACCCTGACGTAACACCGTCAATTCAAGCGGTGTATCAGGATTAGAACGAACCGCTTCAACCACTTGCTTCCATTCGGTTACGCGTTGTTGACCAATTGCGACAACCTCATCACCTGGAAGCACACCAGCTTTTTCCGCCGCTCCACCTTGCGAGACCTGCTCGATAACTCGATACACCTCCGGTGTATACGGAGTAAAACCTAACGACTGCATCGCTGACTGAGTTTCTGGGTCGAACTTCCACTCACGTAAATCGAGCGTTTTCGTTACTTCTGAACCAACTTCATTCGCTGACGTTAGTGTTACCGTCATCAAATCATCGCCAATATGAGAAATCAATCCCATATTTACTGATTCCCAATCCGGAGTTTTGATACCAGATATCGATTTAAGTTCCATTCCAGATTCAATTCCAGCTTCCGCAACAATCGAATTGGGCGTAACTTCACCAATTACAGGCTTAACAGCCGGGATACCAATTAGAAATACCAGCCAATAGGCAAAAATTGCGAAAAGAAAATTAAAGATGGGGCCAGCCGCAACAATAGAGGTTCGCTTCCATAACGGCTTCTTATCAAACGCTAGGTGCTTCTCATGTTCTGGCACCTCATCGACACGGCTAGCAACCATTTTCACATAGCCGCCGAGAGGGATCATTGAGATGCTGTACTCCGTTCCGTCTTTGCCTACTTTACTCCAAATAGACTTGCCGAAACCGATTGAAAACTTTTCAACTTTAACGCCGCAACGGCGAGCAACCCAAAAATGCCCAAATTCGTGCACGGCAACAAGAATGCCCAGTGCGACGATAAAAGAAATGAGATTCCACAATATACCAGTCATCAGCTACGCTCGCGTATGGTTTCTAGGGCAATAGTTCGTGCCATTCTATCTAGCTCGAGCAAGCTTTCCAAGCTATTCGCATTCTCAGCTTTGCAGCTTGCGTTGATTTTATTCAACACAGACTCATTGATGCGAGCAATATCGGTAAAACCTAGTCTGTTATTTAAAAATGCATCAACAGCGACTTCATTAGCTGCGTTCAATGCTGTTGTTGCGTGTTGACCTTCATAACAGGCATCAATTGCGAGTTTTAAACATGGGTAACGAGCAAAATCAGGCTGCAAAAACGTCAGCTCACCAACTTTCGTGAAGTCTAGCGGCTTAACCCCAGCTTCCACTCTTGACGGGTATGACATGGTGAGCGCAATTGGCGTCGCCATATCCGCTTCTCCCATTTGTGCCAAGACCGAACCATCACGATACTGAACCATAGAATGAATTACCGATTGAGGGTGAATAACCACCTTCAGTTGTTCGCGAGCAGCATTAAATAGCCACTTAGCTTCGATATACTCAAGGCCTTTATTCATCATCGTGGCAGAGTCAACAGAAATTTTTGGCCCCATCGACCAGTTTGGATGAGCAATCGCCTGAGCGGGTGTCACCTGCTCCAGTTCTGCGATGTCAGTGTAACGGAAAGGACCACCAGATCCAGTCAACAAAATATGAGAAATGCCATGTTCTTGTAAATTGCAACGACCTAGATTGGTTTGTACTTGCTGTGGTAAACATTGGAAAATGGCGTTGTGTTCACTGTCGACGGGAAGTAGCTCTGCGCCAAATTCTTCTACAGCATCAATAAATAGCTGGCCTGACATTACAAGTGCTTCTTTATTTGCCAACAAGACTCGCTTACCTGCTTTCACGGCAGCCATGGTTGGCAATAAGCCAGCGGCTCCTACAATAGCAGCCATTACACTGTCGACCTCGTCCAGCGAAGCTATATGACATAGCGCATCAGTACCACCTAGCACTTCGGTACCTGGCGAAACCAAGTGTAGCTCAGCTTGAAGTTGAGACGCCGCAGCTTTATCTGCCATGACCGCATATTTAGGTTGCCACTGACAACATAGACCGATCATCTTTTCAACGTTAGTGCTTGCCGCTAAGGCAACGACAGAAAACAGATCTGGGTTTTGTTCGACCACTTTAAGCGTGCTTGCACCAATTGATCCAGTAGCACCAAGAATCGTTAACTTTTGCATGTTGTAAGACCGTTAGAAAGCTCAGGAGCGACGACGCCGCTCCTGATAAATTAGAATACGTAGTAAAGAAGAGCAAAAACTGGGAATGCTGCGGTTAGGCTGTCGATACGATCTAGCACACCACCGTGCCCTGGGATAATGTTACTGCTGTCTTTAATGCCTGAGACACGTTTGAACATACTTTCAACCAGATCACCAAGCACTGAAATAACGACAGTAACCAGCGTAATCAGCACCATATGGACAGGGCTAGTGAACTGGATGTCGAACCAATCAGCAAATGCCCACGCTACGATTAATGCCGTGATAATGCCACCAATTAGCCCTTCAATAGTTTTATTGGGGCTTACATGAGGAGCCATCTTACGTTTGCCTAAGCTTTTGCCTGCAAAGTAGGCGCCGCTATCTGCAGCCCATACCAAGAAACAAACGTACAACACAAGCTTTGCGCCGTGGTATGGATCTACAGTGATGTCATACGCTCTGAGAATAATCACACTCCAAAGGAATGGGATTAATGTCAGAAAACCAAATACATGACGTAAAACAAAATTACTTTGCCAAGATTTCGTCGTTTTGGGGTAAGTAATCGCCATTAAGCTAGCAATAATCCACCAAACAAAACCAATACCCAAGACGACATAATGAGGTGTCGTTAAGTGATTGAGGCTATATGCATCAGGCGAGATGTATAGAAAACTAAGTCCGGTAATAATGATTGCCGGCACAAGGGCAGCAATGCGAGAGTTGCTTCCTGTAAACTGAGTCCACTCCCAAAAACCTAATAGCGTTATTGCAGTTAAAGCGGCAATAAAGCCCATTAGCGGTAATTTAAAAATGCCTAAAATAACCAGGGGAGCTAAAATTAGTGCTGTTATTATTCTCTGTTTCAAACTAACTAGTCCTTATTGAGCTGCCATCAATGCCTTTATTTGTTCACCTGTACAGCCAAAACGACGTTCTCGGTTGATAAACCAAGTCACAGCTTCTACCAAACTGTCTTCATCGAATTCTGGCCAGTACTCTGGTGTAAAGTACATTTCTGCATAAGCCATTTGCCACAACATAAAGTTGCTGATGCGGCACTCTCCACTGGTGCGAATTAAAAGATCCACTTCCGGTAGGTCTGCCATGGTCAAATGCTCAGTGATTAGCTGCTCATTGATATCCTCTACACGAATTTCACCGTTACGTGCTTTTAGCGCTAACGTTTTAGCAGCTTCTGTGATGTCCCATTTACCGCCATAGTTGGCTGCAATGTTGATCACCATACCCGTGTTATCTGCCGTTAGGTTTTCTGCTTCTACAATTTTCTTTTGTAGACGCTCACTAAATCGACTGGTATCACCGATCACGCGCAACCGTAAGTTATTTTTGTGTAGTTTTTTTACTTCACTAGACAGGACCGTGATAAACAGTTCCATCAAAAGACCCACTTCTTCCTCCGGACGACGCCAGTTTTCACTACTAAAAGCAAACAGCGTCATGGCTCTAATGCCTAGTTTTGAAGCAGCAGCCACGGTCTTACGAACGGCACTAACGCCTTTTTTATGACCAAATACGCGAGGTTTTCCTTTGGACTTAGCCCAACGGCCATTACCGTCCATAATGATGGCAATATGCTTAGGAAGGGAATCAGAGAAGGCTTGAGAATTTTGCATAGGGAGTTAATTGAGTTCCATCAGTTGGATAGACTAACATAAAAAAACGCTGAGCTGTGAGCACAGCGTTTTCCAACAGTGATGTGTGTGGGAGTATTAAACTTCCATCAACTCTTTTTCTTTTGCAGCAAGAACTTCATCGATCTTCTTAACTGCAACGTCAGTTAGCTTTTGAATTTCGTCTTGTGCTTTACGATCTTCATCTTCAGAGATTTCTTTATCTTTTAGAAGCGCTTTAAGATCGTTGTTTGCGTCACGACGGATGTTACGAACAGCAACACGACCACCTTCAGCTTCACCACGAACGATCTTAACTAGGTCTTTACGACGTTCTTCCGTTAACGGTGGAAGTGGAACGCGGATGATAGTGCCAGCTGACATAGGGTTTAGACCAAGGTCAGACGTCATGATCGCTTTTTCTACTTTCGGCGTCAGCTCTTTATCAAAAACCGTGATTGCAAGTGTACGTGCATCTTCAGCAATAACGTTTGCTACTTGGTTTAGAGGTGTTGCTGCACCGTAGTATTCTACAGAAATACCAGATAGTAGGCTTGGGTGTGCACGACCTGTACGAATTTTAGAAAGGTTGTTCTTAAGCGCTTCAACGCTTTTATCCATGCGCTCTTGCGCGTCTTTTTTGATTTCGTTAATCACAGTTTCACCTTAAAAATGTCATCTTTCCTGAAGAAAGCCTAAAACGGTTGAGCAAAGCAAGCACCACCCTAACGCTTTGGAGTGGCACCTTAAGCCAAGCTTATTCGTTGATGAGCGTGCCTTCTGCTTCGCCCATTACCACGCGACGTAGTGCGCCTGGCTTGTTCATATTAAATACGCGGATTGGCATTTTGTGGTCACGAGCTAGCGTAAACGCCGCCAAGTCCATAACTTTCAGCTCTTTATCCAGAACTTCTGCATAAGATAGCTTATCATACAGCTCTGCGTCTGGGTTTGCTACAGGGTCAGCAGTAAATACACCATCAACTTTCGTCGCTTTTAGTACAACATCCGCTTCAATTTCGATACCACGTAAACAAGCAGCAGAATCCGTTGTAAAGAACGGGTTACCAGTACCAGCAGAGAAGATGACAACTCGGCCTTGGCGAAGCTCACGGATCGCATCAGCCCAATTATAGTCGTCACATACGCCTTTTAGAGGGATTGCAGACATAACGCGCGCATTTACGTATGCACGGTGAAGAGCATCACGCATCGCTAGGCCATTCATTACTGTAGCAAGCATACCCATGTGGTCACCAACTACGCGGTTCATACCAGCTTCAGCTAGGCCTGCACCACGGAACAAGTTACCGCCACCGATAACTACACCAACCTGAACACCCAGTTCAACCAGTTCTTTAACTTCTTGTGCCATACGATCAAGGACCGCAGGATCAATACCAAAACCGTCTTCACCTTGAAGAGCTTCACCACTCAGTTTTAATAGAATACGTTGATACGCTGGTTTAGGGTTCGTAGTCATGGAGTTTACCTTCCAAAGAGAGTTGTTGATTAACAGTCATGAATAGACACAACTTCAGTTATGGCTATTCATCACGGCTAATCGTTCACTGCTCATAAAAAGACCGCAGCCTTGGCTACGGTCTAATCTTTATACAGTCTCTAAGGATTAACCTTTTTGAGCTGCTGCAACTTCTTCAGCGAAGCTCATTTCTTCTTTCTTCTCGATACCTTCACCTACTTCTAGGCGAACGAACGTAGAAACTGAAGCGCCTTTTTCTTTCAGCATTTCGCCTACAGTTTTCTTAGGCTCCATGATGAAAGCTTGACCTGTTAGAGAGATCTCGCCAGTGAATTTCTTCATGCGGCCAACAACCATCTTCTCAGCGATTTCAGCAGGCTTGCCTTCGTTCATTGCGATTTCAACTTGAACAGCTTTCTCTTTTTCTACTACGTCAGCTGGTACGTCTTCTGGGTTAACGAACTCAGGCTTAGAAGCAGCAACGTGCATTGCAACGTGCTTAAGAGTTTCTGCGTCGCCTTCACCAGCAACAACAACACCGATTTTCTCACCGTGACGGTAAGAAGCGATTGCAGTGCCTTGAACGTATTCTACGCGACGGATAGTGATGTTTTCACCGATTTTAGCTACTAGAGCTACACGTGCGTCTTCGAATTGTGCTTGTAGTTCTTCAACAGAAGCTTTTGAAGCTAGAGCTGCAGCTGCAACTTCTTCTGCGAATGCAGTGAAGTTACCGTCTTTAGCAACGAAGTCAGTTTGGCAGTTAACTTCAAGAAGAACAGCAACGCCGTTTTCTTCTTTGATGATGATTGCGCCTTCAGCTGCAACGTTACCAGCTTTCTTAGCTGCTTTCGCTGCGCCAGATTTACGCATGTTTTCAATTGCTAGTTCGATGTCAGCGTTTGCTTCTACAAGCGCTTTCTTACATTCCATCATGCCAGCGCCAGTACGCTCGCGAAGTTCTTTAACTAGAGCAGCAGTTACAGTTGCCATTCTGTCTTCCTCGTTTGATTCGAAATAAGGTAAAAAACAGGGGCCTAACATTGTCGGCCCCCATTGCTAACTATAACTTAGTTTATGCTACACAAAGGTTTCACATAGACCAAGTGTGACACAGAGCCGCTATTATTCAGCTTCTACGAAACCGTCTTTTTCAGCAACTGCAGCTACGTCTTTGTTACGACCTTCAGATACTGCTGAAGCAGCAGCGTTCAGGTATAGCTGTACAGCGCGGATCGCGTCGTCGTTACCTGGGATTACGTAGTCAACGCCGTCTGGGTTAGAGTTAGTATCTACCACAGCGTATACTGGAATACCTAGGTTGTTAGCTTCTTTAATTGCAATGTGTTCGTGATCAGCGTCGATTACGAATAGAGCGTCTGGTAGGCCTCCCATGTCTTTGATACCACCAAGAGATTTCTCTAGCTTCTCCATTTCGCGAGTACGCATTAGAGCTTCTTTCTTAGTTAGTTTGTCAAAAGTACCGTCTTGAGATTGAGTCTCTAGTTCTTTTAGACGCTTGATAGACTGACGAACTGTTTTGTAGTTTGTAAGCATACCGCCTAACCAGCGGTTGTTTACGTAAAACTGGTTGCTTGCGATTGCAGCTTCTTTAACAGCTTCAGATGCAGCGCGCTTAGTACCTACGAATAGAACCTTACCTTTCTTCTCGCCAACTTTAGCTAGTTCAGCTAGAGCGTCGTTGAACATTGGTACAGTTTTTTCTAGGTTGATGATATGAACTTTGTTACGAGCGCCAAAGATGAATGGCTTCATTTTTGGGTTCCAGTAACGAGTCTGGTGACCGAAGTGAACACCAGCTTTTAGCATATCGCGCATTGATACAGTTGCCATTTTAAAATCCTCTATGGGGTTAGGCCTCCACATTCCCCATAACTCCGACCAAGCTTCTGCTCAGCACCCCGGAATATGTGACGGAATGTGTGTGATTTAAAGATAAAAGGTTATTCGGATGAAGCTTGCTTCGCCGCTTAACTTTGCTAAACGAAGAGAACAGTCCTCTATTCCGGCGCGCTTTATACCATATTTTAGCTCACTGTGGCTAGTAAAAATTATTTCTTCACCGAGCCACTTTCTCCTATTTATAAGCAAAACTTTAAACATATGATCGAATTAAGAATGATGCATATTCCTATCTAACTTGGGTTAACGCCCCGATGTCTGATAGAATGCGGCCATTCGCACGTTTACGTGCTTAGGAATAAGTAGAGAAAGCCAATGTCAATCAAGATTAAAACTGCTGAAGAAATAGAACGCATGCGCATTGCGGGCAAGCTAGCCGCAGAGATTCTAGAAATGATCGAACCACACATCAAAGTTGGTGTGACGACAGAAGAGTTAAACAAAATCTGTCATGAGTACGCTCTAGAAAAAGGCGCATACTCTGCTCCGCTTGATTACCATGGTTTCCCTAAGTCGATCTGTACTTCAATCAACCATATCGTATGCCACGGTATTCCAGCGGAAAAAGACGAAATCGGTAGCAACGGCCAAATGAAGCCGGCGGTACTAAAAGATGGTGACATCTTAAACGTTGATATTACCGTAATCGTTCCAAATGATGAGAATGCCGATCTGAGCGTGCGTCCTCAGGGTTACCATGGTGACACTTCTAAGATGTTCCTAGTCGGTGATGTTTCGCCTGCAAACAAACGTCTGTGCATGGTAGCTCAAGAAGCACTGTACGTTGGTATGCGTACCGTTAAGCCAGGTTCAACAGTTGGCGACATCGGTACAGCTATCGAGAAGTACATCAAAGAGAACAACAAGAACAATCCTCGCAACAAGTTTTCTATTGTGAAAGACTTCTGTGGTCACGGTATCGGCGATGAGTTCCATGAAGAACCACAAGTGGTTCATTACAAGAACAAAGACCGCCGCGTATTAAAAGAAGGCATGTGCTTTACTATTGAGCCGATGATTAACGCAGGTAAATTTGGTTGCTCTGTTGATGCACAAGATGACTGGACTGTTTACACGGGCGACGGCAAGAACTCTGCGCAATGGGAACATACCATTGTAGTAACAAAAGAAGGTTGTGAAGTACTGACGCTTCGTAGCGACGATACGATTCCTCGCCTAATGAAAAACGCGTAAAGCTGACAACCACTCGTTGTTTACTATATCCCTGCTTCGGCGGGGATATTTTTTATCTGCCGCAAATTTGTTAGATTGTTATTAGATTAGCTTGCACGGATGGCAAATATGACACTTCAGTCCCCTCTTACCTTTTCCGATGAACAAATCAATATCGGTGAACTCAAACAAGAATTAGAGAAGTTTAGCTCTAATCAAAACCAAGAGTTTCTCAATCATCATCCGGTAACAAGCTTGGTTTTAGCCAGAGCTGAATATATGGATCTGCTTCTCAATCGTTTGTGGCAACATTTTGGTTTCAAGGATATTTACAACATTTCCCTAGTTGCCGTTGGTGGCTACGGACGAGGCGAGCTGCATCCGCTCTCCGATATCGATATTTTGATTCTGTCGAACAATAAACTGCCAACCGCGTTAGAAGCAAAAATCAGCGAATTCATTACGCTGTTGTGGGATTTAAAACTCGAGGTCGGACACGCTGTTCGCACCGTTACTGAATGTGCTGAAATTGGTAAAGCCGATCTAACGGTCGCGACAAACCTGCAAGAAGCGCGATTGCTGTGTGGAAGCGAGGACACCTTTCAGGCACTGAAGAAAGTCGTGTTATCAGACTCCTTCTGGCCAAGTGAGACGTTTTACCGCGCTAAAATTCAAGAGCAGCGCGAACGCCATGCACGTTACCACGACACGACCTACAACTTAGAACCGGACATTAAATCAACCCCTGGCGGGCTGCGCGATATTCATACATTAAGCTGGGTCGCTCGACGTCACTTTGGTGCGACTTCATTGTTAGAAATGAGCCGATACGGATTTTTAACTGACGCAGAATACCGAGAATTGGTTGAATGTCAGGACTTCCTTTGGCGAGTACGTTTCGCTCTGCACATGGAGCTTCGCCGCTATGACAACCGCTTGACCTTTGCCCATCAAGCACAAGTTGCGGAAAATCTAGGCTACGTCGGAGAAGGCAATCGAGGCGTAGAAATGATGATGAAAGAGTTCTACCGCACGCTTCGTCGTGTGGCAGAGCTCAATAAAATGCTACTCAAACTCTTTGACCAAGCGATCATTAATGGTGGGGCGACAGAAAGTGCCGAGATTCTCGATACGGACTTTCAACGTCGCGGTTCTTTAATTGAAGCGCGGAAACCCGCATTGTTCCAAGCTCGCCCAGAAACTATTCTGGATATGTTCTTACATATTGCTAACGACTCAACTATTGAAGGGGTGAGCCCACCAACGCTGCGTCAACTGCGCACCGCTCGCCGTCGGCTCAACAAGTTTTTGCACACCATTCCTGCTGCGCGTGAAAAGTTCATGGCGTTATGTCGTCACCCTAATGCTCTGCACAAAGCATTCAGTCTCATGCACCGATTAGGGGTTATGGCGGCCTATTTACCGCAATGGAGTCAGATTGTTGGTCAAATGCAGTTTGACTTATTCCATGCCTACACAGTTGATGAACACAGTATTCGCTTACTTAAACACATCAACACTTTTAGTGACCCAGAAAATCATGCGAAGCACCCAATTTGCTGTGACGTCTACCCTCGAATGCAAAAGAAAGAGCTGCTGATTATTGCCGCTATTTTCCACGATATCGGGAAAGGTCGTGGCGGCGATCACTCAATTATCGGTGAAGGAGAAGCATACGACTTCTGCATTGAGCATGGCTTATCGAAGCCCGAAGCCAAACTTGTCGCTTGGTTGGTAAGACATCATCTATTAATGTCTGTCACCGCACAGCGCCGAGACATTTATGATCCCGATGTCATTACCGAGTTTGCCAAAAAAGTCAGAGACGAAGAATCTCTCGATTATCTTGTATGCCTGACAGTTGCAGATATTTGTGCAACCAACCCAGAACTTTGGAATGCTTGGAAACGAACTTTACTTGCAGAGCTGTATTACTCCACACAACGTGCTTTACGCAGAGGGCTAGAGAACCCTGTCGATGTGCGTGAGCGAATTCGCCACAATCAACAAATGGCCTCCGCAATGCTGCGCAAAGAGGGGTTTGCCGCGCGCGAAATTGAAGTATTGTGGCAACGCTTCAAAGCTGACTACTTCCTTCGTCATACCCATACGCAAATCGCGTGGCACTGCGAACACTTACTTCGCATGGAAGATCCGACTAAGCCTTTGGTGTTGATCAGTAAAAAAGCCACTCGTGGCGGCACTGAGGTGTTTGTATATACGAAAGACCAGCCTGCTTTATTTGCGACGGTCGTGGCGGAGTTAGATAGGCGTAATTTTAATGTACACGACGCGCAAATCATGACCAGCAAAGATGGGCACGTGATTGATACCTTTATGGTACTCGATCAACATGGCGAAGCGATCGATGAATCTCGTCACGCGGCGGTGATTAAACACCTCACCCATGTACTGGAGGCGGGCCGACCAACCAAGATTAAAACGCGCCGTACTCCGAACAAACTTCAGCACTTTAATGTGAAAACCAAAGTCGACTTCTTACCAACCAAAGGTAAAAAACACACTTTAATGGAGTTTGTCGCGCTAGACACACCAGGGCTGTTGGCCAAAGTAGGCCGTACGTTTGCTGATTTAAATATCAACCTTCATGGTGCAAAAATCACCACCATTGGTGAGCGAGCAGAAGACTTGTTTATTTTAACCAGTGATGCAGGGGGAAGATTAAGTGAAGAACAGCAAGATGAGCTAAGAGAGAGATTGATCGAAAAGTTATCTGATGAGGTCGCTGCTTAGATCAAACCTGCCAATCTTTTCGGTTCTGGGCGAGAGCGATCTTGCCCACAAGTTAAGCATTTTGGCTAAATATCAGCTATCTAGCTCATACATAGGCTGCTACAGTTATATCAATATCAATTCGATGTAATAGAGGTAACCTATGTATCCCCACCTCACTGGTTTGGGTATTCACGACCCTAAGCAGATTGAACGTTATTCCCTACGCCAAGAAGCACACAAAGACGTACTCAAGATCTATTTCCACAAGCAAAAAGGCGAACTGTTCGCTAAAAGCGTTAAATTCAAATACCCGCGCCAAATCAAAAATGTTCTTGTGGACAGTGGCAGTCACAAATATAAAGAAGTAACGGAAATCAACCGTAACCTCACATTAGTCATTGATGAACTGAATAAAATCACTAAGCCAACGAAACAACCTGAGGTTGATGTAAAAGAGAAAATTCTTTCAGACCTTCGTCATTTAGAAAAAGTCGTTTCGAGCAAGATCGCAGAGATCGAAGCGGATCTTGAAAAACTAAAGTAAAACGTTAAGTCTTAAATATTAAAAAGGGTTAGCATTGATGCTAACCCTTTTTATTTGTACTCAATCATTATCTAGATCTAACTGCGCCGATTATCGGTTCATCCCACTCAAATCGAGTAAACAATTGCTGCCAAGTTTCATCAAGATTGGCCGTCATGACAATCTCTTGATCGGTAAATGGATGGACAAACCGTAACTCTGAAGCATGCAGTAGCAAACGATGAGATTCAAACTCTGTGCGATACAGCTTGTTGTGCTTTCCATCCCCGTGCGTTGTATCACCCACGATCGGATGGCGTAGATGTGCCATATGACGACGAAGTTGGTGCTTACGCCCCGTTTTAGGTTTCATCTCAACTAAGCAATAACGCGTTGTAGGAAATTTACCCGTCGAATAGGGAACCTCCACTTTAGCCAACGGCTTATATTCCGTCACCGCTTCTTGCGCTTCTTTTTCTTGTGAAGCGAACTTATCCGCAATCTTGTCTAACTCGACTTTGAGCGCGTAATCCAAAACGCCCTCTTCCTCAATCCAACCGCGTACTATTGCGTGGTATGTCTTTTCCATTTTATGTTCAGCAAACATCGGCATGACTTGTGATGCGACTTCACTCGACAACGCAAACACGAGCACACCAGATGTTGGACGATCCAGACGATGCAATGGGAACACATGCTGACCAATTTGGTCGCGCAAAGTTTGCATGACAAATTGAGTTTCGTGTTTATCTAACCAACTGCGATGCACTAACATGCCTGCAGGCTTATTGACCGCTACAAAATATTCATCCTGATAAACGATCTCCAGCTCAACTGGTTCTGAAGATCGCGTTAGTTCTTGTTCTAGCATTCGTTTACTTACACAGTTCGTCAATGGTTCGGATTGTAACAAGCAGCTCGGCGAACTGCGGTTCCTGCTTCCACGCTTCTGAAAAATAGGGCTCGAGAGAAAACCCTCTTGGCAATGGTTGGTTATTTTTCACTAGTGAGTGCATTCTGGCTATAAAGATCCACTGCAACCACTCATGAGGGTGCAATGTATCAATCGCAAATGGCTCTGTACTTTGTAAGGCTTGCTCTGAAGGCATAGTATATTGCCATAAGTTATGCTCTCTAAGCTGCGCTTCAAGTTGGTGAAGTAAGTCGACCAATTGAGTATTTGTTACCATTAATTCTATCTCGAACCTTGAATTAGCCGAGAATGATACCATTTCTTGTGAAAAGAACGTTAGGACGTCGTATTTAATGGAAAACATTCAAACCCTCACTCAACTGTTGAACAACAGCCACTGTGATTATCAAATCTTCGATCTTGGTCGCCGTATCAAAACCATCGCTAAGAAAGAGTTTACCGATGTAGAAAAAGGTCAAGCACCTTACCCATTTCCAATGCAACGTAAAGCACACCTTGCCATCGCGTACTGGAATGAACAAAAGCAACCTTGGATTTGGTTTCTAAAGTTTGAATTGGACGAGCGCGGTTTGTTAAAGCAAGCGGATATCGGCAATTTCATTAAATACGTAGTGGAGGCTATGGGAACACGCCTCAATGATGATATCACTGAAGAGCAACAGCAAAAGCTGTCTAACAACCCATACACTTTCAAACCTTCCGAAGATAAAATGGCCGTGTTTCATAGCCAGGTCCGCGCAAACCTCAATCTTCCTACCAGCCAATATTACGAGCATACCCAGCATTACTTCTCTGGAGGTTTAGGCTGGGATAATTGGCAAACTGTAGGTCTGCAAGGTATCACAGACATAGCCGCTCGCCTGGACAAAGAGCAAAACGGAGTAATGATACGCAAAGCGTTGAACCACCTACCAAATGAGCCACTTTATGCCCTATTAGGTGCGCTTGAGCATGTAGAGCTACAAGAGCGTTTAGCAGAACGTATCGCAGAAAAGGCACAGCAAGAAATCGCAAGTAGCGAACCTGATCTCTTCCTACTTTCAGCACTTATCCGAGCCCTTGCTGGTGCACCAACAGAAGTCGCCTCTCCAGTATTAGATGCGATATTGCATAGCCCTCGTTTAAGCCATCAGGAGGTATTGATTGGTGTGGCGGGCCGCGCTTGGCACTTACTCGCCAATGAAAAGGTAGCGGAACAGTTTTTGCTGCGTTTAGCTCAAACCGGTAATCAATCCCTATTTAATCAGTTATTTGCCGATTTAGTGATGCTGCCAGAGTTAAGAATGGTGTTATTGCCTTTGCTGCATTCAAACCCATCAGAGGAACTAGCAAATGCGCTAGTAAGCTTACAACAAGCAACAAAAAGCTAAGAAAGGTTCAGGAATGATTGGTGATCTTTTAGCAATTTTAGGGCTCTGCTTTTTCTGTTACCTGTTTTGGCAACAGCGTCGCCAAGCCGAACTCGCAAAAGCGGCCATCACGCGTAAATGTGAGCAATTGGATCTCCAATTAATCAGCATCGCCTTTGGTGCCCATAAACTAAAAACGCCAGACGGAGTCTGGCGTTGGCATACGGTGTATCAATTTGAGTTTTCATCTCTTGGTGACGATTGCTACCAAGGAGAGTTAACCATGGTCGGTTTCAGGCCGCAGAACTTTCACCTACCACCGCATCGCTTGTAAATTCCATTTCAAAGTAAGGACCATATACATCCTTACTTTCTTTTGTTTTAACAAATCCCAGCTTTTTCAGTACCGCCATAGAAGCTTGATGATTGCTATTCACGTTAGCTTTCACCTTATTCAAGCCCAACTCACGGCACGCTTTGGGGAAAAATGCTTTTAGTGCTTCTGTTGCTAACCCTTTACCCCAATATGATTTATCAAAAATAAACCCTAATTCAGGTTCGGAATCGAGATTAGCAATGAACACGTGCCCCATATAGTCACGACTGGTGCTCTCTAGCACTGCCATACTATAAATGTTCTCATCATCCAGTATTTTCTCAAACATCTGTTTGGCAGACGCAACTGTATACGGACCATTCAATTCAGCACGGTTTTTCGCACAGCAATTCAGCATGACGAATTCTAGTTGCAACGACTCATTGTAGGGTAGAAGAAGCATTCTTCTGGTTACTATGGCCACATCTGTTCCTTGATTACAACAAACTTAATCTATCCGCAGATCACAAACTCGATGAGCTGAACATGCTCAATGATTGCGGGCATAACACCTTGTAGAGAAGCCGAAAGTTAAACCAACTGGTTGGAAAGGATATTGATCTGAGTTGTTTTTTATTAAGTGTTATTAGGAATTTATATATTTTGTGATATTGATATCCCCAAATAACATCGAGATGCTTAATTCAATGAGAACACTGGATATCGTTTTTATATAAGAAAGACCCCGACACATAAGTATCGGGGTCATGGTCTTACTCGCAGCAGTCCGGCTACTAAAAGTGCTCCATGCATCATCCATAATAGTGGCTGATTCCGTCAGCTTATTCCTTACGTCGCCGTCCTAGCGGTGTCCTTATCATCCTGACTGCTAACATTCCTCGTTAGCACACGTCACTTGTTCCTTGAGCGGTGTCCCTTGCATCTTCCTGATGCTGTCCATAACCTCAATCCTAGAGGGTCCATTGTCTATCCTTAGTCATCAACATCCTATTGATGATCGTATCCTTACAATGTCCTACGCTCCATGCTTGATTAATCATCCTGACCAACCAAATCGTCTTCCTGACGATAACCAAATCCTTGGTGCTTTCCTGTTCCATGTCTGCTTCCTGCTGACAACTCTCAATTTACGCCTTTTCCAAAAATAGACAATCTATCCAAGATAAATATTTGGCTCTCACATTGGTTAACAAGTTGTTAAATCATTATTTATCATAAACTTAAGCTCTTTATCTTCTCTTTTCCCGCTTACGAAATCGTTTTCTCTCACAACCTATGTAAGAGATCTCTCACACTACACTCTCCAAAATGCCATTCGCCAAATTAGCGCACTCAACGTATGATGATAGATATATCGTTGTTAAGGATTAAAAATGTTAACTCAAGACGTTACTAAAGAATTAGAAGCGGTAATGGAACAACTGCAACAACAAGGAAAAGAACCAACCGTAGCGTTAGTGAAAGCACGCTTGAAAACGCCCGTCCCAATGCCTGCATTAATCACCGCAATAAAAAGTTGGAAAAGTGCTCAGCGTGTTCCCAAGGTTGAAGTCGCAGCACAAACGCACACCGATAATGATCGTCTTGCAGCGCTAGAAAGCACGGTGAAAAAATTAGTGGCTCGTATTGAAGAGCTAGAAGCCAAGCTAAATGAGAAATCATCATGAAGTTATGGGTAGATGCAGACGCGTGTCCAAAAGTTATTCGCGAAACCATTGTGCGTGCCGCCGAGCGTACGGGGATTGAATGTACGTTTGTCGCTAACCACGTTGTCCCTGTGCCGAAAAGAGACAACATCCATTCGCTACAAGTCCCTGCGGGATTTGACATCGCAGACAACGAAATCGTCAAGCGTGTAGAAGCCAACGATTTGGTGATTACGTCAGATATTCCGCTTGCAGATGAGGTTATCTCTAAAGGCGCTCAAGCCCTCAGTTCTCGTGGCGAGCTCTATACAAAAGACACCATCAAAGCTCGCCTAAATATCCGCGACTTTATGGAAACCATGCGTTCAAGCGGAATTCAGACAGGTGGGCCCGCCGCGCTTTCTCAAACCGATCGACGCGAATTTGCAAACCATTTGGATCGTATTTTGGCGAAATTTAAGAAGTAACCCTCACTCTATTCAAATTGAGCCAGCAAATAAAAGCCTGGCTCATTCCTGAAAATTCATTCTCAGCATTGCACCCAAAGCGTGCTCTTACTCCCATTTGTTTTGTTCTGTTTATTTTTCATCTCGCTCACCATAGCTTCAATATGCAACGTGGTTTATTTTGAACGACGTTTTTAATAAGTGTATAGAGAATAATGGGCTTTAACATCGTTTCCAGTGGAAGCTACCTGCCAACGAATCAATGGTCTGATCGAGAGATGGATCACTTCCTAAAATTAGCGCCAGGGACCTGCCGAAATAAATTCGACGTTGAATATCGTCATGTAGCCAATACAAAAGAGACCGCTATTTACATGGCGGTGCAGGCAATAGAGCAGTGTTTAGGAAACACACATACCTTAAGCTCCGTTGATCTCCTTATCTACGCTAGCGGTACACACCACCAGTCTCTACCCTACGACGCTTCAGCGGTTCTCGCCGCGTTAGACGCTCCAACATGGCTAGAAAGCTTTGATTTGAACAGCACCTGTTTATCCTTTCTCTCTGCGCTTGATCTTGCTCAGAGTCTATTCTTAGCAAAACGGTACCGTCGGATTCTTATTGTCACCAGCGAACTCGCCACTGGCATCACACTGAATCGAAATTTTACGCTCAAACCAGAAGTTGCAACCTTATTCGCGGACGGTGCCGCCGCATTTTTGCTCGAAGAACACAACGATGATGGATTGCTCACCAGTCACTTTGAAACGCATCATACCGGGTATTCATTTTGTCAAATTAAGGGCGGAGGTAGTCATATCAATCCGCATACCTCCGAGCATCAAGCCTATTTAAAAAGTTGCCAGTTTGAGATGGAGGGCAAAGCACTCTTTAAACATGTGCGTAAAGCCTTACCAGCGTTTCTAAAAAAAGGGTTTGACGCCTCTCCGGTAACACTCGGCGATATTGATTATTTTCTTCCTCATCAAGCCAGCGCGCATGGATTAAAAAAGGCTATGTTCCCTTTAATTGTTGCTGAAGACTTAACATCCTGTTTTCATTAAGTTCTTCAGTAACTTCCATGTA
>NZ_JAWPOX010000348.1:0-802 GCF_033344475.1 Vibrio sp. 1288
ATTCGGTAACGACGTTCCATTGTTCCAACACTTTCTGGTCCGTTTCTTCGGCAAGGACGACATCGATTCTTCGTCCTTGGCACGCACGTTCACACCATTCCAGCTTTTGCGCCATCGACATTCGACCTGCTGGGCCGTATTCAGGGCTGAGGTTAGCAACGAATATCACCTTCGCTTTTCGGTTTGCTGCAATGGCTTTGCCCAGCTCAGGCAATAACAATGGCGGCATAATACTGGTGAGGAAACTGCCTGGGCCAAGAATGATTGCATCGGCTTCTGCCAGAGCAGTAACGGCTTCTTTAGTGGCTGGAACTTCTGGTGAAAGATCTAAGCGACGTAAGTCGGTTTCCATCTCATCCACATTGGTTTCACCTGTGACCCATTGCCCGTTCACTGAAAGCGCAGACAAATCCGAAGGGTGCTCTGACATTGGCAGAATATTTACATCAACCTTAAGCATGTTTCGGATCAGATTGATTGCATCCAGCGGTCGAACCGACAAGTTATCCAATGCTGTTAGCATCAAATTGCCAAGGTTGTGGCCGTCCAGCTCTCCCGTACCTTTAAAGCGGTATTCGAACATCATCGAACTGATAGATGGTTCAGTGATTAGCTGGTTGATGCAGTTTCTGGTGTCTCCCCAAGCGATGCCACCTTGGCAATGACGAATACGCCCAGTTGAACCACCATTGTCGGTTGTGGCAACAATGCCCGTAGCATTACTGCCAAAGTCTTTTAAAGCGGCTAACATTCGACCTAAGCCATGACCACCGCCAACTGCGACCACTTTCTTATCCGTATA
>NZ_JAWPOX010000349.1:0-801 GCF_033344475.1 Vibrio sp. 1288
GTCTTGAGTCTTCTGATGTATTCCGTAAACCTGGTGAAGTCGCTGATTCTGGCAAGGGTTACACGCTTGCACAGAAAATGGTTGGTAAAGCGTGTGGTGTAGCAGGTGTTCGTCCGGGCACTTACTGTGAGCCTAAGATGACAACCGTAGGTTCTCAAGATACAACGGGTCCTATGACGCGTGATGAGCTTAAAGACCTTGCGTGTCTTGGCTTCTCAGCAGACCTAGTTATGCAGTCGTTCTGTCACACATCTGCGTACCCTAAACCAGTTGACGTGAATACTCACCATACACTTCCTGATTTCATCATGAACCGTGGCGGTGTTTCTCTACGTCCAGGCGATGGTATTATCCACTCGTGGCTAAACCGTATGCTACTGCCAGATACTGTCGGTACTGGTGGCGACTCGCATACTCGTTTCCCGCTAGGTATTTCATTCCCAGCTGGTTCTGGTCTGGTTGCATTCGCAGCGGCAACAGGCGTTATGCCATTGGATATGCCTGAATCAATTTTGGTTCGCTTTAAAGGCAAGATGCAACCGGGTATCACACTTCGTGACCTAGTTCATGCCATCCCTTACTACGCGATTCAACAAGGTCTACTGACTGTTGAAAAAGCCGGTAAAGTGAATGAATTCTCTGGCCGTATCCTTGAGATTGAAGGTCTAGAAACACTAACGGTTGAGCAAGCATTCGAACTGTCTGATGCGTCAGCTGAGCGTTCTGCTGCGGGTTGTACCGTTAAGCTATCTCAAGAATCAATCGAAGAATACCTAAACTCGACCATCGTAATGCTTAAGT
>NZ_JAWPOX010000350.1:0-801 GCF_033344475.1 Vibrio sp. 1288
CGAAATGGTTGTTACAGGTTTAAGCAGCGGCGGTTTTTACGCTCACGTTAAAGCTGGCGAAAAGACGCTAACTTACCCTGCTAAAGATCTTAAGAAAGCATAATTCAATTTGCTGACTTCTTAATCCCAAGTCAGCGCAAGGTGATTCACTCCTCATCTTGAATTTACTTGGGAATCGCAAAGGTAGCGCATCAGTCGCTACCTTTTTTATTGTTGATTCATCATCTCACTCATTGCTCATTCGATACGCCTTGATGCTTGCTGTGGTTGATTTCTACGCGATTTCTCCCGGTTTCTTTCGCTTTGTATAACGCTAAATCAGCACGTTTCACTAACGGCTCAAAAGAATCATCCAAGCCACACACTTGAGTTACCCCAATACTGGCGGTGAATGTCATATCACGCCCTGAATATCGAATCGTCGTGGTTTCTAAGGCATTTCGGATGGTTTCTAACGTATCCATTGCTTCTTGAGAAGAGCGGCTTCTCAGGACGATAGCAAACTCTTCACCACCGACACGAGCAAGCAGGTCGCATTCTCGTAAATGCCCTTTAATGGTATTGGCAGCATGGATGAGAGATTTGTCGCCAGCGTCGTGCCCGAACTTGTCATTCAGTTTTTTAAAGTTATCTAAATCCAAAATCGCGACGTGGAATTTGATCCCTTGCGTGCGAAATTCAGAAAGACGATGCTCAATTTGACGCATGAATTCTCTGCGGTTTGGAATGCCAGTAAGATCGTCTGTGGTGGCGAGGTGCTCCATTTTCATGATCTGAATATGCAGTGCAATGTTCAACGCT
>NZ_JAWPOX010000351.1:0-800 GCF_033344475.1 Vibrio sp. 1288
TCTTCTTCTGTGACGATTTCGCCTTGGTTTTCGTTTTGGCGCAGAAGTTTAAGTAACGCATCTGTCGACACAGTAAGTAAGAACACAAAAGGTCTGGCAAGTTTGGCTAACCAATGAATCGGATAGGCGACCACAATTGCGATGCTTTCCGCGTTGTTTTGCGCAAAACGTTTTGGCACGAGCTCACCGATGATGATCGCGAAGTAAGTGATCAAAATAACAACGCTGGTAGTCGCAAGAACGGTGGCGACTTCGCGCTCTAGCCCTTGGGCAACGAGCCAGTGTTCAAAAGGAATGGACAGCGTCGCTTCACCAAAAATGCCACTGAGTAGACCGATGGCAGTAATGCCGATTTGGATAGTCGAAAGAAACTGGGTAGGGTTGTTTTTTAGTTCTAAAGCGAGCGCAGCAGGTGCGTTGTCTTCGGCCATCATTTTTAGTCGGCCGCTTTTCGCCGCGACCAACGCAATCTCAGACATAGCGAAAATGCCATTTAGTGCGATCAATCCAACAAGCAATAAAATGTCCATGGCGCCTTCCAGTAATGCACACGTTAGCAGCATAACGAGATTCTCTCGCGAGAAACGTGAGGTTGTGAATAATTCAACGCGTCATGCCAACAGAATGTCTTATTAAAAGGATAGAGTTCATTTGTTGAATGTGGTTTTCGCGTCCAGACGAATGATTCTGTTACTTGACTGGGATTCTGATAAACTACGCGCCCATTTCCTCTTTAGAGACGTTTCTATGCCATTTTCTAAGCTTGGTTTAAGCGCACCAATTACGGATGCTGTAACGGC
>NZ_JAWPOX010000352.1:0-799 GCF_033344475.1 Vibrio sp. 1288
CTTAATGATTTGAACACACGTTCAGATAATCTAAACGTGTGCTCAAATAATTCTCAACGTTTTGTTTATCGCCAATCTCCGCGCAATGCGTGCACTTTTTCGAACATAGTTTGTGCGGTAGCTGAGCTAGGATCTACCGGTTCGCCAGCTTCAATTTCCAATTTGGACCAGAAGCGAGTCGGGAACCCTCTGCATGCTCGTCCTTTAGCGCGGCTAAAATAACTACCCCACAATCCTTTCAATGCCATCGGAATCACAGGTACTGGGCTTCGACGCAGAATAATGTCGATGCCACGCATGAAGTCGTTCATTTCGCCATCGGAGGTCAATCGCCCTTCAGGGAAGATACAGACAATATGGCCTTCATTGAGAGCTTCTTCGACGTCGTTAAATGCTCGACGAATAGAACTTCGGTTGCTAGCAGAAATTGGTATCACGCCAGCACGGCGTAAAAAGCGTCTTAGCGGCGGCAGGTTGGCGTAATCTTCTTCCATCACAAAGCGAATCAAACGAGGGCATACGGCACTCAGTAACAGGGCATCCATGTAGCTCACATGATTGCACACAATCAATGCACCACCATGCTCAGGTAAGTTGTGCAGATTTTTGTGTTTAACACGATAGATGGTGTGCGTGAGCATCCACATTGCAAAGCGAACCACAAAAATCGGGATTTGTAGAAAGATATATGCCGCGACTAAGAAATTAAGCACTGCAAGAAGCGCAAACAATTGTGGAATACTCATCTCTACTACGCTTAGGCATATAATGCCAAGGATCGCGCTGCCCACCATAAATA
>NZ_JAWPOX010000353.1:0-798 GCF_033344475.1 Vibrio sp. 1288
TAGAATGACGTTATCGAATTTCTGTAGTGGAGATTCAAACGGGTCAGCGTTTGTTTTTGGTTCTACTGGGAATACGTCGATTGCTGCGCCAGCTAAGTGACCTGCTTCTAGGCTGTGGCAAAGCGCAGGAATATCAACAACGGTACCGCGAGCGGCGTTGATGAAGATTGCGCCAGGCTTCATGCGAGCAAATTCTTCTTCGCCCATCATATTCTTCGTTTCAGGTGTTTCTGGTACGTGCAGCGAAATAACATCACATTTGTTTAGCAGCTCGCTCATCGTGTGGATTTGCGTTGCGTTGCCAAGTGATAGTTTGTTTTCGATGTCGTAGTAGTACACGCGCATACCTAAGTTTTCAGCAATAATGCCCAGCTGAGTACCGATATGGCCGTAACCAATGATGCCAAGGCGTTTACCACGCGCTTCGTAAGAGTTGTCTGCGCTCTTCTTCCAAATACCACGGTGTGCCAAGGCGTTCTTTTCAGGAATCCCACGAAGGAGCAGAAGAATCTGACCAAGCACTAGCTCAGCTACACTTCGCGTATTTGAAAACGGTGCATTGAATACAGGAATGCCACGTTTTGCCGCCGCACCAAGATCGACTTGGTTAGTTCCGATACAAAAACAGCCAATCGCAACCAGTTTGTTTGCCGCATTGATCACTTCCTCGGATAGATTCGTTCGGGAGCGGATACCGATGAAGTGCGTATCTTTAACTGCTTCAATCAGTTCTTCCTCTGAAAGCGAACCTTTGTGATATTCAATGTTGGTGTAACCAGCTGCTTGAAGAACTTCAAC
>NZ_JAWPOX010000354.1:0-798 GCF_033344475.1 Vibrio sp. 1288
CTGCTGGTATTCATAAGGTTATGTATGTCAGACTATGCTTTATTAAATGTTTCGGCTAATAGTACCAAGAATATGACCAAACACGTTGAGATGTTCACAGACGGATCTTGTTTAGGAAATCCAGGCCCTGGTGGCTACGGCATCGTCTTACGCTACAAAGACGTAGAAAAGACGCTCTCCAAAGGCTACACCCTCACCACCAACAATCGCATGGAAATGTTAGCCGCTGTTGTCGCCCTGCAAACACTGAAAGAGCCGTGCCGTGTCACGCTGACGACCGATAGTCAGTACGTGCGCCAAGGGATCACGCAGTGGATTCACAACTGGAAAAAACGCGGCTGGAAAACCGCAGATAAAAAGCCCGTGAAGAACGCCGATTTATGGCAAGCACTGGATAAAGAAACGGCACGCCACCAAGTGGATTGGCATTGGGTTAAAGGCCATGCTGGACACAGAGAAAACGAAATCTGTGATGAACTCGCCCGCACAGCAGCAGAAAACCCAACAGAAGAAGATACAGGCTACCAGCCATCTTAATACGCTAGTAGCGCTGGCTCGACACTCTCTTCACACCAAATCCCTCTCGGTTCATCACGCCAAGCGGCGTCAGTTTTTTCTTTAGACGCCAATGTGGTTTGATTGGCTTGAGAGGGTACGTTCGTTTACGAGCGACGATATAGTACAAGCTCCCCGCCGGAGAAGCCCAATCCCCCAAGCTGTTTTCTAACCAAGTCCACATGGTGCGATAACGTGTCATAGGAAACAGCGCATAACGATCACATTGAATTACTTGGTAGT
>NZ_JAWPOX010000355.1:0-797 GCF_033344475.1 Vibrio sp. 1288
GTCTCGCCTCAAACTGGGTGCGCCAACGAGTACGGAAATCTTCAATCGCTTCTTTCGTCGTTGGGAATTCATGCGCAGGCAGCAATTGGATTTGCTGAATATCTTCGATAGAACGCTGGTTTTCTGGATCGAAAGTGCGAATGGTGTCAATTTCATCATCGAAAAAGTCAATGCGGTAAGGATCTGCACTGCCCATCGGGAATAAGTCGAGAATCGAACCTCGGCTCGCGTATTCACCCGGCCCAAACACTTGGTCTACGTGACGGTAACCCGAGTTCTCTAGTTGCACTCTCAGGTTTTCTAGCGAGAAATTATCGCCTGTTTTGACCATTAGTGTGTGCTGTAACAAAAATTCTCGCGGAGATTGGCGCTGAAGAACAGTGCTGACAGGCACGATAGTGACGCCGCCACGTTGATTTGGCAGTTGGTATAGGCGAGCAATACGGTCAGAAATGATCTCTTGGTGTGGAGAAAAATTGTCGTATGGCAACGTTTCCCAATCAGGGAAAAGGCTTACTGGTTGGTCGGTAAACTGTTCGATTTCTGCTTGCAGTTTCAACGCGATCTGCGGATCTGGCACAACCAGTAGTGAGTGACTTGAATGCTGCTTGGCCAGTTCGGCAATGGCGAGTGGCAGCGCTGCACCGGGTAAGTTGCCAAGTTGTTTTTTGTCGCCACGCTCAGTTGGATTGGTGACGGAAAGTATCGTTGCTTTGGTCATAGGAGTTATTTTTTATCTCGCTCCAGTGAGCGCTGACGTAAAAGTTTTTGTTGTTGATATAAAGCGGCTTTAATGA
>NZ_JAWPOX010000356.1:0-795 GCF_033344475.1 Vibrio sp. 1288
AAGGCCACGCCTCAGTGACTTTGGAGTTTAGCGTCGGCGTGGATCTCGATAAAGCGATGGCGGATGTTCGCGACGCGGTCGATCTGGCGAAACCTAAGTTACCTGCAGACAGTGATGAACCGACGGTCAATGAAGTCACTTTTGCTTCAGAGGAGCCTGTTTTAACTGTTGTGCTTTATGGCACGGTGCCAGAGAGAACCATTGTTCAAATCGCACGAACGTTGCGTGACCGATTAGAAAGCTTCCGCCAGATTTTGGAAGTCGATATTGCTGGTGATCGTGAAGATATTGTCGAGATCGTGGTTGATCCCCTTCTAATGGAAAGCTATGGATTGGATCAGGCCGATATCTATAACTTGATCGCACTAAACAACCGAGTGGTTGCGGCTGGTTTTGTCGATACTGGATATGGGCGCTTTTCGGTCAAAGTTCCGTCGGTGTTTGATTCTCTGAAAGATGTTCTCGAATTGCCTATCAAAGTGAATGGCAAAGAAGTGATCACCTTTGGTGATGTGGCCACAGTTCGCCGAGCGTTTCGTGACCCGGAAAGCTTTGCCCGCTTGGATGGTGAGCCTGCCATTGTGCTTGACGTGAAAACGCGTGCTGGCGAGCACATTATTGCAACCGTCGCGTTAGTTAAAGAGGTGATTGCTCAAGGGCAACTGCGTGCAGAGTGGCCAAGTAATTTGCAGGTTAAATACACTTGGGATCAGTCGGATGATGTCAAGCTGATGCTTAGTGATCTGCAAAACAACATTCTCTCGGCAATCATTTTGGTGGTCATCGTTATTATCG
>NZ_JAWPOX010000357.1:0-795 GCF_033344475.1 Vibrio sp. 1288
CGCTGGACCAGTCATGGTCACCGTAACGGTATCTTCTGGCCCTGGGTCCGTTTCATCGCTGATGGTGGTATCAACAAAGGCATTTGAAACATCTAATGCCTCAAAAATCGGATTGCTGTCGCTGTCCACAATACCCGACACGCTGACACGGAACACTTCATCGCCTTCGGCATACACATCGTCCACCGTATCGATGGTAAACGTAGCCGTCACACCATCGGCACCAACCACTGCTTGGGTGGTTTCAGTAATGTCGTCACCGGATGCAGTGGTGTAGCTGTAAGCTAAGGTCACGATACTGCCCACAGGAGCCGGATCGCTCAGCGTCACTGTGTACTCTGTGGTGGTGTCGCCTTCTACGACATTCGCTGGACCTGTCATGGTGACGGTGACCGTATCTTCTGGACCCGGATCGGTTTCATCGCTGATGGTGGTGTCGACGAACGCATTATCGAGGTTCAACGCTTCGAAGATAGGATTGCTGTCGCTATCAACAATACCCGACACGCTGACACGGAATACTTCATCGCCTTCTGCATAAACGTCGTCCACCGTATCGATGGTAAACGTGGCGGTTACGCCATCCGCCCCAATAATCGCTTGAGTCGTTTCAGTGATGTCATCACCCGATGCAGTGGTGTAGCTGTAAGCTAAGGTCACGATGCTACCCACAGGTGCCGGATCGCTCAGCGTCACGGTGTAGTCTGTGGTGGTGTCACCTTCTACAACATTCGCTGGACCAGTCATGGTTACCGTAACGGTATCTTCTGGACCAGGGTCAGTTTCATCGCTGAT
>NZ_JAWPOX010000035.1:0-50289 GCF_033344475.1 Vibrio sp. 1288
ATGGTGATTTCTCCAATTGATTTTCCGGTGTAGCGGTTTCCGACGTCTCGGAAAACCAAGTAGTTCTCTCAAAGTTATTTCTATTAACGACACCAAATTCAGAAGCTTTAGAAAAAAGTTTAAAAAAATAACATTGCGAGATTTAGCTAATAAAATTGAAGAAAAGTAAGAAAAAGTGCTCAAGTTTCCACAAATCGAGCCGAGAGGGATAAATTGTATAGAAAACCAGCAAAAGGAAACAATTGAAGGTAAGTTCGCAGACGATAGACGTGAAAATTAGAAAAGAAAAAGCCCCTTTTCCTTTGAGAGAACTGGGGCTAGGTTGGTCGCCAGAGCCTATGTGGAGATCAAGAGAAATGAACACATTTCCGGCATACCGAGTGCAACTTTACATTGAAAATGATTGGCAGGTGAGAGATGAGAGAGCCGCTCATTCTATTGTAAAGTTGCTTGCCAAAAGCCTGCATTCCCATCCACGTCTGAATGTATTGAGTACAGGCTAAGTAAACTACTGCAATAGTGACATTGCAGAGTTTGGCAACTGTTTCGCTTGAGCAAGAATCGATGTACCTGCCTGTTGCAAAATTTGTGCTTTGGTCATTTGCGTGGTTTCTTTCGCAAAATCTGTATCTTTAATTCGGCTGTTCGAGGCGTCAACGTTTTCTTGGATATTCGCCAAGTTGTTGATGCTGTGACTCAAACGGTTTTGCTTCGCACCTAAGTCTGCACGTTGCGAGTCTACGTATTTCAGTGCCGAATCCAGCACAGAAATCGCGTTTTGAGAGCCTTGTACCGTGGTCATATCAATATCTTGTACTGACGTTCTGATAGGTTCATCACTCAGGCCAAGCTCAGATGCTAATCCACCAGAAATGGAAATCTCGCCCTGAACGTTTGGGTGCGCGACAAAAACTTGCAGCTTGCCATCTTCACTTACAGACGCATTAATCATATCAGACTGACCATTAATGTAAGTGGCAAGCTCTTCGATGTCGTCGCCCGCTTTAGCATTAATATTGATTTCTAGATCATCAACATTGCCGTCTTCGTCTTCACCCATACCTGGTAGCGTGATCTTCAAGTCAGATTTAGCTGGGTCAACACTCCAGTTTTTATCTTTACCGTTCTCAGATAAGAAGGTCACACCGCCCATGCGAGTATCGTCCGCACGAATGCTGGTGAGTCCCATGATCATGGCTTCACCTGAGCTCGCACCAATCTGGAATGCCGCTTCACCGAATGAGCCGTTCAATAGACGACGACCACCAAATGAAGTGGTTTCTGCAATACGGTTTAGCTCGTCAATCAATGCCATTGACTCTTCGTTGATCGCCTGACGCTCAGCTGGAGAGTTAGTACCGTTCGATGATTGAATCGCAAGGTCACGCATTCGTTGCATGACAGAGGTTGCCTCATTCATCGCACCTTCAGCGGTTTGTGCAATCGAGATACCATCGTTCGCGTTACGCATTGCGACATCTAGGCCACGAGACTGTGCAGTTAAGCGGTTAGAGATCTGTAGACCTGCCGCATCATCTTTTGCACTGTTAATCTTATGTCCTGAAGATAAGCGCTCCATCGACGTGTTTAATTCATCAGTCGCTTTGTTTAGGTAACGCTGCGCGGTCATCGCGGAGACGTTAGTACTAACTGTTACAGCCATTTTGCTCTCCTGTTGAGTTCGCAAGCTTTTGCGAAGCGGCCAGCTTTACTCTCATTTGGATAAGCACTGACCGTAAAAGTTACTTGCTAAATCTGCCTTAAACGCAGGGTTTAGAATCTCTAAATCTGTTCTGATATTTTCAATACAATTTGTGTGCCAACTTGAGTAAATTATTTAACTACTTTTAAAAGAATCAAATAAACAATAAGTTAGCTTTATCATTAAGCTATTTCCGGTTTGTCAGACTCATCTTAGCCCATGGGTATTGAACGCTGCCCTGTTGCCGCCCGACTTGCCTCCCGCATCATTGCCGCTTTGGGTAAAATCGTGCCGCATAACATCTCAGACTCTCAGGTTACGTCGACTTATCGCGCTTAAGGCTTTGCACATAAGGCATCAAAATCAGACAATGTGTATGAGTGTCATACTAGATGTAGTTAAACAACGTTAGATCTTTGGTCTTACCGAATGCTTGTTGCGATGCCTGTAACGCTCGCGAGTTTTCACTGAACTCGATCACGGCTTTAGAGTAATCCAAGTCCTCAAAGTTGCTCTTCGCTTTTGCCAGAGACAAATTAAAGTCTTCATGATTTTGCTCTTGGATATCCAGCGTACTCAATCGAGCACCGGCATCTGTACGCGCTTTATTCAAATGGATAAAAGCAGCGTGGAATTCTTCTGTCATTTGGTGCAATTTGGCGGTCGCCGACGTATCCGAAACCGATTTGTCTGACCATGCCATTGCATCCTTGAAGGTATCGAAAATGCTGAACTCTGCCCGCTTTTCGATCTCAATGCTGTCACCAGGCGTAATTTGGCCTTTTACGTGCACTTTCAGGCCTTTGTATTCAATCCCTTTCTCTGGTGAAAACTCATCGGCATCCACTACTTTGCCGTTACGCTCTAATTGGTAACCAAATTTGCCGTTATTCATATCGACAAATGTCACGCGATACGCCGCATCATCCTTAGCGTCAACGTTAGTAGCTTTGTTTAGCAACAGCTCAGAGCCGTTTTGTAGATCGTAATTCGGCTGATAGTCGCCAAATGGGTTTGGTATCTCCATAAACAGCTTGCTGCCGGGATCGTTCATTGGCATCTCAAGCATGCTGGAGACTTTCATTTTGCGCTGATAATCGTCCCCAGCGTATTGCACGCTACCATCTTTATCGCGATAAAATGGTTGGCTTTTTGGCTTAGTGCCAGCAAACACGTAGTTACCAGATTCATCTTGCGAGTTCACCAAGTTAAGGAAGTTGTTCGCAATCTCTTCTAGCTCACGCTTCTTTGCTTGTCGGTCTTCCGCAGAAAACGCACCGTTAATCATCTCCATCGTTAAGCGCTTCGACTCGTCGGCAAAATTCTCCGCATTGGCGATATTAACTTCGTGGTTTTCTAGACGATTACGCACCAACACTATCGAGCTAAGATATTGTTGTAGCTGTTCTTGTTGCTGACTAATGTTTTGGATGTAATGCGCAGCGAGGGGGTCGTCACTAGGTTTCAGTAACTTTTTCCCTGAAGCAAGTTGCTCTTGGTTGTGGTGAACCTTATTCTCTTGACGACGCAGATCATTTTGTACGGACTGATAGTTATGGAAACTAGAAATTCGGGTTAGCACTTATCTCTTCTCCTTACCTCAGTTGTAAAATGGTATTGAAGGTATCATTCGCCGCTTGCATCACACGTGATGAAGCCATGTACGCTTGTTGAAACTTCATCATGTTGGCCGCTTCTTCATCGAGGTTAACACCAGAAATAGAAGCAACGCGCTCTTGCGCCGCTTCATGCTCTAAACGAGCGACGGAGGCTAAACGGTTTGCTGTAGAAGACTTCAGTCCAACTTCAGTATTGAGGTTATGATAAACATCGATCAAGGTACTAGATTTTCCATCCATCATCTTGTCTGTTTGGATCTTCTGCATTTTTCTCAAGTTGCCGTTACCACCTTCAGAAGGCACCAAGTTTGCGGTGAATTTATCATTCATCAGTGCGCCTTCGGTCAACTCAAACACGGTTGCATCGCCGTTTTTATACAGCGGATGGCTTTTCGGCACTGAGATTTCAATCATCGGGTTATCTTTATCTAACGGGTATGAGTATTTGTCCGATAGTAAATTACCCTTGTTATCCGTGATCTTTAACCACGGCTTATCATGCTTCTCGTCGGCTGGTTGTACGGTAACCTCAAACTCTTTAACATCCCCCGCCTCACGAATTTTAAACTTGGCGTTACCTTGTGCAAAAGTGGTTGAGGCTTCATAACTTTGTGCGGCAATAGCTTTTGCATCATTGGTTTCCATCTTTATGATGGCTGCACCACTTCTCGTTGGGCGGAGCAATACGCGCTCACCGGCGGCAAGGCCTTCACCGATTTGCACTTTCATACCATCCAGAACAAACGAAGAATCTGATTGATCAATGTTCAACGACATTTGCTCACCTTTCGGTGTTGTCACGCTATACTGGTCGCCATCATAACGTAGCGAATATTCACCACCTTTGATCGCTGAAATATCATCAATGTAAACCGCAACATCAGCTTGAGAGTCAGGCGCAGCAAAAACTCGAGATTTTGCCACCAGCTCAGAGTTCACGTCGGTAAATACGTCTTTACCTATCTTACCGTTAAGATCCAGACCTTGAGATTGCAGCTGATTAATTTTGTAGGAGAAACCCGTCGCTAAACGGCCCATTTCATCTTGCAGTTGTGGAATGTGTTTGTCGCGCATTTCAAGTAAAGCGCCGATTTTGCCATCCATATCATCAGACTTGATCGCTTTAATGCCATTTCCTTCCACCATTGCTAATCGTCTTTGATGAACATCCGGATAGCCATCGATCATTTTGAGCTGGCTTGCTTCCGTGCCAGAAACAAGTGTGTGTCCATTGCCGATATGAACATTAAACCCTTCTGCATTTTTGCGTGGGGTTACGGTAACTTTGGTGTACTCTGACAGCTCAGTAACCAGCTTTTCATGCTGATCCATCAGGTCATTATGTGGACCGGGAGTACGCATCATCAGTCGATGAATATCGCGAATTTCCAACGCAAGTTGGTTAACGCGCTCAATGCCCATATCCAATTTTTTATTGGTGACATCAGATTGCAGTCGAACGGTTTCATGGAAATCATTTAATGTATCAGAGAAGATTTTCGCCTTTTCCAATACCACTTTTCGTGCCCCTAAATCGTTCGGGGTATCTGCCATGGTTTTTACCGCATCGAACCACTCATTCAGGTTCTCGGGAATTTTCTTCGATGCCACAGAGCTCAACATGCTAGAGAGCATATCAAGATTGTCTTGGGTATCCGTTTTGTTGGCATTGTTGGTCGACGACAGGTTCAGTTCATTCACGGCAAACTGATCCCACGAGCGGCGAACATTTTCCACATGCACACCCATGCCGTAGGTAGAACCACCAAACATGCGCGGATCATTCGTGCCTTGGATAACAGACTGACGGCTATAACCCTCTGTATTAACATTAGAAATGTTATGACCAGTGGTGTTTAATTGTCTCTGAGCAGTAAGCACACTTTGAGTACCTACATTCAGAAGATCTGACGCCATACATGCCCCCAAAAACGAAATATAAATCGGCAAAACCGATCACCTAGACACGTTAAAAGCAAAAGATGCGCCAAGTGATAGAAAGGCGTAGATATTCAGATAAAGTGAAGGCTTGCACTATGGCAAGCCTTCGAGAACGTCATAAATTGGCGCAGAGACATTACATACTTTCGATTTTATCCTTCACCTGCAGGACTTTATCTGCGTAGTTCGGATCGGTCGCGTAACCCGCACTGTGGATACCGCGAATAAACGACTCTGAATTCCCGCGTTGCTGCAATGCTGTCTCGTAACGTGGGTTGTCATTCAAAAATCGTACAAAGTCATTAAAGCTGTCTTCGTAACTTGAGTAGGAGCGAAACGCTGCCGTCTCTTTCACTGGCGTGTTATCGTGGAACTCTTAAGTTTGAGTCGTCACTTTGTCACCCTGCCAGCTTCGATCTGCTTTGATATTAAATAAGTTGTTGCTGCTGCCACGCGCGTTCTTCACCACCTTTTGCCCCCACCCCGTTTCCAAAGCGGCTTGCGCAAGTAGCAGAGATGGCTCGACTCCTAGGGCTTTCGCAGCTTTCTCCGCGTATGGCTTCATCGAGTTAACAAAGGATTCTGGTGAATCGAATCGAGTGGGTTCATTGCTTGGTCGAGATAGTTGACCAGATTCAATCAAGCGCTGTTCAATCTCGCGCGCTTTTTTCGGGTCAACACGACGATATTCCGCAGCATTGTTTGCCGCATCACGCATAGCCGTTTCTTTTTTGTCGTTCCCTTGCCCAGCCGTTAATTGCTTAACAATCATATCGGCCAGTCCCATTGAACCAGACGAACTCAATTCACTCGCCATCTGTTCATCCAACATTTGTCGGTAGAACTTCTCGTTTTGGCTGTTCATCATGTTGGACTCAAAGCCCTCATTGGCTTCACGCATGGATTTCAACATCATGGAGGTGAAGATCGATTCGAACTGACGAGCAGCCGCATGCAATGCTTCTTGCTCGCCATCTTTTCCCTCTTTCACTGCTTTTTGACGCAGAGTATCCAGAGAACTGATGTCATGGATAAAACCAATGTCGTTAGGATTGTTCATTATACCTACCTCCTAACCATTAAATGATGATCAACTGGCCTTCAATGGCACCAGCTTGCTTCAATGCTTGTAAAATTGCCATCAAGTCCGAAGGCGCAGCCCCGACTTGGTTCACGGCACGGACCAAATCATCCAACGTTAAGCCTGGCTCGAACTTAAACATCTTGCCCTGCTCTTCGCTGACTTCGATATCCGAGTCTGGTACGACAACGGTTTGCCCACCAGAAAAGCCGTTAGGTTGGCTAACATTCAGGTTTTCTTTGATCGCAACCGTCATGCCGCCGTGCGTTACTGCTGCTGGTTTAAGACGCACATGCTTACCAACTACGATGGTACCCGTGCGAGAGTTAACGATGATTTTGGCTGCGCCATCTGCTGGGTCGAATTCTAGGTTTTCAATTGCCGATAAGAACGCCACACGCTGGCTGACGTCACGAGGAGCACGCACGCGCACTGATGTCGCGTCAACAGCGCTCGCCATTTGTGGGCCAAGGAAGTTGTTTACCGCATCCGCCATACGTTGAGCCGTTGTGAAGTCTGACTCAAGCAAGTTGAACGTGATGTAATCACCACGACCAAATGGGTTTGGAATTTCTCGCTCTACTGTCGCACCACTAGAGATAAGACCAACGGTTGGATTGTTACCTACGATTTTAGAACCGTCAGCGCCTTCAGCACTGAAGCCGCTCACTACTAAGTTACCTTGAGCAACCGCGTAAACTTGACCGTCGAGACCTTTGAGGAACGTTTGCAGCAAGGTGCCACCACGCAAACTTTTAGCACTTCCGATGGAAGAGACAGTCACGTCCACTTGCTGACCCGGTTTAGAGAAAGGCGGCAATTCTGCCGTAACCATGACTGCGGCAACGTTTTTAATTTTTGGCTTTGTGCCCGGCGGCATCTGAATGCCGAAGTTTTGCAGCATGGCGGCGAAACTTTGCTCTGTAAACGGGTTCGCTTCACCCGTACCAGGTAAGCCTGAAACCAAACCATAACCCACGAGTTGGTTGCTTCGTACACCTGCCACTTGCGCGACGTCTTTGATACGTGCGGCTTGGGCTACGGTAGAAAACAGAGCAACGCTCATCAGTACTAAAAGGAGTTTTTTCATGCTTACTTATCTCTTGCAGTCAAATTGCCGTCAGCACGGCGTGTTATAGCGCTACATTAAAGAATCGTGCCAAGAAGCCTGGCTCTTGCATATCTTGTTGCAAACCAGTGCCAGAGTACTGAATTCTTGCGTTAGAAACGCGATTTGATGCAATGGTGTTGTCGAAATTAATATCATCCGGACGAATAGTGCCACTTAAACGTATGTACTCATCACCTGTATTTAGCGTCATCCACTTCTCACCGCGGATCACGAGGTTGCCGTTTGCCAGTACTTCGATCACCTCAACAGTGATGTAACCACTGATGCTGTTACTCTGTTTTGCAGAAGAGTCACCTGCAAATGAGTTGGAGTTGTTTAGGTCATAAGAGAAATTATATTTTCCGCCAATTTGCAGCTCTTCTCCGCCCACTTGAAGCGGGTCCATTTGCGCTTCATTGGTTTTCGATAAATCGGCATTTGCGCTTTTCGTCGCACTGGTTGTCTCATCCAGTGTTACGGTAATAATGTCGCCAATACCACGTGGTTTAGAATCGTCGTATAGATCGGTAATGTGCTCGGCGCTAAACAACGAACCTGTTGCAGCAGCGTAATGCTCAGGTTTGTTTTTCGGATGAATTGGAGCCCAAGCAGGGTCGCCAGCAACCGGATCGCTTCTACCACGTAAAGTATCTACAATACCGCTGCTCTCTTCTTTCGATTTATCGCCTTCTACTGCGTCGACCACAGTGGTTGCTTGTGTCACTTCATCCGTTTCAATCGGTTCCAACATGGCACAGCCCGACATCGTAGCAATCAAAGCGAGTAGGCAAATACGTTTCATCGTGAGCTCCTCAAATCTTGCTCTTAATCGTTACAATTGCTGGTTAACGAAGCTCATCATCTTATCGACTGACGAGATCACTTTTGAGTTCATTTCGTAAACGCGCTGGGCTTCGATCATATTGACCAACTCTTCTGTTACATTCACGTTGGACGCTTCCAGCATGGATTGACGAATTTCCCCCAAACCGTCCAAACCAGGAACACCCTCTTGTGGATCGCCACTGGCACCCGTTGGTAAGTAAAGGTTCTGACCAATTGGCTCTAGGCCACCCGGGTTAACAAAGTCTGTAATGGTTAGCTGACCAACGACTTGGTTGTCTTGCTGACCTCGGACGCGAACCGACACTTCACCATCCGTACCGACAGTAATAGAAATCGCATCTTCTGGAATCACAATTTCAGGCTCTACAGGGTAGCCAGAACCCGACGTGACTAACGTGCCTTCACCATTGAGCGTGAACTGACCGTTACGGGTATAACCGATGTTGCCGTCCGGCAATGTCACTTGGAAAAAACCGTCGCCTTCCACCATCATGTCCAGTGCGTTGGTCGTTGTCTGTGCATTGCCGTGCGTGTGCACTTTTTGCGTCGCAACCACTTTAGAACCCGCACCTAGCATCAAGCCACTTGGCAGTTCCGTGTTCTGAGATGACTGGCCGCCAGGCTGGTTGATGTTCTGATAGAACAAATCTTCGAATACTGCACGGCTCTTTTTGTAGCCGACAGTAGAGGCGTTCGCCAAGTTGTTCGAAATCGTGGCAATGTTGGTTTGTTGGGCGTCTAGACCTGTTTTACTTACCCATAGTGCTGGATGCATAGTGAACCTCTAACTCTGTTAACTCATACGAAGCAGTGAATCTGAAGATTTATCCATTTCTTCAGCTGTGCTCATCATCTTGACTTGCATTTCAAACTGACGTTGTAAGTCAATCAATGCGGTCATTTCACCTACGGCATTCACGTTACTGCCTTCTATCGCTCCCGTCTGGAGGCTAACAGTCGCGTCTGCTTCGTAAGGTTGGTTTGGAGTTTTATGGCGAAATAAGCCATTGGTGTCTTTAAACAAGCTTTGGTCATTAGGCTTAACAAGCTTAATGCGATCAACCGCTTGGAATTCTTCTGCCGGGGCACCTTGAGGAAGCACAGAGATGGTGCCATCCCGACCGATTTCAATTTTGGAGAGAGGAATAGGCAAAGTAATCGGCGCATCGTTTTCACCCAGCACCAAATGACCACTTGCGTTGGTAAGCATGCCATTTTGATCGACTTTTAGGTTGCCGTTACGGGTCAACCCTTCTTTCCCTGTGTGATCGAGTACCGATATCCAACCGCTGCCTTCAATCGTCACATCCAGATCACGCCCTGTTGTAATCACGCTACCTTGAGCAAAGTTATGCCCTGGACGCTCTGTCATGCTGAATACACGTGAAGGATGGCCTTCACCATAAGCCTGCATTGAGCGAGCCTGTGCTAAATCAGCCCGAAATCCGGTCGTGCTTACGTTAGCCAAGTTATTAGCGCGCAATTGTAGTGCCTGCATATTTTGCTTGGCGCCACTCATTGCGAGAAACAGTGCGCGATCCATAAATTACTCCAAAAAATCTCTCTGTACACGGAGTAAAAGCAATAGTTATGCCAAAATAAAAATAGACTTACTAATCAATACCTTGAATTAATAACAAACTATTAAAAGAGGTCAATAGAGGCAGAAAACTGTAACGAGAGGCAAGGTTTTGATCCATACGGCGGCAACAGCGGCAAATCGTAGATCAAAGCATGCTTAGCCTGAGTGAGGTGTATTCAGGCTAAGCATCAGATGAATGTCATGATGAAAGTGAACAAAGCGGTAATTACTAAGAAGCAACCACACGCCATTGCTTACTCAAGCAGAGTATCGAATGACCCAGCTAGTGCTCTAGCGGATCTGTAAGATATTCTGTTGTAGTTGGTTGTGTACTTCGAGCGAACGTGAGTTTGCTTGGAAGTTACGCTGAGCAGAGATCAGGTCCACCAACTCCTGCGTCATATCAATGTTTGACTGTTCCAGCATACCGTTATTGATGGTGCCGAAAGAGCCTTTATTTGATTCACCCCAGATCTTGTCACCAGAGAACTGCGTTGAATCCCATTGAGTGCCGCCTTTCTTATCCAGACCTTGCTCGTTTGGAACACGTACGAGAGCAACACGACCCAATGTAACGTTTTCACCGTTTGAGTAAGTTCCCAATACGCTGCCGTTTTCATCGAAGTCAACTTTGGTTAGGAAGCCCGTCGTTGCACCGTCTTCGTCAAACTTAGTCAGTTCGAACGGAGCCGCAAACTGTGTTGCTGAGCCTAAGCCGAAGTTAAGCGTCTGCGCAGGATCGGCACCATTCATATCGACTGGTGTCGTGTTCGTCGCCGGATCGCCCAGAGCCACAGAAGTGATTGGCTGACCATTGTTCAAGCTCGCCAACGTACCATCGTTGTTGAACTTCATGGTATGCCCCACATGACCTGTTGGCGTTTGCGCATCACCAGCCGCAACATTTAAAGGCTTTTCACCTTCTTTATCTGTCACGGTGTAGTAAGTGTTCCATGTATTTGGCTGAGTCTGATCTTTCAAGTAATACGTCGTTAGCTTGTAAGACTGACCCATCGAGTCATAAATTGTCGAAGAGGTTGAACGGTTGTATGTATCTGGGTCTGAAAAATCAAACTGCGTTGGATCTTTCAAATCGCCGTTCGCTGGCAAGTTCACACCCACTTCAATGTTTGCTGTTTGTTTTGGCTTACCAAATTCAGCAGGAATATTGATGGGTTGTGGCTCGTATGAAGAAACCTCACCAGAGCTTGGGTCCACTTGGTAACCTAATAAGAACTCGTCGTTCGCGGTCACCATGTAGTTTTCTTTATTTAAGTGAAATGCACCATTACGTGTCAGTTCATTCTGTTGTGGAGTTAGACGCTCTTTCGCTACAGCGAAAAAACCTGTCCCCGAAACACGCAAATCCATTGGGTTGTTGGTGTAAATGCTAGAGCCTTCATGGAACTGCTGTGCCACTTGGCTTGCTTGCGCACCACCACCCGGTGTGGTTTTTGCGTTAGTAAATAAAGAGTTAGAGTAGACATCAGCAAACTCAGCACGGGACTCTTTAAAGCCGTAAGTGTTGGCGTTCGCAATGTTGTTACTGGTGGTGTTCAAATCCAGTTGGGCGGCGGACAAACCGCTTAAAGATACATATGACATTCCAAAATCTCCTAATCTAGCGAGCTATGACTACGCTTTGCCGACTTCCAATACTTCTGCAAGTCGAACTGGCGACTCAAAACCAGCCAGATTGAGTAATACGTTTCCGTCACCTTTGCCAAGCAATACGCTGTTTACGTTGGCATACGTCGATACTGGGAACTCTTGCGACTCCCCTTCAACTAAGCCAGACGCTTTCACTTTGTATTTGCCAGCTGGCAGTGGATTTCCGCTTTCATCTTTACCGTCCCAAAGCACACGCGTGTCGCCGGCTGGTTTCGCCCCTACCTCAAAGGTACGAACCAGTTGGCCAGCTTCATCCTCTACACGAACAAACAGATTATCGATAGATTGTGAAAGCTTAACCATTGCCGCCATTGGTGCGTCGTCCTGCTTCACACCTGCTGCTCCTGGGACCAATACGTCACGCCCTACCAAAGAGGAAGCTTGTAACGCTTGATTTGATGTCATTGACGAATTGAAACTCTCAAACTGAGTGTTCATCTTGCCAATGCCATCAACGGTCGCAAATGAAGCCATTTGCGCAATCATCTGGTCATTACTTACCGGCTTAAAAGGGTCTTGCTGAGACAGTTGCTTCGTGAGCAATGATAAGAAGTCTTCCTGTTTTAGGTCCTGCTTACCCGTGCTCTCTTCCGCTTTCTTGTTACTCTCTTGTAGACTTTTAAGCTGGTCGATATAGGACAAGCCGCTTTGACCAACGTTGTTAATTCCGGCCATACGCTACCCCCTTATCCTTATTGACCCATCTGCAGCGTACGCAGCAGCATTTGTTTACTAGAATCAGCGACCTGTACATTAGTTTGGTATGCACGAGAAGCTGAGATCATGTTTGCCATTTCTTCCATTACATTGACGTTAGGCTTGTAAATGTAGCCTTCTTCGTTTGCAAGGGGATGGTCTGGGTTGTACTCCGCACTCAGCGGTTTATCACTTTCTACAATACCCATCACTTTCACTGGCACCGTATCACCGCCACGCATGGCGTTACTTAACTCTGCACCAAACACGGCATGACGCGCTTTGTAAGTGTCTTTCGCAGAGCTGCTGACACTGTCGGCGTTCGCCAAGTTGCTTGAGGTAGTATTCAGACGAACGGATTCAGCGCTCATTGCGGAACCTGTCACATTGAAAACGTTAAATAAGCTCATCTAAATTATTCCCCTTTGATGGCTTTGGTTAAGTTCTTGAATTTGCTGCCTAGAAAGTCGAGTGATGCTTGGTGTCTGATTTGGTTTTGCATAAACAAGTTACGCTCTAAATCCAAGTCTACCGTGTTGCCATCTCCCGTATCTGGTTGCGTAGGAAGACGATATAACTTGTCCCCAACCAACGTTGTAGTGGCAGGAATATGCCGACCATCTGTGCGACTAAGACCAATGCTTGCCCCAGATGTTGCCGCTTGCAATTCCTTCGCAAAGTCTAAACCTCTTGCTTTGTAACCAGGCGTGTTTGCTTGTGCGATGTTGGTGGAAATCACCTCTGCATTGCGCTCACGTACGCCCACCGTGTGCTGGTGGATGCCTAGTGCATTGTCAAAAGATATAGCCATGTTTGCCTCTACAATTAAGAACTGACCGTGATTGATAACCAAAAAGCAATTAGCATGCCAAAACCTAAAGCATTACACCAACCTAGTGGTTACCGTGAATTGAAATAGCAATAATTGAGCCAAAGTAACTGGAATGTCATGTCGTATCACTTTGCTCACTTAATAAAGATACACCGTGTTGAGGGCACAAGGCAAAAACGCGCTTCAACTAATTGAGTGATACATGAAGCGCTCGGCGCAGAAAGGTAACAAACAAAAAAGCCTGACACGAAGTCAGGCTTTTCTATCAATGAAGAGATACCGCTATTTAAGCTTGTAAATGATGCCCGGATTACAACGCACCATTTCAAATTTATCAGTCAGACCAGTTAGCGACTCTGATGCCCCTAACAGCAAGTAACCACCAGGGTTTAAACTGCTCGCCATTTGGTTAAGCACTTTAGATTTCATTTCTGGAGAAAAGTAAATCAATACGTTACGACAGAAAATGATGTCGAACTTACCCATCAGTGCGTAACTGTCCATCAAGTTTTGTGGACGAAAGTTCACCAAACGCTTGACGTTATCTTTGACTTTCATGCGACCACCGTCCGCATTTTCAAAGAAGGTGCGACGACGTTCTGGTGAAAGCCCGCGACCCAAAGCCAAGTTGTCGTAAACCCCTGCACGACACATCTCGAGCATACTTGCCGAAATATCTGTGGCTGTAATGGACACGTTTGGTAACAAGCCCGGCTTGCGCTGTTGCGTTTCCAGGATCGTCATTGCAATAGAATACGGTTCTTGGCCCGATGAACTGGCAGCAGACCAGATCTTAATTGGGCGCTTACTTGCCGCTACTTCTGGCAATAATTTGTCAGCTAAAACCGTGAACGGATAAGTATCTCGAAACCACAAGGTTTCGTTAGTCGTCATCGCATCCACAGCGGCGACTCGTAATTCTCGATTACGCCCTGTAACAACATCACGTAGCAAATCTGATAACGATGCGAGCTTAAACTTCGTCACTAAAGGACTCAGTCGGCTACGCACGAGGTATTGCTTGCTATCACCTAACACGATGCCACATTGCGATTCTAGAAAACGGCTAAAGTCACGATACTCTTGATCACTGATTGTAATAGCAGTCATTAATGTCTCTTTTATTGTGTTAATGCAGATTTAACCGCGTTACCCAACTCATCTGGGTTAAATTTCGCAATGAAGGTGTTGGCACCTACACGCTCAACCATAGCTTGGTTGAATACACCACTTAATGAAGAATGGAGGATAACATAAAGGTCTTTCAAATCGGCATGTCTGCGAATTTCAGCCGTTAAGGTATAGCCGTCCATTTCTGGCATTTCAATATCGGAAATAACCAACGAAATTTGATCGTAGATATTGCCTTCTTGAGCCATTTCAATCAACTTATTGTACGCTTCTTTGCCGTCTTTGACAGATACGACCTCAAAACCGATGGATGTAATCGCACGCTCTACCTGTTTACGCGCGACCGTCGAGTCATCAGCAATCAGTATGCGGCGTACAATAGGCTTTTCTTGTTCTGCTTGTGCGATTTCTTCGCCAATAGCGGAATCCATCGTTTCATCAACTGGCGCAATTTCTGCCAGGATTTTTTCAACGTCAAGGATCTCAACCAGCTCATTGTCAATGTTTGTCACGGCAGTCAAGTAGTGCGCTTTACCTGCGCCGTCTGGCGGTGGCAAAATCGCTTCCCAATGCATATTGATAATACGCTCAACCGATGATACCAAAAATGCTTGGATCGTACGGTTAAATTCTGCAATAACAACAAAACATTTATCTAAATCAGTGGTTGGGCGGCCACCAATTGCCAGGCTCAAATCAATAACGGACACGGTATGGCCGCGGATATGAGCGATACCTTTAACCAGAGGGTGTAGATTTGGCATTGAAGTCAGCTTAGGGCACTGTAGTACTTCTTTCACTTTGAATACGTTAATGCCGTAGCGCTGTCGGCCCATCAGTCGAAAGGTCAATAATTCCAATCGGTTCTGACCGACGAGTTGCGTACGCTGATTCACCGAGTCAAGAATCCCCGTCATATGCTCATCTCCATCTCAAACTTTTTGTTTTTAAATGATACTCTACCACTGGCAAGCACGATACCAGGGAGACAGTATGGCGTATTTCACTTTCACTTCGACACCATTGACTATGACAATATGTAGAGCGCTAATTACAAAGTACGCTAAGTCTATCGGCATTTTGCTCAGTATGTTTAGCTTTTTTGTTCATTCAGCTTCAGATAATCAGATCGAGCAAATAAAAACAGCAGCAGAACAACATATTCTTGCTACGGTTGATCAGCCTGATGGTGGCGAGCTATCTGTTAATGCGGCAGAGATCGACTCGAGAATAAAAGCAACGGATTGCCCTGTTCCGTTAGATACATCTGCCTCTTCCACCAGCAGCACGAGAAGTAACATCAATGTGTTAGTGGAATGCCAACCGGATGACTGGAAAGTCTATGTCCCTGTGAGGATCTCGGTATCAGTACCAATGATCGTCGCGACACGAACACTAGGGAGAGGAGAAATCGTCAGCGCATCGGATGTTACCACTTCCATGATCGAGCTACAGCGCTTTCGTAAAGATGGATTTTCTAGCTACGATCAAGTGGTTGGGGCAAAGCTAAAGCGTAATGTTCGCTTAGGCGATGTCGTAGAGAGAAATGATGTTTGTGTGGTATGCCGAAATGAAAAGGTCATTATCAAAGCGGTGAATTCTGGCATGACGATCACAACGCAAGGCACAGCATTGCAGGATGGTTCAGCTGGCGATCAAGTAAGAGTGAAAAATGATAAGTCGCAACGTATAATAGAAGGCATAGTGACTGACATTGCGGAAATCACTGTTAATTTTTAATACCCACTGGTAGCGTGTTTAAACTGATCAATAAAAATGCAAAAAATGACTAAAGTTATTTTTGCGCTGGTCGATAGTCTGGATACCAGTATTACGATACAAGGCAAAGGTTAAACATGGCAGGTATAGATAATATACGTTCAGGGCAAATGATGACGACAACAAGTCGCGCACCTGCACGTAACGATTCCAATGCTACCAGCACGACAGAATCAAAAAAGGCGCCAGCGCAACAAGACGCAGTATCACTCAGCCAGCAAAGTAAAGCCGTCAGTAAACTCCAGAAGGATATGGCAGCTTCTCCGGCATATGACAGCGCCAAAGTTGCAGCAATCAAAGAAGCTATCACAAACGGTTCATACAAAGTCGATCCTGAAAAATTGGCTGACAACATGATTAAGTTTGAAAACGAATTGCAAGGCAAAAGCTAACTGACTTAGGCCGAAGGTAAGTATTTTATGGCAGCATTAGTCGATCTCGTTAATTTCCAGCTAGAAAATGCTAAGGCACTTTCCGCTGTTTTACGCCAAGAAACACAAGCAATAACGGCGCGTGTCTCTACCGAGATTGAGAACATTGCCAAACAGAAGATGACGCTCATTGATCAGCTCAGAACAACTGATCAGCGAATCGCCTCTCACCCGCACGTCAATCAACTTACTGAAGATGAGCACCTAAGTCAGGTTGTTGCTCAAATCCAATCGTTCGTCCTCGACTGTCAACAAGTTAACCAAGTAAATGGCGAATCGCTTAGTCGCGCACAGCTGAGCTTCAATAAACTCAACAACATGCTCCAGCGAACTCATGGCAAAGTTGGCATGACCTACAATGCGGGCGGAAAAACCCACACCATCTCGACGCTTGGCACCAATATAAAAGCTTAAACGTCACTCCTACCCTCAATTCCCGCGCTCACGTAGATATAAAAAAGCGACTCATTGTTACCAATCAGCCGCTCAAAAAGATTATCTGTCTAGTGAAATGGTTTAAAACAAAGTTTGCTGACGCTTCTCAGGCACTTGCTGAACTTCTCCATAATCACGTAGCTTATCCATCTTACGGATATCCAGACGCAGCTCAGTCACATAACTGTCTTCAACAAGATAACTACGCACAACTTCTGCACCACGAATTACACCATCGACGGCACCAGTGGTGCTTTCAATACCCAAACGCTGGTCTTGCAGCTCTGCACGTCCACTAACACGCATGCCATAAACTTGCTCTGCTAGCTCACGATAAGCATCAATTTTTGATGCGCGCATTGCACGTACACGCTTTTCTTCTACTGTGCGGCCTGTTTGCTCACTGACGCTGGCGTAGCCCACCGCCACTAAGATTTCATCTTGACGCATCTGTTGTAATGGCTGACACCCAACCAATATCAGTGTGGCAACAATAAATAATAACTTCTTCATGCTTCTATCCTATGGACGGAGAATCACAGTGTACGGCTGACGAATGGTAGGGTCAGAACGAATCAACACACCATCTTGTGTGCGGATGCTATTTAACGTATCTAAGTCACGCCCAATACGGTCAGCCGGAAGGAAACCTTGCGCTGTCGCTACAACTACACGGCTTTGCATGCCAACCACGCGTGCATTGACAAGCACTCCCCCCTCTTGGCGCAGCATCGTTCCGGTCAATACATACTGAATTTGCTGCTCTTGAGCTAAATCTTGCCAATCACGACTTAAAGCAAAATCGCCCTGTTGCGTCACTTGAATAGAGCCCGTAGTTTTGAAATCAACCACTTTAAACCCTCGGCGCTGAAACTGATGGATAAAACCTTCAGAGACCGAGTTACCTAACCAGTTTGTTGCATCCATATTTTGTAGATCAACAAACGAGGTAATCGCAATCGGTGTCCGCGCTGATACTGCCACATTAGAAACCATCAGGTCTTCTGTCATGCTCTCAATGAAAAAGTCCATCGTATGACGCGGACTATCCATCAGCATGAACTGGCTTCCCGAGTAAGGTTCTTTACCATTGTAAATCGGTGAGTACGCGCACGATGTCAGAAGCGTCATCATCGATGCAGCGACAAGCCACTTTTTCATGGTTTGATTCTCCAGATAATCTTAGGTGATACAGTTCTTTATTAATTCCTTTCCAAGAAAGTGAATATTGGAACAGTCTTTGCTTTTCTTTGTTTGCCTAACGAAGAAAAACCCACCAAACTTCACTGAATTTGTTAAAGCAATATTTATACCCGAACGGTTGTAACCAATGAAAAAAATATTAAACAGTCTGTTTTCAATCACTTTAGTGATGCTTCTGCCTTTTAAGGTAATGGCATCTTGGTATGAAGTCACAGGCGTTGCCACCATCGTTTCTTCAGAAGAGACGGCAAGGCTCCATGCGTTGGAAGACGCGCTGTTCAAAGCCGTCAATTTTTCGGGCGCAGATATTGGCAGTATTAGCAACTTGATGCCGCTATTAGAAGAAAGTCGCAACGAATACCAGTTTACCAATCATGAAGTCCGTTACATTTTGGTGGAGTCTGAACGCAAACGTCGCGGTAAAGTCGAGGTAAAAATCCGCGTTGATATTTATCCATCGGCAACGGGTTGCCACACCGATCAATACAAAAAGACAATGCTGGTCGGCAATATTGAGGTCGCATCACCACAACAAGCAGTGATGGGACAAATTTATCAAGTTGGTGACGATTTTAGCCACGTAGTGAACCGTCAACTTGATCAAACCTCACGCAGCTTTGTGTCTGTTGGTACAACGGACTACTCAATAAGCAGCAACTATCCTGCTCGCACTCAAATGATCGCGCAAGACAATGGCGCACAATACATCATTGGAGGGGTCATTACCGATCTCACTGCAACGGTCGAATCTCAACTATTGCAAGATGACATCATCAATCGTCAGTTTGCGTTAGAAATGAAAGTATTTGATGGTAAAACTGGCCATGAAATCTTCAACAAAGCCTACCGTGAGGTCGCGCGTTGGCCATTTGCTAAGACGAGTCAAGTGGACACTCGTAGTGCACGTTTTTGGGCATCGACCTATGGCGAGATGATGCTTCGCGTTAGTCGCAATATTATGTTGGATCTGGAGTCGGAGCTATCTTGCAAAATTACACTGCCAGAGGTTGTGGCAGTCTTCGGTAATACCGTAACGATGGATCTCGGCCGTATGCACGGCGTAAAAGAGGGAGACAAATTGCAGCTTTGGCACACCGCGTCGTTTATCGACCAAAATGGATTGCCAAGAAACAAAGTCTCGCAAAGCGAAATTACATTAACGGTATCACGCATATACGAACACGAAGCGGAACTGACGATTGATCAGCCAAATTTAGCATCTAGCGTTCAAATTGGCGACGTAATGAACAAGATCCTATAAAAGCAAACATTAAGTCTTGAGATATGCTCACTTTTGAATATCATAGGCAGCGCATCTTATTTGATTATACCAATGACCGTAGCGAATCGTTCAACGTGATGCTGATACAGATCTGGTAGATTGCTAGATTTGAACTCAGTAAAACAGTGCAATGAACTGCAACTATTGGTATTACGCCCCCATGGCACAGCTGGATAGCGCAGTCCCCTCCTAAGGGACAGGTCGTAGGTTCGAATCCTACTGGGGGCGCCATATCATAGCCTTAGCTCCCACTTGAGCTAAGGCTTTTTTGTATCTTCAATTTCAAGCCTCGCACTGCTCCCCCTAGTACACCGTGTTAGATAATCTTCCCAGTAATCAATATGATCGGATCGGGTGTTTCGGTTACGGGATAAACCCCTCTACTGATCTGACTTCTTCCCCTTGAAATCATTTCAACAAGCCCTATTTACAGTTTTGTATTTTATTACTTTAATTATCTATGAGTTTTGCTTACCCTTTTAGCTATTAATAAAATTATTAGTTAGCACTATGTCTAAGAGCAATTTAATAACTAACACTGGACACCGCTTTATTTCTAAAGGCAAGACAGCCTTTAAGATACATATCCATACCCCCGAGGATACGGTACTACACCGCTCGGTAGGATTTGTTCGTATTGGAGAAAAGAAAGGCTTACAAAAAGCCATTAAGCTGAGAAACGAGTTAGGCCGGCAAATGTGGGGCAAATTCTGGCGACGTCTTTTGAAAGACCCTTACCTAATGACTAGGCTTCCACATAGCGTTGAGCCTAAAATCGTTCACAAGCCTAACCCTACTCTTGAAAACCCTGACAACCGAGATACGTGTTACATCGCCAAGTGGCGAGAGTTCAATGATGACGGTGAGTATAAATATAAAACGGTGGTTCGCTCTATTAGTAAGTACGGCAAACTTGCCGCCTACATGCAAACCAAAAAAGCGTTGTTAGAAGCACATAAAGATAACTTGGAGATCCTGACATTTATGGGGCGTTTAAACAGCATTGATCTTAAGTAATACCTGGCCACTTTGAACATTTCAGTCAGTTTTTTGAAGAGAAATAAAAAGCCCCAAAGAGCGAACTCTTTGGGGCTTTCAGCTTCAGTCTTCTATACTACGGTCGAATAGGAGCTTATTGCTGAACTTGGTATTCAAATTCTGGAACAACGACTTCTACGCGACGGTTTTGTTGACGACCTTCACGAGTGTCGTTTGAAGCGATTGGGTTGTTTTCACCTTCGCCACGAGCTTGGATACGTGATGAATCAATACCTTTTTCAACGAGTGCGTTAGCAACAGACTCAGCACGTTTTTCAGAAACTTTTAGGTTGTAAGCTGCTGGACCAGACGTATCTGTGTAACCTACAACTTCAACGTTCGCTTGTGGGTGCTCGTTTAGGAAAGCAACTAGGTTATCAAGTTTTGCAGCGCTCTCTGGTTTTAGAGTTGTGCTGTTTAGATCGAAGCTACCTGTGCCAATTGTTTGAGTTTCGAATGTTTTCGTAACTACAACTGGCTCTTCTACCACTTCTTCTACAACCACTTCTTCAACAACAACTGGCTCTTCTACGATTACTGGCTCATCGTTGCCGCCGAATTTGAAAGAAACACCTAGTGTTGCAGTGTTACCTGTCGCACGAGTTACATCGTTGCTGATGTCAGTCAGTGTTTGGTATTCCGCACGAGCTGTTACGTTTTGGCTTAGGTTGAATTCAAGACCAGCTGCGCCTAGGTAAGAGTAATCATCTTTGCCATCAAACATTACGTAAGCGCCACCCACTTTACCGTAAAGTGCGATGTCTTCAGTGATTGGTAGGCTAAATTTAGGAGCAAGAGTGATTGCTTCTACGTGGCCACCGAAAGAAGTTTGGTTAAAATCACCGATGTTGTCGAAACCCGCTTCTACTGCGAAGTATTTATTCATTTCGTAACCAACAAAAGCGCCAAGAGTAGAATCGTCTTTGTCACAAGCCTGGCCCGCTACACACGCGTCTTCCATCCATGACTTACCCATCTTACCACCAACGTATACTTCTGCTTGTGCTGCTGAAGCCATAAGTAGAGACGCTGAAATTACCGCTGCTAATTTTTTCATTATTGATTCCTCTAAAGAAGTTCTTTTGTTAGATGCCGAAATGCGCCGTCTGACTGACGTTGTATTTCAATTCTTTTTATTCATTCCTTGAGTGAGATACTTAGTCAGCTTCTTTTTATGCACATGCATTTTTTTTATGGAAGCAACTTACGTACATTTCCTGTTCAGTGATACATATCGCCATCTCGGTATCGCTGACGGGATGAACTATAACGCTAAGAAATCGCGAGAAAAATCCCAATTCTGTCAATTTATTGTCATCAAAAATCTCGACAACATGTGATCTTAAGCAAAAAAATCCCCACGCAATCACGACGCAAACGTTTGCTTTATTTTTTGAAACAACATAGCTAAAGCAAAGGTTTTTTCTTAAAAATGAGACAAACAAAATGGAACTTTAAGGAACATGGATAAAAATCAATCAGATATTTGATATATAATCGCTCGTTTTTTATTCATGCCAACGATATTTGGATTAAAAAATCTTATCCATATTGAGGTAAATTACAGGTGAAACCATCTCTTCATTCACCAATATGAGAGAAAGTTTCTCGTTATCTAAATTGAAGATACAAAAAAGCCGCGGTTGCTCACCGCGGCTTTGTGACTATTTATTCAAAAGAACGTTCAGTTCAAAGCAATTATGCGTTTGCTTCACGCTCAGCAATGAACTCAAGCGCCATCTTAATGCGAGCAATACAACGCTCTTTTCCAACCAGCTCCATGACTGCATCGACAGAAGGAGACTGACCGCCTCCTGTTACAGCAACACGTAATGGCATACCGATTTTGCCCATGCCGATTTCCAACTCTTCACATACTGCTGCGATAACGCCATCTTTGATGTTAGCTGTCGTCCACTCAGTTAGTGCTTCCACTTTCGCTAATGCAAGTTCTAGAGGCTCTTTAGCCACGCCACGCAGATGTTTCTTCGCTGCGCCCGCTTCAAACTCAGAGAAATCTTCATAGAAGTAACGGATTTGCTCAGCTAGCTCAACTAGTGTGTTGCAACGCTCACCCACCAGCTTGATCACGTCAGTAATAGCAGGACCATTCGTTACGTCTAGTTTTTGTTGATCTAGATGCCATTGTAGATGCTCAGCAACGTACGCAGGATCTGAGTTCTTGATGTAGTGGTTGTTCAACCATTGCAGTTTGTCAGTGTTAAAAGCAGACGCTGACTTAGATACTGCGTTTAGGCTAAATAGATTGATCATCTCTTCTTGAGAGAAGATTTCTTGGTCCCCATGAGACCAACCAAGGCGTACTAGGTAGTTGTTTAGTGCCGCAGGCAGGTAGCCCATATCGCGGTATTGCATGACTGATACAGCGCCGTGACGTTTAGACAGTTTCGCGCCGTCATCACCCAGGATCATTGCACAGTGTGCAAATGTAGGTACTGGCGCACCTAGTGCTTCGTAGATGTTGATTTGACGAGGCGTGTTGTTGATGTGGTCTTCGCCACGAACAACATGAGTGATACCCATGTCCCAGTCGTCCACTACTACACAGAAGTTGTAAGTAGGTGAACCGTCTGTACGACGAATGATTAGGTCATCCATTTGATCGTTGCTGATTTCAATGCGACCACGGATTTGATCATCAAATACTACGCTGCCTTCTTTCGGGTTACGGAAACGGATAACACATGGATCACCATCTTTTGCCGCTTCGTTTGCTGCTTTGATTTTTGGATGGTTAGCATCGTAGCGAGGCATTTCTTTATTTGCTTCTTGCTCTGCACGGATTTCATCTAGCAGCTCTTTAGACGCGTAACATTTGTAAGCTTTGTCTTCAGCAAGAAGCTTATCAACCATTTCGTTGTAACGGTCAAAACGTTGAGTTTGGTAGTAAGGACCTTCATCCCACTCCAAGCCTAGCCATTCCATGCCTTCAAGAATTGCATCAACCGCTTCCTGAGAGTTACGCTCAAGGTCTGTATCTTCGATACGTAGAACGAATTCACCACCTTGGTTTTTAGCGTATAGCCAAGAGTAAAGTGCAGTACGCGCACCACCAACGTGTAGATAGCCAGTTGGGCTAGGAGCAAAACGAGTTTTAACCGTCATTTGAGTTCCTTAGGGGTAATGAGCAACGAGAGATCTCTCGTTGTAATGTCAAGGATAAAAGTGGCGACATTTTACCACCGTAAGTCAATTCTACAATCGGTTTGACAACAGAAATAAAAACAGGGCAGAACCAAAAAGGCACAGCCCTGCTATTTACTGTTAAAGCACGAGACGAAATTACTTCAGGTTACGCATTGCCCATTGCATAAATTCTTGCTGCTCTTCACGGCTCAATTCATTAAACGATGCTTTGATTGTTTTGGTTTCCGCTGGAGAAGACGCAATGCTTGCCTTAGTCGATTCTTTATTCATTGCGTTATTATAGTCGGCAACTTCTCGTTCATAATCACGAAAACCTTGCAAACCACCTTTACGAAGTTGAACCATAGAGAATGCCACTTCTTTTCCGTTTTTGTCTTTCAATACCACTTTAGGATCGAGTTCGAAGGCTCTCGCCTCTTCAATAGTACGGAATGTTTGATAAGTCAGAGAAAGCTCGGTGTCTTTTTCTGCATCAAACTCTAATACCAGCGGCTGCGAATCGAATTTACGGCGCTTTCCATCTTCAAATACGATTTGTCCAACCGTTACCGCTAATTGGTTTTCCCCATCTTTTAACTCGATGCCGTTGTTCTTGGATATCCACTCAGGGTAGACGAACTCGCCGTTGAGAACGCGAGGAACTAATTCAGATTGCAGAGTGAGTTGAGCAGCAAAAGCTGGCGCCGAAAGCATTGCGCAAAGTCCGAGAAGTGTCGTTGTTTTTTTCATCATGGTTTCTCACTTTATACCAATTTAGATAAGCCTCTAAAATTTACAGGCCAGTCATTTCAAAGGCTTATTTGAATAAGTATCAAGATAAAAAGGGCGTTTCCGCCCTTTTAGCTGCTTCTTTAATTAGAAGTAGTATTCAACACCTACAGAGAACTCGTCGTAGTCAGCAGACTTCCAACGTGCTTCTGTTGGTTTATCTAATTGAGACGCACCGTCGCCAAAGTCTAGAGTACGAGCACGTACGTACAGCACTGCCGATGGGTCTACGAAATACATAACTTGTGCTGATAACACATCGTCCGCTGTATCGTTAATTTTCTTACCATCACGCTCTAGATCAAAGTTAGCGGCGTAAGCCAGTTTGTATTGCCAATCACCCGTGGTGTACATGATAGCGGCAGACATTGCATCTTGCTTTTCACTCACACCATTGCTTGCGTCCGCTTCCATGTATTTGTATTGCGCAAAGAAAGAGATCCCGTTATCAAACCAGCCTTGTGCCCCTACCAAGTACGTGTTGTTTTCCCACGTTTGGCTTTCCATCTTGATATTACGGTTACCTTCATATGCCGCATCTAACTGGATAGGACCAATTTTGTAGTGTGCTGCGATACCACCCCAGTAGTCATCCCCTTCACCTAGACCTGCTTTATCACCTGCACCAGCTGCGATATCTAGGGAGAATTTGTCAGCAAACATTGGAGAGTCCCAGCGGATAGTGTTTGATTGACGGTCTTGGTACTTGGCGCCACCAATAGCACCACCCCAGTCGTATACATCGCCGAGGCCAGGGTTAGATGCTGGCCAGTCAACCAATTCGTACATAGGTGTCAAAACGCGACCCAGGCGAATTTGCCCCCAAGATGCACTTTCAAAACCGACGAATGTGTCACGTTCACCAAGACCTGCGCCCTCGCCACCAAAGCTAGGGTCTACATAACCGCCTTCGATTTGCCAAATAAAAGTAGGGTCGAAGTTAGCAAATTGTTTTTTACCACGGAAACCAATACGAGACTCGTTGTTTAGCTGCATGCCACCCAAATCATCGTCCGTTGCTTTGCTGCCAGAATCGTAATCGCGGTACGCGGCCTGCATCGCGATGATCCCGTAAACTTCATAAGAAAATGAATCTTTGGTTAGAAACTCTTTTGCTGCGTCACTGTTTGCACCATCAGCAAATGCAGCACCACTGAACATCATGCCGGTAATTGCCGTGGCAAGTAGGCTTTTCTTTAGGTAAGACATTATAAACCCCTATATTTTTAGTTTTTTCCATTTTCAAATTCACTAACTAGGACATGGCAGGAACTTGAAACAGTGTTTGGACGAGGCAAATATGACAAACTTTTTTCGCACTAAAAAACTTTCCCTACAGCAATCTGAGCGACTTCAAAATGAGAAGATCAAAAATAAAATAAATCATTAAAAAACAATTAGTTAACATCAAACATAAAAAATAAAAAACGTTAAAAGTACGTTTTGACACTGAACTGACATTGAGAGCATCTAAAAAACGTGAGCGACTTCATTCATCTTTTAGGTGTTTTAACGGAACTTTATATTCAAAGAGAAAAAACCTTGAGATCACTCGCAAGTAAAATGACCATGCACTTGTGGGATTCGAGAGATTTTGACGAAATTGTTGTGAGTAGCAAATGGGTATTGACCTTACCCTTGCAGGAAGGTTTAAGCTCATAGCATCACTACTATTGAGGTGCAGATTATGTATCAGTTAGTTATACCTTTATCAGGGCTCAACTGCATGGGCTGTGCGAGAAAAGTTGAGAATGCTTTACATGCGAATCACGATGTGGAGATCCTCAATTTGTCCCCGACGCAAGTAGAGGTCAAAACCGAGTCTTCTCTTAAAGAGCTCGTCTCGTCGATTGAATCTCTTGGTTACCAAGCAGGAAATCACTACGAACTAAACCTTTCAGGCTTAAGCTGTGGCGGCTGCGTCAAAAAACTTTCATCTTTATTAGAATCTAATCAAGACGTTATTTCTTTTGAGGCTTCAACAACGCACTTAGAGATTCATACCCTCCTCTCCGAGCAACAAGTGATCGACTTAATAGCAACACTCGGCTATACCGCCAACCTTGATTCTGTTGAAGTAGAGAACGAAAGCTCACCAGAGACCGAACAGGTAGAAAAGCAAAGCAATATTAAAGATACGCAGGTGCCACCAGCGAGTATTCAATTGCAAATGCTGATTCAAGGCATGACGTGTGCGAGTTGCGTCTCTTCAGTAGAGAAAGCACTTACTAACGTAGAAGGCGTTGAGAAAGCACAGGTCAACCTCGCAGAACAAAGCGCACTAGTATTCGCAAGCCAAGACTCTGATGACCTCCTTAACGCAATTGTTGAATCGGTAAAACAAGCCGGTTACCAAGCAGAGATCCTACAAGACGCCGCAACCCAGCAAGAAAAGCAAGCACAGCAACAACGTCAGCAACAAAAACGCTTTAAACTGGATGCTATTGCTGGCCTTGTCGTCGGTGCCCCTTTAATGATTTGGGGCGTTGCTGGCGGCAATATGATGATTCGCAACACCAACGACCAATTAGCTTGGGGCGCGATCGGTATCGTATGTTTACTCCTTCTTGCCACAGCAGGGAAACACTTCTTCAGTAACGCTTGGTTAGCAGCTACTCACAAGCGCGCCACCATGGACACGTTAGTCGCGCTCGGTACTGGCGCAGCGTGGTTCTATTCGATGCTTGTGGTGATTTTCCCAGACTGGTTCCCTCTTGCTTCACGCCACGTGTACTTTGAAGCGAGTGCAATGATCATCGGCTTAATTTCTCTTGGGCACTATATAGAAGCAAAAGCCAAAGCAAACACAACACGTTCCTTACAAGCTCTGATTAACCTGCAACCTCAGCAAGCTACGGTAATCACGGAACAAGGCGACCAACAAATCGCGGTTGAGCAAATCACGCTAGGCATGAAACTGCGTATCAAACCAGGCGAGAAAGTGCCTGTTGATGGTGTTGTGATTCAAGGTGAATCATACATTGATGAGTCGATGCTCACTGGTGAACCAGTACCAGTGTTAAAAGCGCAAGAGGCTCAAGTGTCTGCTGGGACATTAAATACCGATGGTGGATTAGTCATTGAGGCAACGGGCATTGGCGCAAATACCATACTGGCTCGTATCATCCGCATGGTGCGCACAGCGCAAAGCAGTAAGCCTGCCATCGCGAAACTGGCAGACCAGATTTCATCGGTGTTTGTCCCTGTCGTTGTTGGCATAGCAATACTGGCCGCGCTCGTTTGGTTTGCCGTTGGCCCAGAGCCAAAAGCGAGTTATATGCTGGTGGTCACCACAACCGTCCTGATCATCGCCTGCCCTTGCGCCCTAGGCTTAGCAACCCCACTTTCTGTCACGGTGGGAGTGGGTAAAGCCGCAGAGCTCGGCATTCTGATCAAAGACGCCGACGCCCTTCAATTGGCAAGCAAAGTCGACACGGTTGTATTCGACAAAACTGGCACGCTTACCCAAGGTAAACCTAGCGTTCAGCAAGTGTTTACTCACGCCACCAGCCAAGAAGATCTATTGGCTTTAGCGTATGCGGCAGAGCGTCAGTCTGAGCACCCACTGGCAAAAGCGGTATGTGATTACGCCAAACGACACGACGCAAAAGACGTCTCATTAGACAAGTTTGAGAACGTTCGCGGACGCGGCATTTTGGCGACGTATCAAGATAAACCGCTACTCATCGGTTCGCTTCAATTTATGCAAGCAGAAAACGTCGAGACCAGCGCACTAAAACCTGCCATCGATGAATGCGCAAAAAATGCGTGGACTCCGGTAGCTGTGGCATTGAACGGCGAACTGATCGGTCTGATCGCCATTGCCGACCCGATCAAATCAGATGCGAAGCAAGCGCTCTCTGCATTAAAATCGCAAGGCATCAAAACGGTAATGCTGACGGGCGATAACCAACACGTTGCCAATGCTATCGGCCAAGAACTTGGTATTGATGAAGTGATTGCCCAAGTAATGCCAGATGAGAAAGCTCAGCACATTGAGCAACTTCAATCTCAAGGACATGTCGTGGCAATGGTGGGGGATGGCATTAACGACGCCCCTGCTCTCGCGTTATCCAACCTAGGTATTGCCATGGGTAGCGGCAGTGATGTCGCCATTGAAAGTTCGCAAATGACCATCCTGAACACATCACCAATGGCGGTAGTACATGCGATTGAACTCTCTCGCGCTACACTTAAGAACATGAAGCAAAACCTATTTGGTGCCTTTGTTTACAACTCGTTGGGTATTCCAGTTGCCGCTGGTGTGCTTTACCCAGCGTTTGGATTTTTGCTCAGTCCTGTTGTCGCAGGAGCGGCAATGGCACTGTCTTCAATTACTGTCGTTAGTAATGCAAATCGACTACGACTGTTTTCAGTAAAATAACCACTTCTTTTTGAGGGTATTATGAAGTTGAAACTATTGACCTTTGCAATGCTTGCGACCGTGTCCGCCAACGTATTGGCAGCCGATGTCATTAACCATAAATCACCATACTGTGGCTGTTGTGGAGAATGGACAAAACACATGGAAGAGAACGGCTTTACGGTCGAAGAAAAATTGCACGATGACATGAACGCCATCAAACGCGATCTAGGCATCAAGAATGAACAGCTTTACTCTTGCCACACGGCAGAGATCAACGGCTATCTGTTTGAAGGTCACATTCCAGCCGAAGACATTAAAGCGTTTTTGAAAAATCCACCACGTAACGCAAAAGGCCTATCAGTACCGGGCATGCCAATGGGCTCCCCTGGTATGGAATATGGCGACAAAAAAGACAGCTACACCGTTTACGCCTTTAACGAAAAAGGCCAAGTGTTCGAATATAGCCACCACGAAGGCAACGACCAATAAAAACAAAGCCCAGCGAGATAAACCGCTGGGCTTTTTCTTAATGGACAGTTAAGACAAATATAAAATTAGAAGCCGTAAGAGGCACCAAATACAAAAGCGTTATTCACTAGGCTGTCACCACTCGCGTTTTCTGCACCGTGTGCTTGACTACGGAACTCAAAGTAAGGTTGAACACCTTTACGAGTCCACGTTGCACGAAGCTCGTGGTCCATGGTTTCCGCTTCAATCATGTAGACGTTGTTGTAGCTTAGCGTCACATCCTCATTCATCACGTAACCGATGCGGTTGTCCATGCGGTAATCTGTATCCGCATCTGCGTCTGTCGCATCAATGTGCGCACGAGTACGGTTACTTAAGGAGATGCCGTTATCGAAGTTGTAACCGATCTTAACCAATGGACGGTACTGTACATTCTCGCCAGCAGAGAACAGGTGTTGGTAACCCGCGGCAACCCATAAATGATCGGTAATATTAAATGACTGCTCACCACCCACAGTGATTGCTGGTGTTGTGTTACCTGCGCCACCGTTTTCTGTTTCCAGTTTACCCAACTGAATACCATCAAATTCGGTGTAAACCGTAAAGCCGCCGAATTGGTTATCAAAAGTATGACCAGCTTCCAGTGTAGACGTAACGTCCGAACCATGAATTCGACCATCATCGTGGAATTGAACATTACCTGTTACGTAAGAAGAACCAGCAAAAGCGCTAGAAGCGAAAGCGAGAGAAAGAGCACTCAGTGCAAAAATGTTTTTCATAATTACTGCCTTTATTTATTCACGTTATGCGATAGTTTTAGAGGGCATCTCTTCCCTTTTATCGCAAACTTTGGAATGTGCCTCCTTGGCGTTCGCAATATTGTTTCAATTAATTCGCGATGGAAAATAAAACATTTTAAAAAGTGATCTTGTTCAAACCGACGCTCAAAAACCCTGATAAAAACATGGAAAATACAGGTACTTATCGTATTTTTATAAAATTATTCAAAAAATAAAAGTGTGATCGTAAACAGATAATTTATTGATATTTAGCAGATTAAGTCGATCCAGTTCACAATAACCTTGACCATTACAACCCAAAACTTATTTATCAATGAAAAATAATTAGACATCGATCACGCTTAATTTCCTCAAAAAATAAAGAAAGCCCCAACATGATGTTGAGGCTTTGCCAAAAAATTAACTTACAAGAATTGAGTTATTTCACGCTGGTCACTCGACTTGCTTTCTCACCGGTTGCTGACACGGAACGGATAAACACTTCACCTTTCACATTTGGACGAGCATTATCTGCGTAAGTTAGCCAGTTCTTGCCGTCTAGAGAGTATTGAAGCGTCACCCCTGGGAACTGAACGTTCATTGCTAGCTTGCCATCTTCTACTTTCGCACCTGGTACAGGCAGGCGGTAGTCGATACCTGATTTTTCTAGCTTAGCCAGTTCACGTTGGCCAAGTACGTTCGCAAAGCGGTTGTAGTCTTGGTTTAGCGCGACTTTGTCTACTAGGTTAGAGTTTTGCGAGTATTCAACACCCACTTTGTAGTCGTTTTCCCAATCAGCACGGTGCCATGCACGCTCAGCGGCTGCTAGTACGCGAGGGAATACCATGTACTCGTATTGCTCGTCGTTACGTACTGTCTCAGACCACAGCTGTGCTGATAGACCATAGAAAGGTTTCGCTTCGATTGCACCTTTACCAGTGAAGCCGTTACCATCGCGGTCTACAGAGGTTTCTGCGTTCTGAGGCATGTTCTCTGGTGCAAAACCAAACATCTTACGAGTATCTGTTGCACGCGTTGCCCAGTAGTAACCACGCTCTTTCGGGTCAACTTCGTACGGCATGTCCATGTATACGTAGTCTGGGTTAGAAACGATAACGTCGTAACCTTTCTTAGACCATTCGTACACTGATGATGTGCCACCCCAGTAAAGAACGTCCCAGAAGTTAACACGCGTGTTTTCTGTTGCGAACGCTTTCTCACCTTCACTGTACTTAAGGCCATCTTGCCAAGCTTGGAAGTTTGGAATGCCTTTCTCTGCCACCATCTTCGACACTTCTTCTGCAAAGTGGCTTGGTAGATGAGCAAAATCGCTTACCGTACCGTCTGCAATTAACGTCTGACATTGTGGTGACTGTGCGAATGGCTTGTCTTGCTTAGACAAATCAATGTTACCCTTCCAGCTTACTTTGTCTTCTGCGTTGATGTCTTGCAGACCAGCGCCTAGCTTGATGTTCTTCGCTTCGTCACCACCAAAGTGCCATGTTGTTAGCGGCGTGCCCGCTTCTTGGTGCATTGCTGCTACTTCTGAAATCACTTTATCAACAAAGCGAGTTGAAGATTCCATACATGGGTTGATGAAGCTTTGCTTGTTGTAGAACTGAACCGTCGTTACGTTCGATGTATCTTGAGGATCCATCAGGCGGTACTCGTTCGCTTCTGCTTCTTTACCTTCTTCCATTAGACGGTCGTAACGTGCTTCCATTGATACCACTGCTGCACGAGCGTGCGCTGGCATATCAATTTCAGGAATCACTTCGATGTTACGCGCTTTCGCGTACTTCAAGATGTCCACGTAGTCTGCTTTGCTGAAGAAGCCAGAACCAAAGTTGTCTGTCGTTGCACCTGAGCCAAGCTGAGGCAGTAAACAGCTTTTCTCTTCCAAATCGAAACAACGGTTAGCACCCACTTCAGTCAGCTCTGGCAGACCCGGGATTTCTAAACGCCAGCCTTCATCATCCGTTAGGTGAAGGTGTAGTTTGTTCATCTTGTACGCGGCCATTTGGTCAAGCGTTGCAAGAATCGCGTCTTTAGAGTGGAAGTTACGAGCCACGTCCACCATCACACCACGGTAATCAAAACGCGGCGCATCTTTAATAGACAGTTGTGGTAGAGAATCAGCATTTTGGCTATCTACCAGGCCAAAGATAGATTGTACTGCGTAGAAAGCACCTGCTTGGTCAAACGCTTTAATCGCAATACCGTCGCCTTTGATGCTCATTTCGTAAGCACCAGATTTTGCCAATTCACCGGTGAAGTCTGCAGGAACAACAGTGATGCTTACAGGAAGATCACCACGAACATCCACACCTACCACTTCTGCACGACCTTGAATTGCTGCGTATTGAGCCGCATCGAATGCGTCTTTAGGCAGCGCAATACCCGCCGCGATATCTACCGTACCTTTACCTGCTTCAACAGACATTGGCGTTGGTAGTAACGTGGTTGATACGTCTTGTTTTGCTAGATCTTCGTTCTTCTCGAAACGAGACACAGCGCTCGCAAATACGTTGTTGTCATCTGGCGTACGTTTTAGGTTGTTACCCTCAAGGCCAGTCACGAAAGATGCAACGTCTTCTGTGTTAAGAGAAGCGATCATCTTAGGCTCTGCATTTGGTGCAGCAACGAAAGCGCCTGGCATGAAGTCAGTTTCAAATAGCTGCCAGTATTCAGCAACAAGAGGAAGCACAACCTCTTCACCCGCAGCAAAACCATCAAACTTATCTGTTGGTTCTAGTTTGTGTAGATCACCCGTTACGCGAGAGATTTTAAACTGTTCGTTTTCAACATCCAGAATCAGACGAATGCTATGGAAGTAAATAGCCCAATCTCTTGAGTCAACCGCTTCACCTTGGTTAACCAGCGTCATGTTTACCTTGTTACAAGACGCCCACTCAGCCCCTAAGTCCTGACAAGCAAGACCTTCGTTTGCACCGTGGTTAGTCAACACTTGGTATTGAATATCAAGATTATTAGCCAACGAATTTACAAATTGTTGTTCAGAGCTTTGCAGCGCAGAGCAACCTGCTAATGTAGTGATAACAGAAACAGCAATCAGACTAGGTTTAAACATCTTACTTCCCCAAAAAAGTCAGTGGTTCAAAACGACAATGATAAAAATCTCGGCCCCTCAAATGCGAGGTACCTAACCGTTACATTCAACATACAACCTGTTATTTCTAAGCGTAAAATAAATAGAAATAGGAAGTGATCCAGCTCAAAAAATGACACTCAGCAAAAACAATAAAAACCTAATTTTCATGGAGTTACAATACACGTCAAAATCGAACAACTTGTTTTGACGAGTTTGCTGCGATCTAGGTCACTTATATTCATGAGTTACGACTGATTTTGTAAGATTTGGATCACGCCTAATTATTTTGTGAACCATTAGTAAGCGAATTACCTATTTACCTTTCGTGAAGTGACTCTCATTTATTCGTCGTCAAAACTCGTCAATATTTTTAGAAATGACGATTTTGTCGAATACCCCACTGGAGAAATTGCACTTAACCTCACGCTATTTTGCGTATAAAGTTTAAAGGTATCTTATCTGAGGACCATTCTATGTTTCGTCTCTTGACGCTCATATCATCTCTACTTGTTACTTTGACTCCTTTTTCCTCTTATGCAGAGCCACAGCATTGGTTAGCGAAAAAAGGGGAAACCGAACTTATGATTATTGGCTCGGTACATGTGGGGGATAAAACGATGTACCCACTCCCTAGAACGGTCATCCAGCATTTAAGCCAAAGCGCAGGGTTGATTATTGAAGCAGACGTCAGGAATTCTGAAGGCTTGGTTTACCCACAAACAACCATTCTTTCTAAAGATGTTTTAGACAGAGCTCAACGTCGCCACTTAATTGAAATTGCCCAAGATTTAGGTTTGCCAGAAACTCAACTCCTAAATTCCCCACCTTGGATGGCGGCATTCACCATCCAACTCGCTTTAGTCAACAAACTGGGGTATGTCTCTGATAAAGGGGTCGACATGCACTTAATAGGACTCGCTGATAAAAAGCAAATCCCGGTCATTCCACTGGAGTCCGTGCAATTCCAAATCGATTTAATCGCAGGTCAATCAGAAGGCGGTAAAGAGATACTTCTCTCATCAATTGAAGAATATGATGGCGGAGAAGAGTTGGTTCAATGCTTGATAGAGAGTTGGAAGAGTGGTGATGGTAGCATGTTGGTCGAAGCCTCTTTGACCGATCATACAACAGAAGAGTTTAACCAAGCCTTTTTATACGAGCGTAATCGAGATTGGGCTAAAAAACTCGACACTGGCAGTGTTCTACCTCAGCAATCGGGTCGTTACACCGTTGTTGTTGGTGGCTTGCATTTAGTAGGTAAAGATAACCTGATTGAACTGCTTAAAAATCGGGGATTTAACATCAAACCACTGGGTAAGACGCGCCAAGCAAATTGTGATATCTAGTGATTGTTTGAAAAATGCCATTTAAATACAATTATTTAAATACAACCATTTAAAATTCATTCAAACTTTCTTATAAAACGCCGTTAAGCTAAGTGGATACAAAACAACTCATATGAAATTTAAATATTTATTCCTATACACGATTGGAATTATGCTCACTTCTTCGCTGTCTTATGCTAAACCGCCATGCAACGTAGAAGCTTTTCAAGCTATTGATATAACTCCGGAAGTAAAAGGCGGTGTTTTAGATAAAGAGAGTGGTCAATTTCTTATTACCGAAAAACCAATGATGCGTTGCGCGAACATCACGTTTTCAACAGCCCACACTCGAAATCGCGTTGCACATATGATGAACCAAGGCTTTGAAGCGGTTTACTATGATGGAAATACAAGCAAATCTCACTCAGTAACGTTTGATGAAGACGATTTAAAAGCGGGTTACGTCAAGATTGGGCCAAATCACCCAAAGGCCGCTTATGTCTGTTTCACTACTTCTGAAACTCCTATCAATACTATCTCGTGTGACATCAAGTAATAAATTTACTCGCTCTAAAAAATGAAAAGGCCCTACATTTCTGTAGAGCCTTCCTCTCAATATGTGTCGATGAAGAGCCATGTTCTAACTTCAAGCGAACCCCATTTGGTTCGATACTATTGAAGTCTAAAATTACTAGCACTAAAAACGACGAAAGCCTGCTCATTGAGCAGGCTTTCTGAAAGTGGTCGGTGAAGAGGGATTCGAACCCCCGACCCTCTGGTCCCAAACCAGATGCGCTACCAAGCTGCGCTATTCACCGAGATGTTTAACTGAGGAATTGTCCCCGTCAACGAATGCGTATATTACGGATTCTGAACTGTGGCGCAAGTGCTTTTTACAAAAAAACCTTAGGTCTTAATTCGTTTGATGAATAACTGAACACTAGCACGTAAAATGTGACTGATAACTCACAACAAAATACAGTTTATTAACCTTAGCAACATAATTGATCCAGATCAGTGTGCAACAAGACACCGCCATTTAGTTTATTCCTGTCGGGAACATCTTGGAGGAAACGTATGGACTTTTGGCTTGATCTCCTATTTGGTAATGCAGTGGGTCTATCGTCAATGATAGTAATTTTTGGGGCAATTGGTCTGATGTTATTTTACGGCGGTTTCTTCATATACAAGATCATGAACGACAAATCTCCTCACTAGATCTCGCTTAGCTCTAGAAACGCTTTGCACCGGAGTCGGTTACTTGCCTACTCCGGTTTTTTATTTGATCTCAATGCACCAGTCATTGATATAATCCTATTATTCTTCCCTGTTCTTAATGAGATTACTGCTATGTCTCACGACGACGATTTTGATCTATTTCAACAGATGATGGGCGATGTAAAGCCAATCACTCAAGACACCACCGAACACAAAAAAGTACACCAAGTAACAGAAGCACAGCTCGCAAAACGCGAAGCAGCAATCTGGTTAACGGAAGATGACCCAGAATACCTATCACTTGATCACGCTGAAATGCTCAAGCCAGAGGACTTTGTTGAGTTCAAACGTGATGGTGTACAGGACGGGGTTTACCGCAAACTTCGCCTTGGTAAGTATCCAATCCAAGCTCGCTTGGATTTGCACCGTAAAACATTGAAAGAAGCACGCGATGAAGTCGTGACGTTTTTAAAGCAATGCCTATCAATGGACATTAGAACGGTCGTTATCGTCCATGGTCGAGGAGAACGCTCAAATCCACCTGCAATGATGAAAAGCTTTGTTAGCAGTTGGCTACGACAAATAAAGGAAGTCCAATGCGTCCATAGTGCGCAACGCTTTCACGGTGGAACTGGAGCCGTTTACGTCCTACTTAGAAAAAGTGCGGAAAAGAAATTAGAAACCCGCGAACGTCACCAAAAACGGTTAGGCTAAATTTCACCCTAATGCTAGAATGCCCGCCCTTATTCTTCCTTCCCCTTAAAGGAAGCGAGCTTCATTCGCCGTTGTGAAACGTTAGGAGACAAAAATGTCACAAGACAACGCTAAACGATTAAATAAATTCATCAGTGAAACGGGGTTTTGCTCACGCCGTGAAGCAGACAGACTGATTGAGCAAGGCCGTGTCACCATTAATGGCAACAAACCTGAAATGGGGACAAAAGTGCTACCTGGTGATGATGTTTGTGTGGATGGTAATCCAGTGGCAGCAAAAGAGAAGCCGATTTATATCGCTCTCAATAAACCAACAGGCATCACCTGTACAACTGAGAGAGACGTCCCTGGAAACATCGTTGATTTCATCGGCCACCAAAAACGTATCTTTCCGATCGGCCGCTTAGACAAACCCTCTGATGGTCTGATCTTTTTGACCAACGATGGCGACATCGTGAACAAAATCCTTCGCGCAGGCAACAACCACGAAAAAGAGTACGTCGTACGCGTGGACAAGCCAATTACAGGAGAGTTTCTCAAACAGATGTCGAGTGGCGTTAAGATTCTCGACACAGTCACCCTACCTTGTAAGGTAACGAAAGAAACTAAATTCTCTTTCCGTATTGTGCTCACTCAAGGACTTAACCGTCAGATCCGTCGCATGTGTGAAGCGCTGGGCTATGAAGTATTCAAGCTGCGTCGCGTACGCATCATGAATATCTCTCTTGATGGTATTCCGAATGGAAAATGGCGTTACCTAAGTGACGAAGAAGTGGCAGAGATCCTAGCAATGTGTGAAGGCTCTGTAGGTACAGAAGAAGCATCAAAAACAGACTCTAGAGGTCGCAACATTCGTAAAGCGACCGACGCGAAGCTGTTTGATAGCCGTGAAGAAAACCAAGATTCTACTGCTCGTCGTAACCAGAAGACACGAACTTTCCGCGGTAACAATGCTGATGAGTTCCGTCATGCACCAAACTCGAAAAAAGGTCAACAAAAGCGTCGTCAGCGTGATGATGAAGGCGGACGTCCAGCTAAAGAACATTACAAAGCGAAACCACAAGGTGAACGCAGCAGACCGCAAGGCGAGCATGGTAAATCGCACCGTAAACCAGGTGCATCGAGCAATACGCATTCAGCAAACAAGCCTCAATCACCGAGTAAGCCTAAGCAGCATTACATGAATCCAAATGCCGCGAAACCAAGCAAACCAGCTAAACGCACTGGTGGTACATTGAGTCTGAAGAAGTAACACTTCACTGACACAGGCAAGATCAAAAAAGGACGCTCATGAGCGTCCTTTTTATTTGTCATGAGTTTACAAACAAAGAGGTGCAAACTGACCACGAGTTAAGCTCAGCAAATCTCTCGGGGCTAACTCAATTTCTAAACCACGTTTACCAGCACTCACACAGATTTTGTCTTGCTCTGCTGCGCTTTCGTGCAAAAAAGTAGGTAAGGCTTTCTTCTGCCCTAGTGGGCTAATTCCACCAACGACATAACCTGTGGTCTTTTGGGCGATTTCCGGATCAGCCATATCGGCCTTTTTGCCCTTCGCTGCTTTCGCCGCCAGTTTTAGGTTCAGCTTTTGATCAACAGGGATAATCGCAACCGCAAGGTTCTTTGGCTCCCCGTTCAAGCAGAACAGCAAGGTTTTAAATACTGTTTTCGGATCCTGCCCCAGTACTTCAGCAGCCTCCAAGCCATAACTATCGGCTCTAGGGTCATGCTCATACTGATGAATCGTGTGTGGAATTTTTTTCTTTTTCGCAAGATTAATGGCCGGAGTCATCAAGATTCTCCTCATAAAAACAAAAAGCGCAGATTGAATTGGATCTGCGCTTTTAGTTAATGATATCAGCGAGTTTGAGTCAATCGCTTTTTCTCTGTTGGGTTACTGATCAATCGCCGTATCAACTAAATACGTGATTTCACCTGAAGGGGCATACTCATTAACATCAATAGGGCTATGTGTTTCTAAATAATCCTTCAAAACCTCAGCATCGGTAAAACCTGTATTTACATACCCTGGATGATCGTCGATTTTAGGGTAACCATCTCCACCAGCAGCATTATAGCTTGGTACGGTAAAGCGGTAATTACCATCTAAGCGAAGTTGCTTATTACCAATGAACACATTGGTTACCTCACCATTATTGATACTCATCGCAATGCCGGCAAACTGCGCGTAAGCTCCAGAGTCGACAGGTTTAGTTGCAACGACATTTAGGTAATCCAATACTTCTTTGCCCGTCATATCAACGTAAGAGACCATATTGCCAAATGGCTGAACAGTCAGCACATCTTTGTAGGTAATCTCACCTGCTGCAATCGAATCGCGAACGCCGCCAGAATTCATTACGGCGAAATCTGCTTTCGCACGTTCCATGTGAGCCGTTGCAATTAATCGACCTAAGTTTGTTTGCTGGTAACGAACCACATTGCGGTCACCCTCAAGCTTACCGTTAGATTCTGCAATCTTCACGTTTAGTTTGCCCTGACCTTTTTCTTGATAAGGACGAAGAAACTCAAGCATCATTTCGTCTTGTTTAATCTCATCTTGGATCAAGACTCGTTGCGACTGACCATCAACTTTAACTTTCTTTTTCAAGTTTACAGGGATTAGATCGTAGCTCACCATCGAGAGTTCGCCATTACGAAACTCGTAATCGGCGCGTCCCACATATTTCCCCCACTCATGTGCCTGAACAATAAAGGTACCATTTTGTTTATCGGGCTGACATTCATCACCTGGTTTAAAGTTCTTTTTGATAACGTTTGGACCTTCCATGCACACAGGTTCTTGTGAGTGTCCTCCAACGATCATGTCGAGATCGCCGTCATTCAAATAACGAGCTAACGCCACATCGCCAGGAGCATTGATGCCTCTATTACCATTTTCATAGTGTCCCATATGCGTGACAGCAAAAATCAGATCTGGATACTCTGTTTCTTTCAGTTCTGCAATCAGCTTCTTGGCTTCTTCTTTTGGGTCACGGAAGTCAATTTGTTCAATGAATTCAGGGTTGCCAAGTTTCGCTGTGTCTTCGGTTGTAAGGCCAATGACCGCAATTTTAATGCCCTGCTTTTTAAACATCGCATATGGTTGGAATAAACGCTTGCCAGTATTTTTATCGTAAATATTGGCAGACAACATCGGAAAGTTTGCCCACTCTTGCTGCTTGAATAGCACGTCCAATGGATTATCAAACTCATGATTACCTAGAGCCATCGCATCGTAACCAATTTTGCTCATGCCTTTGAAATCCGGCTCGGCATCTTGTAAATCAGACTCAGGTACTCCTGTGTTGATGTCACCACCAGAAAGCAATAACACGCTCCCCCCCTCAGCCTGTATTTCTTCGCGCAAATCATCGATTAACGTTTTACGCGCCGCCATGCCATATTCACCGTATCGATTTTGCCAAAAGCGACCATGATGATCGTTAGTGTGCAATACGGTCAATTTATAGGTTGTATCGGCATTCCAATCTGGTACAGGTTGCGTAGCACACCCAGCTAACGAGGCCAAGATAGCGGCACTCAAAACAGTTTTGATCATCAGACGCTGATTCATTTATTTACCTTTTTCTTATTGGGATTACTGACGCACATTTTAAGCATTGGATCTATTTGAAAACCACGTGCACCCTAACACATTGATTTAATAATTATGATGCATTGTTTAGCAATAACAAATTCATCAGTAACAAGTTTGAGAATTCACGGCTTTTCAGATAAAAAAATAGCCAACATCGGTTGGCTATAGTATTTGTTACCACCAGTCATCTGGCGTTTACTTGATATCTATATCTGCAAAGCTCTTGATCAGATCATCAAGCGATTTCATTTGTGCTAAGAATGGCTCTAACTTGTCTAGAGGCAGTGCAGATGGGCCATCACAACGCGCTTGGTCTGGGTTTGGGTGCGCTTCGATAAATAGACCTGCGATGCCTGTCGCTAGACCCGCTTTAGCAAGCTCAACTGTCTGCTCACGACGGCCGCCAGATGCTGCGCCTGATGGGTCACGCATTTGTAGTGAGTGCGTTACGTCAAAGATGATTGGGCTACCTTTCGAAGCATTTTTCATCACACCAAAACCAAGCATGTCTACAACTAGGTTATCGTAACCGTGGCAAGAACCGCGCTCACATAGGATGATCTTGTCGTTACCGCATTCTGCGAACTTCTCAACGATGTTACCCACTTGACCAGGGCTCATAAATTGAGGTTTCTTCACGTTGATAACCGCACCTGTTTTAGCCATAGCTTCAACAAGGTCAGTTTGACGAGCTAGGAATGCAGGAAGCTGAATAACGTCTACCACGTCAGCGACAGGTTGAGCTTGTGCTTCAGTGTGAACGTCCGTGATGATCTTTACACCAAAAGTGTCTTTCAGCTCCTGAAAGATTTTCATACCTTCTTCCAGACCTGGACCACGGTATGAATGAACAGAACTGCGGTTTGCTTTGTCAAACGACGCCTTAAATACGTAAGGAATACCAAGTTTTTCCGTTACTTTTACGTAGTGCTCACAGATCTGCATCGCAAGATCACGAGACTCAAGAACGTTCATACCTGCAAATAGGGTGAATGGCTTGTCGTTAGCAACCTGAATGTCGCCGATATTAACGATTTTCTGTTCCATTTTGATTCTCTTTTTCTGTCCACGATACGCCACAGTTCGGCACATCGATAAAATTAGTGAAGTGTGACGTGCGTTTCACTCATCACATTAACTTGTGATTTTAGTAGCTCGGAAGCCGGATCGTCAGGGCATTGGTCAATAAAGTACTGAAAATCTGATACCGCTACTTGAGGGCACTCTAGCTGTTGGAAAATAAAACCACGGTCACGAATTTCGTATGGGTCATCTGGCACAAATGTTAGAGCAAGATTTGTACAACGTAATGCCAGCGTATAATGCTCTTCACGCAACATCGCACTTTTAATCAACGCCAACCAGCGACCAATAATTGTTGGGTTGTCAGCTTCCTCAAAATGTTCAGGCTTTAGCTGAGCTAGCGGTCCTTCTTGGCCAATAAGCCAAGCTTGAAGAATCCTTTCACCTACATACTCACCATTAAATGGGTTGATGTAGTCTGGCTTCTTATGCATCCAGTCGACTTTTAACAGGAACTGAGTAGGGAAAGTAACTCCCTTCAACGGGAACCCCAGCTTTTTGCCTAGGTATAACAAAATCGAACCTAAGCTCACAGGAATACCTTTTCTGCGCTCCAACACTTTATCGATGAAGCTGTTGTCCGAAATAAAGTATTCCTGCTCGTCGCCTTTGAATCCCCACTCGTGGAAAAACAGTCGTAGGAATGCATCAAATCGTTGCTCTTCATCGGTTTCATGAACAAGCGTGGCTTCTGCATCTTTGTAAAGACGCTCTAACTCTTGTTTCGCCCAATGTACTTTGGTTTCTGGGTTAATCGCTTTGTTTAGCTCAAGCGCACCTTCCACCAACGGTATATTGTCAAAATCTTCGTCAAAAAACTCTAACATGACGTCTATCCAAATAACGTAGGGCTCTTAGACACAGCAATGTTTGCAGCCATGACCAACCAACCTAATGCGCCGAAAAAGCCAAATATCTTCAGTAGGTTGTTTTTCGCAAGTTTCAATGAGAAGAATCCAAGCGCAATGTACGCCAGTACGCAGGTGATTTTGTTTGTTAACCACGGTGCGGCATCGGTAAACGGGATGAAACCCGTAATGAAAATAAGCGCGATACCTGACACTAGCAATGCAGTATCAACGATGTGGGGAAACACTTTCAAAAAGCGATTATTTCGCTTCGGTGAGTTCATCATCATTAACACGAATCGGATCGATAGTAGCGTCGCGCTGAGAGCGATCGTCACTAAGTGTATGTGTTTTAGAGCTACGTACATTTTTCTTCTCTTTTTAGTTAGTGTTTGCTGACTTCCATGATTAACTGGCCAGACAACCAAGCGTTACTCGATCGTTACCGCCATAATCTTTTTCCGTAGCGACCTGTTGGTAACCAAAGCCACGCATTATCTCACGCACCGCCTCACCTTGATCATAACCATGTTCAAATGCCAGCCAACCGCCCACTTCAAGATACTGACGAGCAAGATCCGAGATATGACGAATATCAGCTAAGCCATTCTCTTTAGCAACTAATGCAGATTTTGGCTCAAAGCGCACATCACCTTGGGATAAATGTGGATCTTTTTCATCAATATATGGCGGGTTGGAGACAATTAAAGCAAACTTCGTACCTTCTGTAATAGGCTCAAACCAACTGCCTTGAGCAAAGGTCACATTTTTGATGTTTAGCTGCTCAGCATTGTACTCTGCAAGTGCTTTCGCTTCTTGTTTGAGATCTACGCCCATCACTTGACGTTTTGGCATTTCAGATGCAAGCGCGATGGCGATAGCTCCCGTCCCCGTTCCAAGATCTAAAACAGGCCCAGTTTGCTCGTAGGTCTTATCGAGTGCAACCTCGACCAAACGTTCTGTATCCGGTCTTGGGATCAAGGTAGAGGGAGAAACTTTGAACGGTAAAGACCAAAACTCTCGCTCACCAATAATATAAGCGACGGGTTCACCAGTTAAACGTCGTTCAAGTAGAGCGTCAAACTGAGATTTTTGCTCTGCTTCTAACGCTTTTTCTGGCCAGGTCAGCAGGTAAGTTCGTGGTTTGCCAAGGACATGGCAAAGGAGTACAGCTGCATCGAGAGAAGGCGACTCTTTGCCGCCTTCTGCCAGTTTCGCCGTCGCACTTTTCAGTGCTTGCTCAATCGATTGAACTTGGCTCATCGATTAGCCGTTCTCTGCGAGCGCCGCAAGTTGGTCTGCTTGGTGCTCTTGAATCACAGGATCAATCAAGCTCTGCAGGTCACCTTCCATCACTTCGTTCAAACGGTAGATGGTCAGGTTGATGCGGTGATCAGACACACGACCTTGTGGGTAGTTGTAGGTACGAATACGGTCACTACGGTCACCAGAACCTAGAAGGTTACGACGTGTATCAGACACTTCTGCGGCACGACGCTCTTCTTCCGCTTGAACGATACGAGCAGCAAGAACCGCCATTGCTTTCGCTTTGTTCTTGTGCTGTGAACGCTCATCCTGACACTCTACTACCGTACCCGTTGGTAAGTGGGTAATACGGATTGCAGAATCCGTGGTGTTAACGTGCTGACCACCCGCGCCAGATGCACGGAACGTATCGATTTTCAGGTCTGCTGCTTTGATTTCTGGCAGATCCGCTTCAGGGATTTCCGCCATTACTGCTACTGTACAAGCAGAAGTATGCACACGGCCTTGAGATTCAGTTGCTGGAACACGCTGTACACGGTGACCGCCTGACTCAAACTTCAGTACGCCGTACGCACCGTCGCCGCTCACTTTTGCGATCATCTCTTTGTAACCACCGTGCTCAGCCTCGTTTGAAGACATGACTTCGATGCGCCAGCCACGCTTTTCTGCGTACTTGCTGTACATACGGAATAGATCACCCGCGAAGATACCCGCTTCGTCGCCACCCGCACCTGCACGAATTTCTAGGAAACAGTTACGATCATCGTTCGGATCTTTTGGCAGAAGAAGAATCTGTAACTCATCAGTAAGACGCTCAATCGTCGCTTTCGCTTCTTTGATTTCTTCTTGCGCCATTTCACGCATTTCTTCGTCGTCTTCGTTTGCCATCTCTTCAGCGGCGACAAGATCTTCTTGTGCTTGTTGATAAGCTTGGAAGCACTTGGTTACTTCTTCTAGCTGAGAGTACTCTCTTGATAGAGCACGGAATTTGTCCTGATTTCCAATTACATCAGGATCACCAAGAAGATGTTGAACTTCTTCGTAACGTTCTACTAGCGTTTCTAGCTTAGTCAGAATAGAGGCTTTCATAGTGTCGTTTTCTTAATAAAAAGCGTGAGTTATAGATCATCCAAGCCAAGTGTTTGGCGGATAATCGTTAATTTTGCTGGTTCGCCTTGCTCTGCTGCACTTTGCAATGCGCGAGTTGGAGCGTGAATCAGTTTGTTGGTGAGTTTATTACTCAGCTCGCGCAGCACTTTCTCCGGATCTGCGCCTGCCGCTAAAGATTGCAAACTTTTGCTCAGTAACTCTTCACGAATTTCGTTGGCTGATTTGCGATAGTCGCGAATACTATCGACGGCTTGCAGTGAACGCAACCATGTCATAAACGCAGCGCTTTCTTCACTAACAATCGCTTCAGCTTGAATCGCTTCGACTTTACGCTGCTCAATGTTGCTGTCGATGATAGATTGCAAGTCATCAACAGAATACAGATATGCGTCGTTCAGTTCACCGACTTCCGACTCTACATCTCGCGGCACCGCAATATCGACTAACAAGATAGGTTGATGTCGGCGCTGCTTTAGAGCCGTTTCGACCATACCTTTGCCAATAATAGGCAATGGGCTCGCCGTTGAGCTAATCACAATATCCGCTTTCGCCAAATGTTCAGGAATTTCGTTCAAACTGATCACTTCTGCGCCAAATTGGTCCGCTAAGCCTTGCGCGCGCTCTTTAGTGCGGTTCGCGACAATCATTTTTGTGCAACCGTTGGACGCTAAATGCTTCGCGACCAATTCAATCGTCTCACCCGCACCAACTAAAAGCACGGTTGAATCTGATAACGACTCAAAAATATGTTTTGCCAGTGTACATGCCGCATAAGCCACGGACACGGCATTACCACCAATATCTGTCTCTGTTCTCACCCGTTTGGCGACTGAGAACGTCTTTTGAAACAGTTTATCAATCGAGGCATCGACGGCTTGATGATCTCGCGAGTCAGAAAATGCTTGCTTTACCTGCCCTAAAATTTGAGGCTCACCCAACACCAGAGAGTCAAGACCGCACGATACGCGCATCAAATGCTTTATTGCAGCTTGTTCTTCATGAACATACAAACTCGGCATTAAATCTTCGCGGCTCACTTGATGAAATTGAGCAAGCCAATCGATCAACTTGTTTCGCGCTCCTTGCTTAACATCGCAGTACAACTCAGTTCGGTTACAGGTTGAAACAATCACACTGCCGTTAACCGCTTCGTGCTCTCTAAGTTGCTCGAGTGCAGGGCCGAGTTTATCCGGACCAAACGCCACCTTCTCTCGCAAGTCGACAGACGCTGTATTGTGATTAATTCCAATAGCAAGCAAGGACATCTAACGTGGTATCTCTGGGATAGGTTATAAAATAGGTCCAGAATTTTACTGTAAGCACGCATTTATTGAAAGGGTAAGCCGGATTTGTTTTCCTAAGTGCGACTTTTCAATGCTATAGTTGTGAGCGATTCCCGATGAAACTGATTAATAAGCCATCAAACATGACGTTACGCTCCTTTATTCTTTTTTTCTTGTCGAGCTTACTGCTCGCTGGTTGTTCATCCGTTCCTGAAAGTGTTACCAGCGTTGAATGGCAAGCTCATGAGCAGCGACTCGAAACCATCCAAGATTTTCAAGCAACGGGGAAACTTGGTTATATTGGCCCAGACCAAAGACAAAATTTAAACTTCTACTGGAAACATTCTTCAGCACTAAGCCAGTTGCGTTTAACAACGATTCTCGGACAAACGGCATTAAAGCTCACCATCACCCCACAAGGCGCCACAGTAGAAACTTACGATGATCAGGTCCTTTCTTCTCGCAGTGCTAACCAGCTGATTTACCGTCTTACAGGGTTGATGATGCCCGTCGATCACATGCCTGACTGGCTATTAGGTCTACCGACCGATGCCGACAAATTCCAACTGTCTCCAACCAATACACTGCAAGCGTTAAACAAACAAATTGGTTTAAATGATTGGAGTATCGCTTATCAACGATATGGCGACGTTCAATGGCATGAACAGTCTCTCCCTCTGCCAAATAAGCTGAAACTCACCACAGCTGATGTCAAAATAAATCTAGTGATCACAAAATGGAACATCACCCAATGATTGAACTTTCAACACGCTGGCCATCACCAGCGAAATTGAATCTCTTTCTATATATCAACGGCCGTACAGAGAATGGCTACCACGAGTTACAAACCTTATTCCAATTCGTCGATCACGGCGATGAGCTCACCATTCAAGCGAACCATTCTGGTGATATTACGATTTCTCCAGAGATAGAAGGTGTGCCTCTTCAAGACAATTTAATTTGGAAAGCAGCAACCGCGCTTCAAGCTTACTCAAACTGCCCTTTTGGCGCGCATATTGAGCTACAGAAAGTGCTGCCTATGGGTGGAGGCATTGGTGGGGGCTCATCGAATGCAGCTACAGCATTAGTGGCACTGAATTACTTATGGCAACTGAATCTAACTGACGACGAACTGGCTGAAATAGGTTTAAAACTAGGCGCAGACGTGCCCGTATTTGTGCGCGGATTTGCAGCTTTTGCTGAAGGTGTTGGTGAAAAACTCTCTCCTGCTTATCCCGAAGAAAAGTGGTATTTAGTCGTCAGACCGAATGTATCTATCGCAACCGTCGACGTTTTTTGTCATCCAGATCTAACGCGAAACACCCCAAAACGAGATCTAGAAACACTTTTAAATACGCCAAGCGTAAACGATTGCGAAAAAATTGTACGAATGCTCTACCCAGAGGTTGATAAGCAACTTTCTTGGCTGCTACAATACGCGCCGTCAAGATTGACGGGGACAGGATCTTGCGTTTTTGCTGAATTTTCGAGCAAATCTGAAGCAGAAACTATCCTTGCACAACTCTCTGATAAAGTCTCGGCATTTGTCGCTCAAGGGCGCAATATTTCGCCATTAAAAGAGACTTTGGCTGAATACCAATCAGCCTCACACCGACCTATTTAAACTGGACGCAAACCCGAGGTTTCCACCGTGCCTGATATGAAGCTATTTGCTGGTAACGCAACACCTGAACTAGCCCAACGTATTGCTGATCGTCTTTACATCTCTCTTGGTGATGCATCTGTTTCTCGCTTTTCTGATGGCGAAGTTGCAGTTCAAATCAATGAGAATGTTCGTGGTAGCGATGTTTTCATCATTCAATCCACTTGTGCACCGACTAACGACAACCTAATGGAATTGGTTGTTATGATTGATGCAATGCGCCGTGCTTCAGCAGGCCGTATCACTGCAGTTATCCCTTACTTCGGCTACGCTCGCCAAGACCGTCGTGTACGTTCTGCGCGTGTGCCAATTACTGCAAAAGTTGTTGCTGATTTCCTATCTAACGTTGGTGTTGACCGCGTTCTAACTATCGACCTACATGCAGAGCAAATTCAAGGCTTCTTCGATGTACCTGTAGACAACATCTTCGGCACGCCAGTGCTACTTGAAGATATGCAGGCTCGCGGTCTAGATAACCCTGTAGTGGTATCTCCTGACCTAGGTGGCGTTGTTCGTGCTCGTGCAACAGCAAAAGCACTAGGCGACATCGACATCGCAATCGTAGATAAGCGTCGTCCACGTGCAAACGTTTCTGAAGTAATGAACCTAATCGGTGATGTTGAAGGTCGTGACTGTGTGATCGTTGATGACATGATCGACACAGGTGGCACACTATGTAAAGCAGCTGAAGCACTAAAAGAGCGCGGTGCTAAGCGTGTATTCGCTTACGCTACTCACGCAGTATTCTCAGGCAACGCTGCGGATAACATCAAGAACTCAGTTCTTGACCAAGTTATCGTAACTGACTCTATCTCTCTGTCTAAAGAGATGGCTGCAACAGGTAAAGTGACAACACTAAGCCTATCTCGCATGCTAGCTGAAGCGATTCGTCGTATCAGCAACGAAGAGTCAATCTCTGCAATGTTCAACTAATACGAACATTTCAGTTACACTGATTTCAAAAGCACCCCTCTTTGGGGTGTTTTTTTATTTGTACTGATAACTAGAAAATCCCTTGGTCGCCCACCGCGAGTTTTCTGTGCTATCATACTGCGCTTTTTGAGATTCCAGAGAGATCCTAACCTTGAGTCAACAAATCAAACTTCTTGTTGGTCTTGCTAATCCAGGACCAGAATACGCCAGAACTCGTCACAATGCGGGCGCTTGGGTTGTAGAAGAATTAGCACGCGTTCACAACGTTACACTGAAGAACGAACCAAAGTTTTTTGGTCTAACAGGACGCATTATGGTCAATGGCCAGGATCTCCGTTTGCTTATCCCAACCACCTTCATGAATCTATCAGGTAAATCGATCGCAGCGCTTTCGAAATTTTATCAAATTAAACCTGAAGAGATCATGGTTGCTCATGACGAGCTAGACTTACCGCCAGGTGTCGCTAAGTTTAAAAAAGGTGGGGGGCACGGTGGACACAACGGTCTGCGTGACACCATTAGCAAACTGGGCAATAACAAAGATTTTTATCGTCTTCGTATTGGCATTGGTCATCCGGGACACAAAGATAAAGTGGCGGGTTTTGTATTAGGTAAAGCGCCAGCTAAAGAGCAAGAGCTTTTAGATGCAGCAGCTGATGAGGCTGTTCGTTGTCTAGATATCCTGATTAAGGATGGCCTATCTAAAGCACAAAATCGCCTCCACACGTTCAAAGCTGAATAAGGTTACTATCATGGGTTTTAAATGTGGCATCGTTGGTCTACCTAACGTAGGTAAATCAACTCTGTTCAACGCACTAACTAAAGCGGGTATCGAAGCAGCAAACTTCCCGTTCTGTACCATTGAACCAAACACTGGTGTGGTTCCTGTGCCAGATCTACGTCTAGACGCACTAGCTAAGATCGTTAACCCACAGAGAGTTCTTCCAACGACGATGGAGTTCGTGGACATCGCTGGTCTTGTTGCTGGTGCATCACGTGGTGAAGGTTTAGGTAACAAATTCCTAGCTAACATCCGTGAAACAGACGCGATTGGCCACGTTGTACGTTGTTTTGAAAACGAAAACATTGTTCATGTTTCAGGTAAAGTTTCACCTATTGAAGATATCGAAGTGATCAACCTTGAACTTGCGATGGCTGATCTAGATTCTTGTGAGCGAGCGATTCAACGTAACGCGAAGAAGGCAAAAGGCGGCGATAAAGACGCAAAATTTGAACTAACCGTACTAGAAAAACTGTTACCAGTACTAACTGAAGGCGGCATGGCACGCACAGTTGAGCTATCTAAAGAAGAGTTAGCAGCAATCGGCTATCTAAACTTCCTAACACTGAAGCCAACTATGTACATTGCAAACGTAAACGAAGATGGCTTCGAAAATAACCCATATCTAGATGCGGTTCGTGAGTTCGCAGAAAAAGAAAACAATGTCGTTGTACCTGTATGTGCAGCTATCGAATCTGAACTATCTGAACTAGAAGATGAAGATCGCGAAGAATTCCTAGCAGATATGGGGATCGAAGAGCCGGGCCTGAACCGTGTAATTCGCTCTGGTTACGAACTACTGACTCTACACACCTACTTCACAGCAGGTGTTAAAGAAGTACGTGCTTGGACAATCCCTGTTGGTGCAACTGCGCCTCAGGCGGCAGGTAAGATCCACACTGACTTCGAGAAAGGCTTTATTCGTGCAGAAGTAGTTGGTTACGACGATTTCATCCAATTCAATGGTGAAAATGGCGCAAAAGACGCAGGTAAATGGCGTCTAGAAGGTAAAGACTACATCGTAAAAGATGGCGATGTTGTACACTTCCGCTTCAATGTTTAATTAAATGAATGAATTCTAAACACTTCATTTACACTAAAAGCCAGCTGTTAAGCTGGCTTTTTTAATACCTTAAGTAAATGAACAAAAATAAATTACGCAACTGCAAGCTAATTTATTTCCAGTTTTAGATCATAAACACGCCTCTTTGTTTAAAAAGGAAGCGAACGAGGTTTTTTCCGAAATTTATTAAAAAAAACTGTTGACGGATCTCACTCAACTTCGCATAATGCGCGCCGTTCCCAACGACAAGGCAACAAAGCGTTGAGAACAAAAAATATGGTTTTGGCTACGTAGCTCAGCTGGTTAGAGCACATCACTCATAATGATGGGGTCACAGGTTCGAATCCCGTCGTAGCCACC